>QCDG01000003.1 GCA_003280995.1 Prochlorococcus sp. AG-355-A09 | reverse complement strand
ATTCGTTTATTGTAAAAAGAAAAAAAAATGAAAAAAAACTCTAAGAAAGAATACCTTAATAGAGATGAAGTTAATGAAATGATTGAATCAGCTCTAAGGAGACATAATAGAAGATCTACAATAATATCAAGCGTACTTGGCTGGATTCTAATAGGAGGTTATTCGTTTGGACTTTTTCAAGCAGTTCAAAATGTCTAATTAATCTTTTCTTTAAAGTAGAACTTGCTAGATGATACATTAAATAGAAGATTAAGTATTTATTATGAGGGAATATATTGAGGCAAATCTTACAGTAATTAGAAAATATTTAAAAAAAAGAAAACAGTATACATCAACATTAAATAATGCTTCGATAATGGAAGAATTCAAAGAATGGAGCAAAGATCCATTACCTGAGACAGAATCAATTTGGACTTTACCTGACTTAACGAGAAATGAAAGACTAAAAAATTTTTGTCGCTCAATTAAGAAGGAAATAAGATAAGTTTTTAACTACCTAGTTGTATATGATTTACCTTTAAGTAAAAATAACCCGCAAATCCAACTATATTCAAAATTACAACGAAAATCCAAGCTCCAATTGGTTGATTAGAATCAAATTTTTTTATTTTAACTTTTTCCTTTAGTCTTTCAATATATTTAGCCATAATTGAAAATATTAAAAAGAATATATTTAATTATAGGTTGTTAAATTTTAAGGAATCTTAAATAAAATAAAATTTCTTTTAATTCAAATTTTAATTTTCAATCCTGTTAATGGGATATTTAATTAACTCCTTTTTGAGATTTTTTAAAAGTTTATTGTGATTCAAAATTGTAAATTTCCTTGTAAAGGAATAGGACCATTTCATTGAATAAAAAAAAAACTTGCTAATTCATTATTAATAAAATTATAATACTTATTACGGTCAATCAGACCATAAATTATTTAAATAAGGACAAATTTTTTCATGAGCTTAAGAGTTGGCCAAGAAGCACCAGACTTTAGTGCTACAGCAGTATATGATCAAGAGTTTAAGGAGATTACACTTTCAGGTCTAAGAGGTAAATGGGTTGTTCTATTCTTTTACCCACTAGATTTTACATTTGTATGTCCAACTGAAATTACTGCATTTAGTGATAGATACCAAGATTTCTCGGAACTTAATACGGAAATACTTGGGGTATCAGTTGATAGCAAACACTGTCATTTGGCTTGGATACAAACCCCAAGAAATGAAGGTGGTATAGGTGATATTAACTATCCCCTAGTTTCTGATTTAAAAAGAGAAATTTGCCAGGCGTACAATGTTCTAAATGATGATGGAGAGGCTGATAGAGGTTTATTTCTTATCAATCCCGAAGGTGTAGTTATGCATACGACTGTTAACAAGGCTCCTGTAGGTAGAAATGTTGATGAAACGCTAAGAATTCTTCAAGGTTATCAATACGTTGCGGCAAACCCCGATGAAGTATGTCCAGCAAACTGGACCCCCGGGGAGAAAACAATGTTAGAGGACCCCAAAGGTAGTAAAGAATATTTTTCTGCGCTATAGATGAATTAGAAACATTTATGTAAGTATTGAGTAGTAAATAATTATAAAAAAATAAAAAATAATTATATTCAAAAAGGGGATAACATCCTCTTTTTGAGGTATGGGCACGATCCAATCGCTCAAATTAGTTTTATATGATATAAAGGACCACGTATAAAAAGAAATTTCTATGGCCACTAAGATAAAAAGATTAATTAAATTTAGGTTATTTGAACCAAAATATCTATAAATATAAAACTGATCATCAACACTAATATTATTAATTTGAAGATGCCAAAGATAGATAGAAATCAAAATAAAATTTACCAATATTATTTTTTTTAACAGAAACCTAGATTTCTTAAAAATTAATAGGATAGAAATTAAAAATATTAAAAAACTTAACTGTGGAATATCCGGTTTTGGTACATTTACTCCTTCAAGAAATAAATTAAATACAAGATCAATATTTATATATATATAATCAGTTATTAAATAAGAGAGAAATATTAAATTTATTGCTACTAAGAATAATAATCTTTTTCCTTTGATTATTTTTATATTATGGATTTTAACCTTAGTAAAATTATAGTATGTATATTTTTTTAAAGAGTTTACATACACCAAAGATGGACATATTGCGCCGCTCAAATAGTAAAGGATTGAATAAAAGGAAGTATCATTAATATTAAGTGAATACAAATTAAACCATTGTTTTTGTACCAATGGAAGAATAAGTAAAAATGAAAGTGTAACTAATAAATTCGTTGTATTGTTTTTAATTATCAAGAAAATTTTTTTTTAAACTTAAAGCAATTAAATCAAACTTTCAACAATTTAGAAGTTATTAATTTAAAAACTTTTTTATCAATAGTTTCTTGATTTAAAAGTATATCAACTAATTTATCTAGTAAGACTCTATTTTTTTTTAATATTTTTATTGAATTATTTAATGATATTTTGGAAATATTTATGATTTCATTATCTATTCTAGAACTGGTATTTTCTGCTATGAGAGGCTTTCTTCTAAATAATCCATCTCCTAAATACATTTCATTATTATCAGAATCCATTGAAATTGGACCAATAATTGAAAATCCATATTTTGTAACCATTTCCCTTACGATATTAGTCGCATAAGAGATATCATTTACTGAGCATTGTGTAATTTCACCTTCACCAAAAACTATCGTTTCTGCTGCTCTTCCAGCTAGAGCAATTTCAATTTTTGAAAATAATAATTTTTTTGAAATTAATCCACTGGAAATTACATCTTCGTCAGGGCATATTTTTGTATATCCTCCTATAGATCCAGATCTAGGTAAAATCGTAATTTTATCAACTGATTCAATTCCATTTCTCACAGCAGATACAATTGCTCTACCTACTTCGTTATAAGCAATAATTTTTTTCATATTAGGGGAAGTTATTAATGAGCTTCTCAGGCCAATGGTAATTTTATCAAGAGCATTGTCTATATGAAGATCACTGATTAATTTAGATTCGTCTCTTGCACAATGAATAGCACTTTCGTTCATCAAGTTTGCAAGATCTGCTCCCGAAAATCCAACTGTTCTAGAAGCCCAATATCCTAAGTCAACTTCGCTTGAAAGTGGTTTGGAAAGTGAGTGAACTGAAAGAATTTTTTTTCTTCCATCTAAATCAGGAAGCATTACTTCAATTTTCCTATCAAATCTACCTGGTCTCAATAATGCTGCATCCAAAATATCTGGTCTATTTGTTGCTGCTAAAACAATAATCCCAGAATTATCAGCAAAACCATCTAATTCAGTTAGAAGCTGATTAAGGGTTTGTTCTCTTTCATCATTTCCACCTCCTATCCCAGACCCTCTTTGCCTACCAATAGAATCAATTTCATCAATGAAAATTATACAAGGAGATTTTTCCTTAGCCTTAGTGAACAGATCACGAACTCGGCTTGCTCCAACACCAACAAAAAGTTCTACAAACTCTGATGCCGATATTGAGAGAAAAGGCACTCCTGATTCACCAGCAATTGCTTTAGCTAATAATGTTTTACCTGTTCCTGGTGGACCAATTAGAAGAACTCCCTTAGGAACTTTTGCTCCAAGATTTTCAAATTTCTTTGGTTCTTTCAAAAATGTTATTACCTCTTTTAATTCCTCAGCGGCTTCAGGGACGCCAGCTACATCATCGAATCTCGTTTCTACATCATCAATAGTTACAAATTTAGCTTGATTTTTGGTAAAACCAAAAGCTCTGGAAGCCAATTTTGATGTACTCCTCAAGATTAAGACTATAGCTAATATGAAAATCAGGAAAAGACTTATAGAAGCAAATGAATTAGCAGCTGAGGCTTCTTTTCTACTATTATTAATAGTTAGATCTACCTTATTTTCAGTAGCCTTTTCAAGGATTAATTGATCGTTGTAAAGGATAGGTATTTTAAATTTATCCCCATTTTTATACAGAACATCGATTTCTCTCTGCCTTGGATAGAAAAATATTGATTCTATTTTCCCCGTCTCTATATCTTCTAAAAGATCAGAATAACTTGATTTAGAATCTGAATATGAGAATTTTGATCTAAACACTAATCTTTATAAGTGATTAATAAAGCATATATGCTTATTTAAAAAATTGACGTATATAAACAAAATATACTCAAAAGTTTTGGAGATAACCAGTTAAAGGTTATATTATTATATGGAAATAAAGAAACAGAATGGCTGTACCAAAGAAGAAAAAATCTAAGAGCAAAAGGAACCAAAGGCACGCTGTTTGGAAAGGGAAAGCAGCAATAGCAGCTCAAAAAGCTATATCTTTAGGTAAATCAGTTTTAACTGGGAAAGCTCAAGGATTTGTTTATCCTATTGAAGAAGAAGAAGAAGAGTAGCTTTTAAGATCCTAATTTAAATGCTTCAAGTATGACGGCATAAATTGCACCAATTCTTAATTTATCAACTACGGTCCAAAAATAATAAAACTTTGAACTTGCGGCAGGTTTAATCCTTATAATGATTTCAATAAAAATAATAATTATTGGGACCATTATCAACTCATTTTTACCTTCAGATATAAATTTTGTAATAAAATTCGCGAACAAAAAATAACCTGTCAAAACAGAAATTAGACCAATAGATTTTGTTCTCCAAGTATCACTAAGAAAACCAAAAAATAAATTATTTAACTGATAAGTAATTCTTGAAAAATTAGTTTTTTGCATTACTAAAAGACACTAAATAATCACTTAGATAGTTGTAGTCAATATATGATTTTTTTAGTTTAGGGCCTTTAATTACATTTGCCACATTATTCTGATCACCAAGGCTGTCTAAAATACAATCTAATTTAATATTTTCCTCGAGAACAATTGGGATATTTGAATGAACAAAAATTGTTGGCAAGTTAGCTGCCAAGGAGGATTTCAATCCTGGATTGGAGTCTTCAAAAACAATTGAGTTGTTTTTGTTAATACCACTTAATTGGATTGCCTTTAAATATGGTAATGGATTTGGTTTCTTTAATTCAACGTCTTCGCTTGAAATAATGAACTCAAAAGGGTTGAAGCCATTAAAAAGATAATCAACAAGTAAATTGACTTGAATTCTTGAACTTGAAGTAACAATAAATTGTCTTACTTTTTTTCTATGTAATTCATTTATTAATCTAAAAACACCTGTTTTTAAACTAACGCAATTTTTTTTTATGATTTCTAAATAATGAAACTGCTTTGTTTCATGAATTTTGAGAATTAAATCTTCTGAGAAATTATCATTATTAGATTTAGCGTAATAAGCAATCCTATTTTTGCCTCCATTTATCTTCAGAAGTTTTATGTATGTATTAGTATTCCAATTCCAATCAATACCAAGGTCATAAAAAGCATTATTAAAAGCAGGTAAATGGGCCTCTAATTCAGTATTTGCAATAGTACCATCTAAATCCCAATAAACACCCTCCAGATAAGTCACCAAAAAGAGTTTCTTTTATTTACGGTAAAATACAAGGGCAATTATTGCTGGTCCTGCTAACGCAACTACAGCCAAAGGAATAAGTGTTGCCATGATTAATGAATATGTTTTGTGATACTATTTTTACAAATAAATTACGAAACTGTACTGATACGTTACAAGATTGAATTAAATTATGAAATCATGGACATGTATAGAAAATTGTGGAGCTTGTTGTAAATTCGACTTGAACGAAAGAAGTGATTTGGCTAACAAACTTAACAATGAAGATATAGCTTTGATAAATTCGATGACAGCTGAAGATGGTTGGTGTAAAAACCTGGACAGAGAAAATAAAAAATGCCGAATTTATGAAACCAGACCACATTTTTGCCGTGTAAGTGAATTTTCAACTTCATTTAATGGATATTTGAAATCTGGTGATAAATTTTTAATAGATTGCTGCAAACAACATATTTCATCAAATTTTGGATACCAAAGTAAAGAGATGAAAACTTTTAGAATTGCTATCTCAGGAAAATGAATAGTAAATTAGAAAAAAAAGCAAACAATCTAGAAAAAAGTTTTTTTTCAATATTTATAACGACTTTTACAACAATATTTATTGCTGAACTTGGCGATAAAACTCAGATAGCCACATTAATGCTTTCTGCCGAATCGGGCAGGCCAATAGTTGTTTTTCTTGGAAGTTCTCTAGCATTAATAAGCTCTAGCATAGTAGGAGTTCTTATTGGTAAATGGGTATCAAAAAAAATATCTCCTAGAAAATTTGCTTTATCTACTGGTACTTTAATGATATTGATAAGTATATTTTTAGCTTATGAAACATTCAAAAATTATTTATAAATGGTTTTAAGTTTATTACTATCAACATTTCTAACTGTTTTCATAGCTGAATTAGGTGACAAAACTCAACTAGCTACTTTAACTATAAGTGGCACTTCTAATAAACCATTAGCTGTTTTTCTAGGATCTTCTTCAGCACTTGTTTTTGCAAGTTTATTAGGAGCTTTAACAGGTGGTTCTATTTCAAGTTTTTTACCCGAAGTAGTTCTTAAGTCAATAGCGTCCATTACATTTTTCATTATTGGTATAAGGCTTTTTATCAACTCTTTCAACATCGAAATAGAAGAAAAAGAAGAGAAAGAAAATAATTAGTTTTAAGCTTGGATAATAAGGTGTAATAATGAAGTGTATACCCCTAAATTAATTTATAATTTCATTTAGATTATGTTCACATCATCTTCAATAATTGATAATCTTAATCAGTCGGAAGGGTTAGAATATAAAAAATTATGCAGATTATTAAAAGTAACAAAGAAATCTGATAAGGATAAATTAGATATTGCTTTAACAGCTTTAGAAAAACTTGAAATAATTAATAAAAATGAAAATGATGAATATACTTGCATAAAGGATAATGATCATCTTGTCGCCAAAATAAGATGTAGTAGCAAAGGCTATTGCTTTGCTGTAAGAGGAAAAGACAAAGAAGATATCTACATTAAAGAAAATCTACTTAACTATGCATGGAATGGAGATAAAGTTTTAGTAAGGATAATAAAAGAGGGATATAGAAGAAGATCACCTGAAGGAATAGTTGATTGTATTCTTGAAAGATCAAATCAAATACTTCTTTCTAAAGTAGAAATAATAAACAATGATGTATATGCAATCCCAATAGACGATAGGATCCTTTCTAAAATTAAACTTCCAAAAGAGAATAAAAAATACACTTTCAATCCAGACAATAAGAATATAGTAAAAGTTGAGATTGATAGATTCCCCATAGGTCAAGAAGAAGGATTAGGTCATGTGATAAAAGAACTAAAACTAAACAATAATGAAGACTATGATACAGACTTTGTTTTATCTAAAAGCAATATCGTTAAATCATATAATTTAAATCATATTCAATCAAAAAAAATAGAACAAAGGGAGAGGATAGACCTTACAGATAAAAACTCTTATTTATTCAAAAGTTGGAATTCTAATAATTCTCCAATGCTCCCAATGATTCAAATAGAGCAGGGAAAAAATAAAAATACTAAATTATGGATACATACAAATAATCTTGCAGAAAGAGTAGATCTAAATAGTAAAAAATCTCTAGAAATATTATTCAAAGGCTTTGAATCATTACCCTTATTAAATGATTGGCAAAACTACCTTGGTGAAGCCATAAGAAATGATTCTGAATTTAAATTTGGGGAAAAGAATGAAGCAATAAGCCTCTGTCTCAATTTAAATAGCAATAATGAAATAATTGATTGGTCATTTCATCTTACCTTAGTAAAATGCACTCTTATTGTTAAAAGTGATCATACTGACGCGCTTCAATCTAGAAAAAGCAAATCAAGAATAACCTCTCGTGTATTAAAACCTATAAAGGAATATGTCGACGAATTAGATAAAATACTAGAAATTTCATGTTCACTCAGAGTAAAACATCTTTCGGAGGGTAAGGTGGAAATTCCTGCACCACTGAATAAGATTGAAGCACTGGAAGAATTTTTTATTCACAATCCAGCTGAATATTCAAAAGGATATTTTGAATCATTAAATAAAGAAGATTGCCAAACTTACATTTCACCAATACTATATGAAGCTAATTTAATATGGTTCAAGCATTCAAATCAATATGGCTTAAAAAGTGCAGGATACATCTCAAATGGAATAGATTACGTTAATGCTAATGAAATTATCAAATATTCAGAATTTATTGATAATAATGTAGAGCTTAATGAAGATGGCAATTTGACATTTAGTCAAGTAATTAAATTATGTGACGACGATAATAAAAAAAGAATCTTACATAAACTACTAATTAATGAAATTAAGGACAATGAAATAAGATTGATATCTAAAGATCCTGATAATGATGAATCAGAAAAATTATTTATTTCTCCATGGACAATCCCTGGATTTGACTTCACAAATCTTATAAATCAGTACTGTATTTTTAATATGATAATAAATGGTAAAAAATCAAAAAAAAATAATATAAATGAAATTAATATATCTGATAGTAATTCACTAGAAATAGTAAATTGGGATATATTTAATTCATCAATTTCAAAGAATCTAGAAATATTATTTAACAAGTTTGTGATAGATAAACTTAATGATTTCAAGTACAAGGTTAACCAATATAAATCTAATATGATAAATATAAAAAAAGTAAGAAAAGCAGAAAAATTACTAGGTAATATTTATAGTGGGTTTATTTTATCAGTGCAAACATATGGTTTCTTTGTTGAGATATCAGAACTAAATGTAGAGGGTTTAGTACACGTAAGCACTCTTAATAATGATTGGTATGAATACAGGTCAAGGCAAAATCTATTGATTGGAAGAAAATCTAAAAAATCATATAAAGTTGGAGATGCAATAGAAGTAAAAATAATAAAAGTCGATATTCTTAAATATCAAATTGATTTAGAATTAACATAAATAAATTTTCAATAAATATATTATGGAAATATTAACCAAAATAATTTAAGATAACTTTTTATAATTATGTTTAAGAAAAAATATTTACTTTTAACTCTTTTTTTAATAACTATTTTTCAAATTTTATTATATACAAATAATAATCAGAAGACTTCATTTAGATACTTTAAATGGACCCTACAAGAAGTAAGTATAGGTAAGTTAATCAGTATTTCGTTTTTTTCTGGTTTATTTGTAAGCACTTTATTAAATACAACAATTACTAGTACTAGTTTCAGAAAAAAAACTTTCGAAAATGTGGAAGATGATTTTGTTACTATTAACAATGAGGAAGAAATGGAACCAAACGTTGAGATGCCGCCGCAAAGGGATATTAGAGAAACTCAACCAACAATTTCTGTTAATTACAGAGTAGTCAAAAATATGAATGATAATAATTTAAAAAAAGATCAAAGTTATTCAAATCAAGATATTAAAGATGACTGGGATAATGCTGATAATGATTGGTAGAAAAATAAATAAATAAAAAAATGTTTTTTTATTTTATAATGGAATAAATAGTTTTTTTTATGGAAGAAAATTTAGACAAAAATAATGAAGTAAATAAAGAATTAACTGAAAATACGACTAAACCAAACTCTGAGGAAATAAAAGGACCTAAATCAGAAAAAGTTATCAATATGGATTTAAATAATGGTGATTCTCCTACTAAAGTTGTTATAAAAAATGAAATTAATACTCCCGAAAAACCTATAACAAAACCAAAAAAAGAACTCCCATTAGAGAAAAAGCCTTTCAAAGAATTTATCAATATCCACCTAATTCCTTCACTTACTGAGGAAATTAATCAAAGAGGATTAGAAATAAACAATATTAACCTCACTAACACAAAAAGACCTATTGCTGGAGATAAATGTTGGGTAATAAATTGTGAAATTAAAGATACATGTAACTTTTGGTTATCCTTTGAGAAGGATGACATTAGTTCATTAAAAAGTATTTCTTTATCAAAACCTAATCAAAAACCCAGTATTATTGAATCCTTTCTTATTGACGAAAAAAGAATTACCCTAAAATTAATAATTTCAAGAATACTTCAAAGATTGAATGGGCAAAAGTTAATAGGAGTTAATTAGAAAAACAATAACACCAAGTTAACTTTTCCCTCGAAAATACAAATAATAGTAAATAATAGTATTAATAAACCGAATAAAAAATGGCTCAATCAACTGTTGAATCAAAAAATAAAAAAGATATTAATAATGGAAAGATACCAGCGAAAGAAACAATTTTGTCCCCAAGATTCTATACAACAGACTTTGAGGCTATGGAAAATATGGATTTATCAATAAACGAGGAGGAATTGGAAGCTATTTGTGAGGAATTTAGGAAAGATTACAATAGACATCATTTTGTAAGAAATAGTGAATTTGAAGGCGCTGCAGAAAAATTAGATCCTAAGACAAGAGAGCTTTTTGTTGATTTTCTCGAGGGAAGTTGTACATCAGAATTTTCAGGTTTTTTACTTTACAAGGAACTTAGTAAGAGAATTAAAGTCAAAAACCCTCTACTTGCTGAATGTTTTGCTCACATGGCCAGAGATGAAGCAAGACATGCAGGTTTTTTAAATAAATCAATGAGTGACTTTGGACTTCAGTTAGATTTAGGTTTTTTAACAGCCAATAAAGATTACACTTATTTCCCTCCAAGAAGTATTTTTTACGCTACTTATTTATCCGAAAAAATAGGATATTGGAGATACATAGCAATTTATAGGCATCTCGAAAAGAACCCTGATAGCAAAATTTTTCCACTATTTAATTACTTTGAAAATTGGTGTCAAGATGAAAATAGACATGGGGATTTCTTTGACGCATTAATGAAAGCTCAGCCACGTACTGTTAAATCTTTAAGCCAAAAAATTACCATTGGCGGCTCTACTTTTATACACCCATTATTCGACTACTTCCATAGGTTTAGATATTTTTTGAATAATCTTCCATTAACATCCAAGTTATGGTCTAGGTTCTTTCTATTAGCTGTATTTGCAACTATGTATGCAAGGGATTTGGGAATTAAAAAAGATTTCTACAGTTCTTTAGGTTTAGATGCCAGAGATTACGACCAGTTTGTTATTAATAAAACAAATGAAACTGCAGCTAGAGTTTTCCCTGTAGTCATGGACGTTTATGATAAATCTTTTTATGGAAGATTAGATAAAATAGTAGATAATAATAAGGTTCTTTCTGATATTGCAAACAGTGATGGAAATAAGGTATCTAAAACTTTTAAAAAATTACCTAAATATTTATCAAACGGTTACCAGTTATTAAGACTATACTTATTAAAACCTCTTGATAGCAAAGATTTCCAACCTTCGATTAGATAATCTTTAAAACAGGGAGATTTATAGACTCATATGCTTTCGTCACAAATCAAATCAAATGAAATCGTTTTTGGTAGTTGCAATAAAGATTTATTAGAAGAAATCATTTTCTACGGAATTGGACTTGGTGCTGATTTTGTAGAAATATTTATAGAGAATACTGACAACTCCAGCGTTTTAGCAGAAGAAGATTTTATTACAAGTGTAAGTCCATCATTTGGAAGGGGTGCTGGCATTAGAATCTTCAAGGGAAAAAAGGATGGATTTGTAAGTACAAATGATTTAACAAAGCATGGCTTGATGAGTTCGGTTTCTCAGGCTATTGAGATGTTAGACATAACAGACAACAAAAGAGAAGTATTTAATGGTTTAAATAGACATAGGGACTATAGTTTGTCCAAGAAAAAATGGATTAATGAAGTCCCATCTATTCATGAGATAAGTGAAAAACTACTAGTTAGCACAAAATCTTTAAAAAAAAATAATAAAATAATAACTAGAAAAGGAAGTTACTCAAGAAATCTTCAAGAAGTAATTATAGCCTCCAGTGACGGAACCTATGTTTCAGATATTAGATTGCATCAAACAGTTGGTCTCAACGTAATTGCAAGTGATGCCCAATATAGATCTAGTGGAAGCAGAAGATTTGGATCGTCAGGAATGCCTAATGAATTTGGATTATGGGATCACGAAAAAGCAGCTAATGATGTGTTTGAAAGTTCAATGAACATGTTGTACGCAGATTATGTTGATGCTGGACAAATGCCTGTTGTATTAGCTAATAAATTTGGTGGCGTTATATTCCATGAAGCCTGTGGTCATTTACTTGAAACTACTCAAATAGAGAGAGGAACAACACCATTTGAGAATAAATTGAATGAAAAAATTGCACATGAATCTGTAACAGCAATAGATGAAGGGATATCTGAGGGATCCTTCGGTTCATTATCAGTAGATGATGAAGGTATGGAACCCGAAAAATCAGTTCTTATAAAAGATGGAATTTTAAAAAAATTCATATCCGACAGGGCAGGTGAATTAAGAACTGGCCATAAAAGAACAGGAAGTGGAAGAAGACAAAATTATTCTTTTGCTGCAGCTTCAAGAATGAGAAATACCTATATAGCTAAAGGTGAGCACTCTAAAGAGGATTTAATCAATAGTATTAGTGAAGGTCTTTACTGCAAATCAATGGGTGGTGGCAGTGTAGGTGCTACAGGACAATTTAATTTTGCGGTAGAAGAAGGATATCTTATTAAAAATGGAAAATTAACTAGTCCAGTAAAGGGAGCAACATTGATCGGTGAGGCTAAAGAAGTTATGCCAAAAATATCAATGTGCGGAAATGATCTCGAATTGGCTCCTGGATTCTGTGGATCCATTAGTGGAAGTGTCAACGTAACTGTTGGCCAACCTCATATTAAGGTTGATTCAATCACTGTTGGCGGAAGATAGGATATGAACTCAAGAGAAATCACAACTCAAATCTCCAAAGCTGCAGATTTCCTAAATCTTAAAAAATGGGATTATGGAGCAAGCTTCTCTAATGATTATTCTGTGCAAGTAGATAAGGGAGAAGCTAAACAACTTAAGGCATCACAAAAGCAAATTTTAACTATAAGAGTTTGGAATCAATCTAATCTAGTTGGTATTACTACAACAAGCGATATTAGTGAATCTGGTATTAAAAAGGCTCTTAAGCAAGCAAATATAGCTTCTGATTTCGGCAATAAGAATGAATCTACAGAATTTTCACCACTAGCGAAGGATCCTATTAAAGTTAAGGAAGTTAAAAAAAGAAATCCTGTTGGAATAAAAAAATTACTTACAGTTTTAAGAGAAGCGGAAGTAAAACTATTAGAAAGTCATGAATCCATAAAATCTGTTCCATATAATGGTTTATCTGAGAGTTTCTTTGAGAGAGTTTATGCAAATAGTGAGGGTGCCTTTCGAAGTTATTCCAAAAGTCAAGCAGCACTATATTTATATGCAAGAGCAGAAGAGAAAAATAAGAAGCCTCGTAGTTCAGGTTCCGTAAAACTTGGATATGGAGCTGATGATATAGATATAGAGTCGTGTATTAAAGAGGCTTCAAATAAAACAATTTCTCATTTAAATTATTCATCTATTAAAACTGATAAATATTTAATATGTTTTTCCCCAGAGTCTTTTTTAACAATCATTAACGCCTTTAGCTCAATGTTTAATGCTAGAAGCATCATAGATGGAGTGAGCTTATCTAATAAAAATTCAATCGGAGAGAAACTATCTACAGAAGCACTTAATATTTATGATGATGGCCTTCACGAAAAGAATATTTCTTCAACACCATTTGATGGAGAGGGAACCCCAACCAAAAGACTATGTCTAATTAACAGAGGGAGAATTGAAAATTTTATACATTCCGAATCAACTGCAAGAATATTTAAAACAACTCCCACTGGCCACGCTGGACTAGGATCAAAAGTCTCAGTATCTCCTGATTGGATCGTGGTTGAAAAATCAGAAGAAAACTTTGACCTAAAAACATCACTAGATCACTCTACTTATGAAGGAGAATTTGTTTATATAGAAGAGTTAAATGCAATCCATGCAGGTGTTAGAGCAAGTCAAGGTTCATTTTCTCTTCCATTTGATGGATGGCGCTACAAAAACGGTAATAAAATCTCTATAGAATCTGCCACCGTAGCAGGGGATATCAAATATCTTTTGAATAATATAGTAAATATTGAATCAAGCCAGGAGGTAACAACAAGTGGAATTTCTCCACATATATGGGTAGATGAATTATCAATAACTGGTGACGCGTGAGAATTATATTCTGGGGAACACCTGAATATTCCATTCCTAGTCTTGATATTTTTATTAAATCTAAGCACGAGGTAATTGCAGTAGTTAGCCAACCGGATAAGAAGAGATCTAGGGGAAATAAATTAATACCCTCACCTATAAAAAGCATTGCTGAGAAAGAATCAATAAAAATTTATACTCCAGAAAAAATCAAGGGTAATATAGATTTTATAAATGAACTTAAATCACTTTCTTGTGATTTATTTATTGTTATAGCTTACGGGAAAATTTTACCCAAAGAGATATTGGAAATCCCAAAATTTGGTTGTTGGAACGCACATGCTTCATTACTGCCAAGATGGCGTGGTGCCGCCCCAATTCAATGGTCACTAATAAAAGGTGATGAATTTACTGGTGTAGGAATTATGAAAATGAATGAGGGACTAGATACTGGCGACATATTGTTGGAAGAAAAAATTATTATAAATAATAACGATAATTTAAATACACTATCGGAAAAACTTAGTATTTTATCGGCAAAATTATTTTTAAATGCTACATCTTTAATCGAAGAAAATATTAATAAAAATACTAATCCTCAACTAACAAATCAAAATACCCTTGGAAGAGAAATTACTTACGCAAGAATGATTGAAAAATCAGACTTTAAAATTGATTGGGGTAATGAAGCAATTAAAATTTCTCAAAAAATAAAAGCATTATATCCACGAACAAATACAATTTTTAGAGGTAAGAACCTTAAAATACTTAAAATCAAAGTTTTAACTAGTGATGTAATTAAAAATGAAAAATACCTTTTCATGAGCAATTATTCAAGACCAGGTATTATTCTTGCTGTAATAGAAAATGAAGGAATTATAATTTCAACTAAAACTGATCCGATTATTTTGTTAGAAGCAAAACTTGAAGGCAAAAACATTTCTAGCAAAAAGCAATTGATTCAACAGTTAAAGCCATCAGCAGGTGAATATCTCTCAGATTAAGTTTTAGATTCTTTTTTAGAGAATCCCCAAATGAAAGCAAAAAGAATCAAAAAATAAAAATAATAGTCTGGAAGAATAGATTCTTTAATTAACGTATTTAGTAAAAGTTTAATCCCAACTATTAAAATTGCTACGTAGCCGGCTGTTTCTAATCTAGAAAATATATCCAGAAGTTTTAGAAAAATCCCCGATGTAAATCTTAAGGCTAATACTCCAATCAATGCTCCAAATATAATTAATATGTATTGATCACTTATAGCTACTGCAGTAGTGATACTGTCTATGGAAAAAGCAAAATCAGTAATTGAAAGAATCGCTACAACCCTTAAAAACCTAAAATTTTTTTTATTATTATTTGTCCCATTTTCAGCGTTTTCTGTATCTGAATTTAAAAAAACATTAGTGAAGAATAAATAAATTAAATAAAAACCAGCAAAAACTCTAATGAGAATAAACTTTAGAAGAACATTAGATAATATGATTAGAATAATTCTAAATAATAAAGATATTGTAATACCAATATTTAAGGCTCTTGACCTTAATTCAGAACTATCGAGGGATTTAGTAAGAGAAGCTAGTGCTACAGCATTGTCTGCTGATAATAATAATTCTAGAGCAATTAATATTGGTAAAAGTGTAAAGATTTCGTACCAACTGTCTACCTGATCTAGTGTGGGTATAAAAGAATTTATTGCGGCTGAATCCATCAAATATTATTCACAATCAGTATAAAATCTAATATAATATAGCGGATATTTGTAATCAAGATTGATAGTTATAAATGAGTTTAAATACTTTAGTTGATTATATTTCGAACTCACAAATTACTTCTGAATTAATAAAAAGAATTTCAAAAAATAATGAATTAAATATTGTTGGTTCAAGTAGATATGCGAAATCAATAATCTTAGATAGCATCGCAAAAAAAGAGAGAAAAAATATATTATTAATTTGTTCTAATGTAGAAATTGCCTATAAATGGATTGGTTATTTTGAAAGCATAAATGATAAAGAAGTTTTATATTATCCTCCAACAGAACATCTGCCATACGCATCAATTAATAAATCCAAAGAAATTGAATTTAGTCAGCTTACTGTTCTATCCAAATTAATAAAAAAAGAGAAAAATGAACTTAATATTGTTATATCAACAGAGAGATCACTACAACCTCATCTAATAAATAAAAACTTATTAATTAAAAACAAGTTAGATCTACAAAAAGGGGTTCAAATCGAAATTCAAGATTTAGCAAATAAACTTACTTTACTTGGTTATACGAAGGATAATATAACTTCAACAGAAGGATTTTGGAGTAGGAGAGGGGAAATAATAGATATTTATCCTGTCAATAATGAGTTTCCTATAAGATTAGAATTTTTTGATAATGTAATCGAGAAAATAAGAGAATATGATCCCCAAACACAGAAAACATTAGAAAGTATCAATAATATTGAAATAATACAGGCTGGATTTGATTTGCTAATAAAAGATAAGTTAAATAATTTATCTAAAAACAGTATTTTTAATTCAGAAGATTTAAATAAAAATAATCTTGATCGTTATTTAGGAATAATTGAAAAAGAACCATCAAATTTAATAGATTTTATAAATAGAGAAACAATACTTGTAATTGATGAATTAGAAGATTGTAAAAAATTTGCACATAATTGGTATCTAGATTCAGAAAGTAATTTTGATAATTGTGAGTATGAATTAAATAAGAATCTTAAAAATAATGACATTAATTTAGAGGCCAAACCTAATTTGCATTTAAAGTTTGACGAAATATTAAAATCACTTGGAGATTTTAATCTAATAAAATTTTATGAATTTGAATCTAAAATAAATATTGATAATAGATTTTTGTTAAACGATAAAAGATTAAATTCATACTCTAAAAATGTAGGAAAATTATCCAATGATATAAATAAAAATATAAAAAATAATGAAAAAGTATGGATATTATCAGCACAACCATTGAGAACAAGGACTTTACTTTTTGAGCACGAATGTAATGCAAACTTCTTAAACAATCCTAATGATATTGATGAAGCACATAAATCAATTAATAATTCAACTCCTCTAATTTTAAAAAATAAGAACAATTACGAAATCGAGGGGTTTTATCTTCCGATATGGAAAGTTGTCCTCATAACAGATAAAGAATTATTTTCACAACAATCTCTTTTTAATAATGTATTCATAAGAAGAAAAAAAAGAAGTGTCAATTCAAATATAAATGTAAATAAGATTAGTCCCGGTGATTTTATAGTTCATAAAAATCATGGAATAGGAAAATTTTTAAAAATAGAAAAAATAAATATAACTGGAGATTCAAGAGATTATTTAGTCATTCAGTATCAAGATGGAAAAATAAGTGTTGCCGCTGATCAACTTGGTAGTGTTAACAGATATAGATCAAGCGGAAAAATAAAGCCGAAAATAAATAAATTAGGAGGGACAGAATGGGAAAAAATAAAAGAAAAAAATAAGAAACAAATCAAAAAAGTTGCTGTCGATATTTTAAAACTTTATGCAAAGAGAGAAAAATTAAAGGGTTACATTTACCCAGAAGATGGTCCTTGGCAAGATGAATTAGAGGAATCATTCCCTTATCAACCAACACCTGATCAAATTATTGCCGTAGAAGAAATAAAATCTGATATGGAAAGCGATAAGCCAATGGACAGGCTAGTTTGTGGAGATGTAGGATTTGGCAAAACAGAAGTAGCTGTTCGGGCTATTTTTAAGGCTATTACATCAGGCAAACAGGTAATATTACTAGCACCTACAACAATCCTAGCTCAGCAACATTGGAGAACAATAAGTAATAGATTTTCACCTTACCCAATAAAAGTATCATTACTCAATAGATTCAAAACCGTTATTGAAAGAAAGGAAATCTATGCAGGTTTGAAAAATAACAAAATTGATTTAGTTGTAGCAACGCACCAAATTTTAGGAAAAGAAATAGAAATTAAAAACTTAGGACTACTAGTTATTGATGAAGAACAAAGATTTGGAGTAAGGCAAAAGGAGAAAATAAAAAAAATCAAAACCAACATAGACGTTTTAACTCTCTCGGCAACTCCAATTCCAAGAACTCTCTATATGAGCTTATCTGGACTAAGACAAATGAGCTTACTAAACACTCCTCCACCATCAAGAAGATCAATAAAAACATATTTATCTGAAATAGATATGGATGTTATAAGAACTGCAATTAATCAAGAACTTGATAGGGGAGGTCAAATTTTTTATGTTCTGCCAAGAATTTCTGATATAGATCAAGCTGTAAACAAATTAAAAAATATGTTTCCCAGCTTAAAATTTATTGTTGCTCATGGGCAAATGAACGAGACAGAGCTTGAAAATGCAATGATTGCCTTTAATAATGGAGAAGTAGATTTAATGATATGCACAACGATAATTGAAAGTGGATTAGACATCCCTAAAGTAAATACAATCATTATTGAAGATTCTCACAAATTTGGCCTTTCACAACTTTATCAACTTAGAGGAAGAGTTGGTAGAAGCGGCGTACAAGCTCATGCTTGGTTATTTTATCCAAATATAAATAAAATTAATGACGCTGCAAAACAAAGATTGAAAGCGATAAAAGACTTTTCAGAATTAGGTAGTGGATACCAACTTTCAATGAAAGATATGGAAATAAGAGGTGTTGGTAGTTTACTAGGAGAAGAACAAAGTGGAAAGGTTAATGCTATTGGATATGATCTATATATAGAAATGCTCCATGAGGCTATTTCAGAAATCAGCGGGCAAGAAATACCTGAAGTTAACGACACTCAAATTGATCTACCAATAAATGCATTTATACCTGCAACATGGATATTAAACAGAGAAGAGAAGCTTGAAGCTTACAAATCTGTTACTGAATGTTCAAATAATGATGAATTAACTGAATTAGCTACAGACTGGGTTAATAGATATGGAAACTTACCCAAACCTGTTGAGTCCTTAATTATGATAATGAGACTAAAATTACTAGCAAAAAAATGTGGTTTTAATAAAATCAAGCTCAAAAAGCCAAACATCTTGATAGAGACAAAATTAAAAAATTCTACTTTTAAAATACTTAAAAATTCTTTGACAAGTAGTGTTCAAAATAAATTTAATTTTAATGAAGGCCAACAATTTTCAATTATCACTATAAGAGGCTTAGGTGCAACTGAAATTCAAAATCAAATTGATCAACTAATGTTGTGGTTCGGGTCTTTTGAAAGAGAAATAAAAAATTTCGATAAAGAACTTATTAAAAGAGATTAAATTATTAAATAATTATTTAAAATCCCCGAATCAGTTTGATTTCGGTTAGGTTTATAAAAATTTATTTATTTTATGGGTGAATATATAGACGTCGGAATCCAAACTTCGATTTTACCCTTATCAATTATTCTTTCATCAATTGCATTAGGCATATTTGCATTATTTGGAGAAGAAACTGAAAATGATGATGATGATTCTGATTCAGGAAGTGGAGGCCTAATGCAACCTATTTGAAATTATTTATAAACAATCTGTTTTGACTTTCTCTTAGAGACTTTAAATAACCTGTTAAATGAACCTATCATTAAAATAAGAGCAGTAAAAGAAGATACAAAAATAAAAATCACCAAACATATCTCATAGAGATATGAAAGGAGATCAAATAATAATAAAAAAGATTTATTAAATGTCGATGGTAGATTTTGTAAAAGCAAATTTTTATTAGGAATTAAATAATTTATATAAACTAATAAAACACTCAAAATAAACAAAAAGAAAGATTCAGTAAATAGTCTTCTTTTAGATTTTCTTCTTAAATTTAATTTTTTTTTAAAAATATATTTATCAGGTTTAATATTCAAATTTGGGATGTTTAAATCTGCCATAACTCAAAGCTCAAAGAAAAATTTGAATAACTCTGAAAAGAAATTAACCTATAGTATCGTGTTTGTATTTAAGATGCTAATTGCTCTTTATTCAGGATTTGTTAGTTCTTTTTTTTCTATATTTTCAAAAGGACTATAGAGATAAATAAAAGAAGAAGAGAATAAAATTAAAGAGCAAATTGCAAAAAATGGTGGAATAAAGAAATTGAAAAATTTAACTTTATTATTTAACCCAAATTTTAATTTTTTTTGAATTTTAGTAGATGTATCTGTTTTTTTTATTCTTACTTTTGGCGATTCATTTAACTGATCAAAACAATTAATGGTATCTGAAAGCAATGAATTACCAATCTTTAGAACTAAAGGCTTTACATTTGCTTTAGAGCTCTTGAGAACAATATTATGTATGTGAAGATTATCGGCTTTTATATCGATTAATTTAGACTCATATATTGGAATTTCGTTTTTGATTAAAAGATTTGAATAAATATAAAAAGCATCCATAATAGGCCCTAAATGTTCAATTTTGCCTTCAATAAGTGGTTTATCAACTATGGTTAATTTCCATTGAGAAATTATAGATATTTGATCTTTATTTTCATTATTTGAATAATCTGGCAATCCGATTATTTCGAGACTTACTGAAGATTGATGAAATGACAATTTATTTTGCATCATATTAAAAATCGTATAAAAAATTCTTCAACTTTTGATAACCCTGATTAGAAATACAAAAAGATAAAATAAGCAAAGATTTTATTATAGTCTCACCATTTTCAGTTTGATTTAAAAGCTTTTTCACTCTCATACTATCTACATTAAATCTCTCTTTAATCAACTCAATAAATCTCTTATTAAAATCATTCCAAATAATTGAATTCTCTTTAATATCTTCTTTAGATTTCAGTATCTCTCTGATATAAGGATATAAATATTTGGACATTTCAACGGTAATTTTAATTAAGGCATCGAATTGGTTTACTTGAATATTGTTGTTAACATAAGATTTTCTCAATGGATTATTATTCCTTAATTTCCAAATAGTAATTTTATTTGGGAGAACATCATTTAAATCAAGTCTATTTGATAAAGCGTAAAGGGATTGAATACCATTTAAATCAATAGTTTCTAGTATTAATAATAATAAATCAAGCTTCTCTATAGATTTTCTTGATACCTGATTTCCTCTAGTTAAAACTGTAATTGTTCTTTATTAGAATATGGACTAATTATATCAGAATTATTAATCCATTTTTTGAAATAAAAATGAATATAACTTATCTAGTTCTTCAATAGTTAGCATTCCATAACTCCATAACAATATTGGTAATGGAGTGTTATTTTTTATAGATAATTTTATACCAAGTTCAATAGTAGATTCATCTAAACCTAATACATTTATTAAAAAAATTATCATTTCTCTAGATAAATAATTATTCATGATTTTTATTTAATACTTGAGTAAATGAGAGATTTAGTCATTTGATTTAGGACTAATTTTCTTGTGAACAGAAATTTATTTAAAAGTAAAAATGAAAATCTCCTAATTGGAAATAAAAGAACGTTTCTATTAGCAAAAATTGATATCAATGAGTCAGTTATGAAAATAGTGAAGATAATATCTAAAATTCTGCTTGAAAAATACTTAAATTTAAATAATATCAATTGCATTTTAGTAATAGCAGTATTTTTATTAAATAGATCATAAATAGTATTAACATCTCTCCAACAAGTATTTAGCCCCTGACCACCAACAGGATGAAATGTATGAAATGCATCTCCAACAAAAACTAATTTTTTAAAATTAAAAATTGATAAATTTAAAGATAATGAAACAGGAAAAATATTAAATTCGCCAATTATTTGGTCCAACTTAAATTCATCTGGCAAGATTGTCGATAAATTATCAATTAAAAAATTCTTGTCAGAATTTAACCTTTCAATCGCCTTTAATGTACTGGAAGTCCAAATTACTTGATATAAGTTTTTTTCTAAAGGTAATAATGCAAGTGGACCTTCCTTTCTAAATATTTCATAAGCACGCTTTTCACAATGACCTCTAAGAGAAACTTTAAAAGTTAAACAAGACTGACTATAAGATTTTTTTATATCAACAAAATCTAACAATTTTTTATCAAGTGAGTTTGCTCCTGTTGAAAAGAATTGATAGTCAAATAATATTTTTTTACGTAACAATCTCTGTGGTGTAATAAAAAAAATATTTTCATAATTGTCAATCTCTTGAAAAAATACGTTCATGAGATCCGAATGTTTAACTACCCAGCCAATATTTTCGGCAGACCTTATATCATCATCTAAGTCAGAAGTTGATAAATTGGTGAAAGCAGAAGTTACGCTATCTGAAATTGAAAGGGTATCAAAGCCAAATAAAAATGGTTCTAATTTTTCCCAAAGTCTGAATTTAGATAAGATTTTTCTTGTTGAGTGAGTAATTGCATAAGTTTTATCTTTATCAATTAATCTATCTCTTTTTAATAAATCAGTTAAAAAAATATTGCAATCAAATTTTGAAAGTGCAATTGAAAGTAAAAGACCTGTGGGACCTGATCCAACAATTTTAAAATTCAATTTATTTTTCATCGTATTATATAAGCATCAACTATCTATTCAAATAAATATAGCAAATTTCCTCAAATGCTGGTCTTAATAAATAGGGGTACTCACCAACCCATAAGTTAATTTCAGGAAGCCAAGCATCGGTCAAATAAAAATCTCTGTCAAAATTACGGTTATCAGATGTTATTAAACATCTAATACTCGAACCAACCCTAATTTGACTGTGCTTATTTTCCATAGGAAAACTTAATTTTTCCAAATAACCATCTTCATCTTCTAATTCAAGTACTAACCAAGTCCTTTTGTTTTCGATAACTTCTAATCGACCTTGCCTATTAGATTGTTCTCTTGAACTTTCAATCTTTTCTGTTTTATAAATATCTGATACATATCCATCAAATATAGAAAAAAATTTATATTTTCTTAATTGCAAGTTTTTTCTACTTGATTCAAGAATAGGGCCCCAGATGATATACAAAAAGAACCCTACACATAGGAATAACCAGAAATTATTAGTTTGATCTCCAGTCGAACTAATAATTAATGAGATAAATCCACCAATTGAAGAAACTATTACTCTTTGAAGTATTTTTCTAGGATTCCCCAACGCGTACTTAAATTGACTTCCTGTACCAACTGCAGGAATAAGTTTTGAAATTTGACTTGAATTAATTGGAATTATCATTTTAAAAAATCAATTTTTCAAGCCCGTAAACTAAAGTTTCATAATTACCAATTTTTTTAATAGCCTGTAAAACTCCTGGCATATATGCCTTTCTATCAATAGTGTCATGTTTAATTGTGTAAGTTTCACCTGGAGATCCCATAATTACTAACTGATGAGCGAGTAATCCTGGTAATCGTACAGAATGTATATTGATTCCTGAATCTCTGAGCCCACCGCGTACACCTTTCAATGACTCAGACTCTTTTACTAAATTCTGATTAAATTTCTTTGGATATTCTTCAATCATTTCTGCAGTTTTTATACACGTTCCACTAGGAGAATCAGCTTTTTGATTATGATGCATCTCTATTAATTCAATATTGTCATAAAACCTTGCAGCTACCGATGCCGCCTGCTGAAGAAGAACCATGCCTACTGAAAAATTAGGAATTATTGCACAACCAACCGATGCTTTCTGCGCAAAAACAGACAAATCTTGTATTTGCGAAGGGATTAGACCTGTAGTTCCTACTACAGGTGATACACCATATGCAATAGCTGATCTAGTATTTTCATATACAGAATCAGGATGAGTAAAATCAACCAGCACAGGTTTGATATTTTCATTTCTATAATTTTGACTTACAGAACATAAGGTTCCCTCAAAATCATTTGAAACAAAAACATCACAATTTTTTACCTTCAATAATTCAGAAATATTTGAGCCATTGTTCTTTTCGTTTATATCGATTGCTGCAACAAGTTCACAATCTGTAGAATTTAATACAGTATTAACAACTTCGCTACCCATTCTACCTAAAGCTCCGGATACTAGTACTGGTACGGGTTTTTTAGAATTTTCAATCATTTTTTTAAAAATTTTTTTTTTAAAGGTTGTTACACGCTATTTATATTGCACACAATAACGTCTTTTCATTCGTAGTCTGGTAGAAATACTTAAAGAAAATCAATGTTTACGCAGGTCCGCTCAGCAAACCGCAGAGTATCTCCTGTTGAGGATAACAAACACAAAGTTGTAATAAAAGCAGTTTATGTTGTCCTTGAGCCACAATACCAAAATTCCTTAACGGAAGCTGCAAAGTCAATAAATAAGATGAATGGGCCAATAGGTATAGACCTTAGCGGCTATCTTATAGAAGAACTTAGGAATGATAGTAATTTTGAAGATTTTAAAGAAGATATTGCTAACGCAGATATATTTGTTGCTTCTCTAATTTTCATTGAAGACCTTGCTCAAAAAGTGGTTGATGCAGTATCTCCATTTAAAGACAAACTTAAAGCATCAATAGTTTTCCCCTCCATGCCAGAGGTAATGAGATTAAACAAGCTAGGTTCATTTAGTATGGCCCAACTTGGTCAATCTAAAAGTATTATTGGAGATTTAATAAAAAAGAAAAAAGAATCGGATGGAGCAAGTTTCCAAGATTCAATGTTGAAGTTATTAAATACGCTACCTTCAATACTTAAATATTTACCAGTAGAAAAAGCTCAAGATGCTAGAACATTTATTCTGAGTTTTCAGTATTGGTTAGGTGGTACCACTGAGAACTTAAAAAACTTCTTGTTAATGATTTCTGAAAAGTATGCTGTTTCAGAGATCATAAAAGATCAAATAGAAGAATTCAAAATTCAAGACCCTGAAACATTCCCTGATTTAGGAATTTGGCATCCTCTTGCTCCTTGCATGTTTGAAAGTCTTAAAGAATATCAAAATTGGGAAAATAATAGGAAAGATATAAATCCTAAAGATGAAAAAACTCCAACAATAGGCTTGGTTCTTCAAAGGAGTCATATCGTTACTGGAGATGATGCTCATTACGTTGCTGTAATTCAAGAATTGGAATACAGAGGTGCGAGAGTACTACCTATCTTCTGTGGAGGTCTAGATTTTTCTAAACCAGTTAATGAATTTTATTATGATTCCATAAATAAGGATCAACCAATAGTAGATGGAGTTGTATCTCTAACAGGATTTGCACTAGTTGGTGGGCCAGCAAGGCAAGATCATCCTAAAGCTATTGAAGCCCTAAAAAGGTTAAACAGGCCCTATATGGTTGCACTTCCATTAGTCTTCCAAACCACACAAGAATGGGAAGATAGTGATCTAGGTTTACACCCCGTTCAGGTAGCACTTCAGATTGCAATTCCAGAGCTTGATGGTGCTATTGAACCTATTATTCTCTCGGGTCGTGATGATGCTACAGGTAAGGCCCATACGCTCCAAGATCGAGTTGATGTAATAGCTGAAAGAGCAATAAAATGGTCAACTTTAAGAGTTAAGCAAAGAAAAGATAAAAAATTAGCCATCACAGTATTTAGTTTTCCTCCAGACAAAGGAAATGTTGGTACTGCAGCATACTTGAATGTTTTTGGTTCAATTTATAGAGTACTTCTTGAAATGAAATCGAAAGGGTATCAAATAGATGAACTTCCAAGTAATTCAAAAGAATTAATGGAAAAAGTTATCAACAACCCTGAAGCGATGGAAGGCTCCCCCGAGTTAAACATAGCTCACAAGATGTCAGTAAAAGAATACGAAGAGTTCACACCATATTCACAAAGACTTGAAGAGAATTGGGGTAAACCTCCTGGAAACCTTAATAGTGATGGACAAAATCTCCTTATATACGGTAAACATTTTGGAAATGTTTTTATAGGTGTTCAGCCTACATTCGGTTATGAAGGGGATCCAATGAGGTTACTATATTCAAGAAGTGCCAGTCCTCATCACGGTTTTGCTGCTTATTACACTTATGTAGAAAAAATCTGGGGAGCTGATGCTGTTCTTCATTTTGGAACTCACGGCTCACTTGAATTTATGCCCGGGAAGCAGATGGGCATGAGTGAAACTTGCTATCCGGATTCTCTCATTGGATCATTGCCTAATTTGTATTACTATGCTGCGAATAATCCATCTGAAGCAACAATTGCGAAGAGAAGAGGATATGCTTCAACTATTAGTTATCTGACTCCTCCAGCAGAAAATGCAGGACTCTATAAAGGACTTAAAGAACTAAGTGAACTCGTTGGTTCTTATCAACAATTAAGAGAAAATAGCAGGGGTATTCAAATTGTTAATGCAATAGTTGAAACTTCTAAACAATGTAACCTTGATAAAGATGTAGAGCTTCCTTCAAAAGACGTAGAAAAACTTTCAATAGATGAAAGAGATTTATTTGTTGGTAATGTCTATAAACAGTTGATGGAAATTGAAAGTAGGCTGTTACCTTGCGGTCTTCATACTATTGGAGAAGCTCCAACAGCAGAAGAAGCTGTTGCAACACTCGTAAATATTGCATCTCTAGAGAGAGAACAAGAGGGCTTAAGATCACTTCCTGGATTACTTGCAGAATCCATGGGTCTAACTATTGATCAAATTTATGATGGTAACAATAAAGGTGAACTTAAATTTGTAGAGTTAAATGAAAAAATCATAAAGACAGCAAGAGAGTCGATTTTTGCGATGGTCAACTCTTTAAAAATTGTTGATGGCAGAGTTTACTTAGAAAAATCACTTCTTTCCAAACTCTTCGATTTACTTAAAGTTTTTGGTATAAATCTACCTACCCCTTGGCTAAGAGTCTGCAGATTAAATGGATTTAATGAAGTCAATCAGAAGGAATTAAATAAATTATTTGATTACTTACTTTTCTGTCTGGAACAGGTCTGCGCAGACAAAGAAATGGATAGTCTCATTAAGGCACTAGATGGAAATTATGTTTTACCTGGACCAGGTGGAGATCCCATAAGAAATCCAGGTGTTTTGCCCAGTGGTAAAAATATCCATGCACTTGATCCTCAATCCATCCCAACGACAGCAGCAGTAGCTGCAGCGAAGTCTGTTGTTGACAAATTAATTGAAAGACAAAAAGAAGAGCAAGGAACTTGGCCTGAAACAATAGCTTGTGTTTTATGGGGTACTGATAACATAAAAACTTACGGAGAATCACTGGCACAAATCTTATGGTTTGTTGGGGTGAAACCAAAGCCAGATTCTGTTGGAAGAATTAACAAACTTGAATTAATCCCTTTAGAAGAATTAGGTAGGCCAAGAATAGATGTAGTAGTTAATTGTTCAGGAGTATTTAGAGATCTATTTATCAATCAAATGGCATTAATAGATCAGGCAGTCAAATTAGCTGCTGAAGCTGATGAACCATTGGAAAGTAATTTTGTAAGGAAACATTCACTAGAACAAGCAGAAAAAGAAGGCACCTCTATCAGAGAAGCCTCAGCAAGAGTATTCTCTAATGCAAGTGGAAGTTACAGTTCAAATGTTAATTTAGCCGTAGAAAATTCAACATGGGAGGAAGAAAATGAATTACAAGAAATGTATTTATCACGTAAAACTTATGCTTTTAATGCCGATAATCCAGGTGAGATGAATCAAAAAAGAGAGGTATTTGAGTCAGTAATGAAAACAGCCGATGTTACATTTCAAAACCTTGATTCCTCAGAGATTTCACTAACAGATGTAAGTCATTATTTTGATTCAGATCCAACAAAATTGATTAAGACACTTAGAGATGACGGAAAAGAACCAAGTAGCTATATAGCAGACACTACTACTTCTAATGCTCAAGTTAGAACACTTGGAGAAACCATCAGATTAGACTCAAGGACAAAACTTCTAAATCCTAAGTGGTATGAAGGTATGCTTAAATCTGGTTATGAAGGAGTTAGAGAACTTTCTAACAGACTTAATTACACGCTTGGTTGGAGTGCGACAAGTGGTCAAGTAGATAATTTTGTATATGAAGAAACTAATGAAACATTTATAAATGACGAAGAGATGAGGAAAAGATTAATGGATCTTAATCCTAATAGTTTCAGAAGAATTGTTGGAACTTTGCTAGAAGTTAATGGTAGGGGATATTGGGAAACTTCAGATGAGAATATTGAACAACTGAAAGAACTATACCAAGAGGTAGAGGATAAAATCGAAGGAGTAAAAGAATAATAAATTTATTATTTTCTGTATATCTTATCAGCTACTTTCAAGATTTGATAATTTAGTTTGACGTTGTGAACCCTCACAATGTCAATATTAAATTGAGAACAAAGACAACTTATTGCAAGTGTTCCTATATCTCTTTCTTTGGGATTTTTCTCATTCAAAATTTCTCCTATAAATCTCTTCCTAGATGCACCTATCAAAATTGGCAAATTCCATTTTTTAAATACATCTAGGTTTCTCAAGATTTCCAAATTATGAATGATATCCTTTGAAAAACCAATTCCTGGATCCACTATTATATTTTTTTCAGATATATTTTTTTCTAAAGCATTTTTTATTAAATTATCAAGCGAGCACTTAACATCACTCAATACATTCTGGTAATTAGAGAGTTGATTCATATTTTGACTATTACCACGACTATGAGTTATGACGAATGGACAGTTGAATTTTGATACAACATCCAAAATTTTCATATCTCTTCTTCCTCCCGTGACATCATTTATCCAGTTAGCACCATTTAAAAGAGCTTCGTAAGCTACTTCGGAATTAAAAGTATCAATAGAAATTAAAACATCTGGAAATTCAGATTTTATTAATTTTAGGTATGAGATCAATCTTTTTATTTCAATACTAGATCCAACTTCTTCCGCACCAGGTCTAGTACTTTGAGCACCAAGATCAATAACATCAACACCATTGTTCAAGAAATGATTTACTTGATCTAAAACTTTTTTTGAAGAGTTTAATTCCCCACCATCACTAAAAGAATCAGGAGTTAAATTAATAACTCCCATAATTGAAGTTTTTTGGCCCCAGCCTCTTGGCCA
The DNA here is from genome assembly GCA_003280995.1 of Prochlorococcus sp. AG-355-A09. Lineage (GTDB taxonomy): Bacteria > Cyanobacteriota > Cyanobacteriia > PCC-6307 > Cyanobiaceae > Prochlorococcus_A. The sequence goes on along the minus strand of QCDG01000003.1, from coordinate 121,699 downwards.
TGGATTTTTTTTATTGATAATTTGCAATTCTCGCGAAACTATTCGGATCTAATGAAGCCCCTCCAACTAACACACCATCTATATCACTCATAGACATAATTTCGTCAATATTATTAGGTTTAACAGACCCTCCATATTGAATAATTACATCATCAAAACCTATTAATTTCCGAATCAAAGAACATATCTTATTAGCATCTTCTGCCTCACATGTTTTACCAGTGCCAATAGCCCATATTGGTTCATAGGCAACAATTAAATTAGATGGATCTGTATTTTCTAATCCTTGTTCAACCTGTCTAGTAATAACTCTATCAGCTTCTCCTCTCTCTCTTTGTTCTAATGTTTCTCCTACACAAACTATTGGAGTAAGTCCACTAGATTGAGCAAAAACTGCTCTTTTATTAATTTGTTCATCACTTTCACTAAAGTATTTCCTTGGTTCACTATGTCCAACAATTGCATATGAGACACCATGTTCAAGAAGCATTTTTGGAGATATTTCTGCAGTAAATGCTCCTTGGTCTTCCCAATGAATATTTTGACTAGAAATATCTAAATAATCAAAATCAGAATGATCAGAAAAAGTTGAAATAGCAGTAAAAGGTGGGGCAATAACAACTTTACGATCGTCTTTTATGTTTTTAATTAAAGGAATAAACTCTTCTAAATAGGATTTAGCTTCAGCACAAGTCATGTGCATTTTCCAATTACCAGCAATTACAGATTTTCTCAAAATACTATCTCCAAGAAAAATATACTAATACAAAGTGAGATGAATAAGCTAACTATTCAAAAATTAATTCATTTTTTAGAAATATTACTTTATCTCCTTTGTTTAATTTCCTTCCTCTCCTAGTCTCAATTAAACCATTAACCTTAACAGAACCGGATTTAATAAAAATTTTGGCTTCGCCACCAGAAGATACCAAATTTTTCCATTTTAAGAATTGATCCAATTTCATTGTTTTTTATACCCAAAGATATTGATAAAGTAGGATAAGCAATTAAATATATAATATCTTGAGACTAATACCACCAGTCAGACCATATTCAAATAGGTTTATCAAAGGGTTTATATGCATGCTTATTTACGTAGCTTGTTGGCCTTTATTAGCTTATTTAGCTGGAAACTTAATCCCAGCAATTGGGTCAGGTGATCTCTCAAAAGTTTCTAGCATAATAATTAAATCTTTATTCGTATTTTTAGTTCAGAAAACCGCTCAATTTGGACAGGATGTATTCATAGCAAAACCATCGTTAGAAATTAGTGAAGTGATGAGAGGAAATTTATTTAGCAGAATTCAAAAAATAAAGATGAATTCTGTTGAAAATATTTCAGCCGGGGACATCACATATAGACTTACAGAAGATGCAGATAGGGTAAGCGAAGTTATTTATAAAACAGCTCAAGATACTATTCCATGCACTTTACAGTTGTTAGCGGTAATAATTTATATGTTTTATTTAGACTGGTCACTAACAGTATCAACTTTCGTTTTAGCACCATTGATTATTCTTTCAGTTAACAGTTTTGGAAGAAGAGTTTTAATAGCATCCGAAAAAAGTCAAGAATCTACAAGTAATCTAGCCGGTTTAATAGGTGAATCTATAAATGGAATGTCTACTATAAGAGCTTTTGCTGCAGAAAATTGGATTATAAAAAGATTTTATAAAAGATTAAGTATAAATAAAAATGCAAAATATAAAACATTAAAACTACTTGCATTTCAACATCCAGTTGTAGGTTTTGTTGAAGCATTTGGAATATTAGCAATATTAGGTTTTGGAGCCGCAAGAATCAATCTAGGCCTTCTAACAAGCGAAGAATTTAGTAGTTTTTTTGCTGCAATTTTAATGCTTATTGATCCAATAAGCCATGTAAGTACAAATTTTAATGACTATAAACAGGCAGAAGCCTCAATAAAAAGGTTGAAAAATATAAATCAAGAACCTGTCGAAGATGATAAAGAAAATTTACGAAGTATATCCAATTTTGAAGGCAAAATAAGTTTCAAGAAAGTAAATTTCGCTTACGAAAAAGATAATAAAATACTTAAAAATATCAATTTAGAAATTAAAAGAGGGGAAGTCACTGCATTTGTTGGAGCTTCTGGAGCTGGTAAAAGTACAATGTTGGCTTTGATATTAAAGTTTATAACTCCAAATAATGGAGACATTTTTATAGATGATAAAAATCTCAAAATATTAAATACAAAAGATATTAGAAAAAACATTGCATTAGTGCAACAACAGCCTTTTTTATTTTCAGGAACAATTATTGATGTAATAAAAATGGGCAGAAATTTCACAAAAGAAGAAGTTATAGAATCCGCAAGAAAAGCAAATGCTCACAACTTTATTCAAAAGCTTCCCGAGAAATATGAAACTGAGATAACTGAAAGAGGATCAAATTTCTCAGGAGGTCAGATCCAGAGGATAGCAATTGCAAGAGCAATACTTGGGAACCCATCAATTCTTCTTTTAGATGAGGCCACAAGTGCGTTAGATGCAGAATCAGAATCTGAAGTACAAAAAGGGCTTAATAGAGCTATGAAAGATAGAACAGTTATTGTAATTGCTCATAGATTAGCCACTACTCAAGAGGCCAATAAAATAGTTGTTTTCGACAAAGGTGAAATTATTGAGGTAGGCAAACATATAGATTTAATAAATAAACCTGGAATATATAAAGAATTATGTGAAAAACAATTAATAAAAAAATTATAGTTCTATTTTATTTAATAAAAAAGTAAATCTATGAGCGAAAACACAAATGACTCTGCAAATCCAGTTTTAACTTTTGAAGGCAAAAAATATTTAATAAATGAACTTTCTAATGAAATAAAAGAATCTATAAAAGTGCTACAAATAGCGGAGACACAACTTAAGATGCATCAAGATACTCTTAAATTACTCTCAATTAGTCGAAACTTTTTAGTTAATCAATTAAGGGAAAGACTTAATAGCTTAGAATAAAATTTTAGAAATTATGAATTTCCTGTAGAGAGTAAGTGTTAATTTTATTGCATTGCAAAGCTTTAATCGCCTTAATGGCTGCCTTTGCTCCAGGAATAGTTGTAAAAGTTGGAATATTATATTCTAAAGCTGCACGTCTTAGATAAGCATCATCATGAAGAGCCTGTGAGCCAATTGGAGTATTAATTATTAATTGAACAAGTCCCGAACGAATTAGGTCCTCAATATTTGGTCTTCCTTCATGAACTTTTAGCACTTCTTCAACATGAATTCCTAAATTAACCAAATATAGAGCTGTTCCTTTAGTTGCGATTAATTTAAATCCTAAATTCAAAAGTTCTCTAGCAACTTCTTCAAGATTTTTTTTATCTAAATCATTTGTAGATAAAAAAGCAACTCCTTCTGAAGGGACACCATTACCTGCTGCCAATTCCGACTTGGCATAAGCAATTCCAAAATCTTTAGCTAAACCCATTACTTCTCCGGTAGATCTCATTTCAGGGCCAAGTAATGTATCAGACCCAGGAAATCTTTTAAAAGGTAAAACGGCCTCTTTTACTGCCTGATATTTTGGAGAAAATTCTTCTGTGAAATTAAGATCTTCTAATGTAAAACCTTGCATTAACTGAGTAGCTAATTTTGCAACTGGTTTACCTATGGCTTTTGAAACAAATGGAACTGTTCTGGATGCTCGTGGGTTTGCTTCGAGAATAAATAATTTATTTTCTTTATTATTTGTATTTGTTACTGCAAATTGCAAATTAATTAAACCAACAACATTTAATTTTTGTGCAATTAATTTAGTCCAGTTCCTTACATTTTCTATTGTGGATGTTGAAAGAGAAATGGATGGTAAGCAACAAGCTGAATCTCCAGAATGAATTCCTGCTGGTTCCACATGTTCCATTAGGCCAGCAATTACAACCGAACCCTCTGAATCGCATAATGCATCAACATCTATCTCAATTGCATTATTCAAATATTGATCAAGAAGAATTGGATGATCAGGTGATACTTTAACTGCTTCCGAAATGTATCTCGATAATTCATTCTCATCATTAACAATTTCCATTGCCCTTCCACCTAAAACATAAGAAGGTCTTACAACCAAGGGGAATCCTATATTTTTTGCTACTATTTCTGCTTCATTTTGATTACGTGCAATACCGTTTAAAGGTTGTCTAATACTTAATTCTTCAAGGATTTTGGTAAATTCTTCTCTATCCTCTGCTAAATCAATAGATATTGGAGAAGTCCCAAGAATTTTTGATCCAGTTCTGATCCCATCATTAGATTTAAGCCATTCAAATAAAGGTAATGATAATTTCAGTGGAGTTTGACCTCCAAACTGAACAATCAAACCATAAGGATTTTCAACTTCTATTATGTTAAGCACATCCTCCAAAGTTACAGGCTCAAAATATAAAATATCGCTAGTATCATAATCTGTTGATACAGTTTCAGGATTACTATTAACCATTATTGTTTTATAACCATTTGTAGAAGCTTGATATGATGCATGACAACAACAGTAATCAAATTCAATTCCCTGACCAATTCTGTTTGGACCTCCTCCTAAAATCATAATTTTTTTTGATTTACAATTTTCTGAAATCTCGCTATCAAAAATTTGAGAATTATTATTTATAAAAGATTCTTCGTAAGTGGAATAATGATAGGGAGTTGAGGATGAGAATTCTGCTGAACAAGTATCAACAGTTTTATAAATTGGGATTATATTAAGTTTTTTTCTATATCTTCTTACCTCAAAAAACTCAGAATTAGTTAACTTTGCTATCTGTTGATCTGAAAAGCCTAATTGTTTAGCATGTAACATCAAATCCCTATCTAGAGTATAAAGTTCCTTATCTTTCAAAAAATCATTTTCAAAATTAAAGATATTACGTAATTTTTCTATAAACCATAAATCTATATTTGTAACTTCTTGTATATAATTATTAGTCTTCCCAAGTTGCATAGCTTTTTTGATTAGGAGAATTCTTTCAGATGTAGGGTTTCTTAAACTATTTTTAATTTGACTCTCATCTTTAAATTCATATTGTGAATCACATTCCCATCCAAAAACACCTACTTCTAATGACCTTAGTGCTTTCTGAAATGATTCTTCAAAAGAACGACCTATTGACATTGACTCACCAACAGATTTCATCGCCGTGCTTAAAGTATTAGATGACCCTTTAAACTTTTCAAAAGCAAATCTTGGGATCTTAGTAACTACATAATCAATTGATGGCTCAAAACATGCAGGCGTTTTTTTTGTAATGTCATTAATAATCTCATCAAGTGTATAGCCAACAGATAATAAAGCTGCAATCTTAGCTATGGGGAATCCTGTTGCTTTGCTTGCTAAAGCAGAGGATCTACTTACACGCGGATTCATTTCTATAACAATTACTTCTCCATTAGATGGATTTATTGCAAATTGAATATTACTCCCTCCTGTTTCAACTCCCACCTCTCTAATAATCTTCAATGACAAATCCCGCAACCTCTGATACTCCTTATCTGTTAAGGTCTGTGCAGGAGCTACAGTAATCGAATCTCCGGTGTGGACACCCATTGGGTCTAAATTTTCAATACTGCAAACTATTACCACATTGTCAGCAGTATCTCTCATTACCTCTAGTTCAAACTCCTTCCATCCTATGAGTGATTTTTCAATCAATATTTGATTACTTGGACTTTCCTCTAAACCTGATTTACACAACTCTACAAATTCTTCAAGGTTAAAAGCAATTCCACCCCCTACTCCACCTAAAGTAAACGCAGGCCTTATTATAAGAGGGTAGGAACTAATTTTTTTTGATACCTCCATAGCTTCATCTAGGTTAGATGCAATGCCAGATGGACAAACATTTACATTTATTTTCTCCATCGATTCTTTAAATAATTTCCTATCTTCAGCTTTATTAATAGCTCTTAAATCAGCTCCAATTAATTCAATATTATTTTGTTTTAAAAAATCTGACTCTGATAATTTAACCGCAAGATTCAAAGCGGTTTGACCTCCCATAGTGGGAAGAATCGCATCAGGTTTCTCTCTTAGAATAATCTGAGAAACTATTTCAGGAGTCAATGGTTCAATATATGTTTTGCTTGCGATATCAGGATCAGTCATTATTGATGCTGGATTTGAATTTATCAAGACAATTTCATAACCAGCATTTCTTAATGCTTTGCAAGCTTGAGTACCAGAATAATCAAATTCGCATGCTTGACCTATAACAATCGGTCCAGAACCTAGAATGAGAATTTTTTTAAGATCACCTCTTTGAGGCATAATTTAAACTTTCATTTATCTCATGGTACTTATAAATGATCAGATGTTAATCAAGTTACTTGAAAAGCAACATTTGTTTCTATAGTATTGAAAGAAATTAATTTTTTATGAGCGAACTTCAGCGACTTAAAAGTTTGTTGCCTCCAGAGAATGAAAGTTGGGTATTTGTAGAAGCTGCTGCGGCTATAGATCCACCTTTAATAACACTTGAGGAAATCGGTCGTGACGAAGTAGAAATTCAAATAGATTTAGATGAATGGGATAACTTTGCTATTGACCATAGAAATTTATTATTTTGGCACGAGGTTGGGAAAATCCAAAATGACACAATACCAAGAGATGGATGGGAAATGGCAGCTCTTGCTATAGGACTTGGAGGGGCAATAGGAGAGTTGTGGGTACAAGATGGGTTACTTCTTTTACTTGCTCTTGGTTTATCAAGTTTTGCAGGATATAGATTATATTTAAAAAATAATTCTGAAAAAAAGCTTCAAGATGCTATTTATGCAGATGAAAGAGCTATTGATCTTGCTTGTAGATTTGGATACAGCATTCCAAATGCATATAAAAGTCTTGGAGGAGCATTAAAGGAGTTAATAGAGAAGACACGAAAAAAGAAAAAAAGAAGTTTCTTTGAAGATAGATTAGATGCCTTAAGAAAAAGTGCAGAAAAAGCAAGATCGGAATTATCTCAGCAAGAAGGCTCAGAAAAATCAGTTTCAAGTGAAAATGTTTATGGACAATAAAAGTTTGGTTTTAATAGCAGCCAAAGCATGTGATGAAAAAAAGGCAAGAGATATAAAACTTATAAAAATTGACAAAGTATCATTTATAAGTGAATGGATTTTAATTGCAGAAGGATTATCTGATGTACAGGTTAGATCTATAACAAATTCTGTAGAAGGAGAGCTTAGAGAAAAGGCAAAAATTGAACCCATACGGAAAGAAGGAATTAACGAAGCGAAATGGGCTTTACTCGATTATGGTGATTTGATAGTAAATATTTTTCAACCAGAAATAAGAAAATATTATGACCTCGAATCATTCTGGAGTAATGGAGATAATCTTTTATTTCCGTAATTTTATTTTATGAATCAATCTAAATGTCCTGTCCCTAGAGAGCAACAACCCACGAATGAATTCATAGAATTATCAAAATCTAAAATTTTTTCTTGGCCAAAAACAAAAAAGTCACTAATTCTTATATTAATAAAGTTCTGGGTAGGAGCTTTTGTTCTATTTCTTGCTATTTCTTCAGGTAGTGTATATTTCAAAACTTCCCTTTTAAAATATATTCTATTAAGTTTTTTTAGCAGCTTATCAATACCTCTTTTAATTTCAATAAGGTTGTATCTAGGTTGGAATCATGTATTTAATAGATTAATATCTGAAAAAGTCGAATACGAGGAGTCCGGTTGGTATGACGGTCAAGTATGGGAAAAGCCATTAGTTTTGAAAGAAAAAGAATCACTTATTGCCTCAATCGAGGTAAAACCTATTTTAAAAAATTTAATTCAAATGTTTTCTATTATTTCAGTCTTAGCTTTGTCTGGTATTTTGATTTTTCAAAATAACAATTTCTAAATGACTTCTAATTTCAAAAACCTCTACACTTCAAACAATCCTCCCTTACAAGCAACCCTAATGAGAGGATCAAATATTGAGTCGATCCACAAGATTCATGCTGTTATTACTGATAAAAAAGGGAGGGTTTTAATGTGCGCAGGAAATCCAGAATATAAAAGTTTCATAAGGTCAGCACTAAAACCTTTTCAAGCAATGCCTTTCGTTAGTAGTGGAGCTGCATCAAAAATTAATAATGAATCAAAATCAATTGCTATAGCATGCGGGTCACATAGTGGATCAAAACTTCATTCAAGGGAAGCATTCAAAATTTTATGGGAATATGACATTGACATTAATAATCTTAAATGTCCAAAATCAAAGACAAGTCCATTAGAACATAATTGTTCGGGAAAACATGCTGCTTTTTTAGCTACATGCAAAAAAATGAATTGGCCATTAGATAGTTACTTAAAAGGGGATCATCCTCTTCAAATAGAAATATTCAGAATTATTTCTGAATTACTTGAAATCCCGTCATCTGAAATAAACGCTGAACGTGATGATTGTGGTGCACCCACTCTTTATTTAAAACTATTAGAAATATCTAAGTTATATTCAATTTTGAGCAGTTCCGAAAATGCTGAATTAGAACAAATCAGTCGAGCTATGGCAATAAACCCAATAATGATAAGTGATAACAATAAATTTGATACAGAAATAATTAAAGCTTCTCATGGGAACGTTTTAAGTAAAGGTGGAGCCGAGGGAATACAGTGTCTTTGTAAAGTAAATGAAGGGATAGGTTTAGCTTTAAAAGTAGAAGACGGGTCAAAAAGAGCAAAACATGCTGTTAGTCTCCACTTACTCAAACAGTTAGAGTGGATTTCTGAATTAAGAATTCAAGACATAGAAGAAAAAGTGTTTAATTTTCCTGAAGGAGTACGACTTGAAGTTAAAGGTAAAGTAAAATTCCAAGAATCTTAAAAAACACGAAAAATAACCCTTTCAGATGTATGCTATGTATATGACGCGGGGTAGAGCAGTCTGGTAGCTCGTCGGGCTCATAACCCGAAGGTCGGAAGTTCAAATCTCCCCCCCGCCACCATATAGAAGCAGCCTCAAAGCTGCTTTTTTAGTATTTGCAATAGCTACAGCAATTATAAAAATAAATACTATAACGTATTAACTAAAAAGAGTTCATTAAAAATTATTTGAGATCTTTTTGAACAGAGAATTTCAAGTCAACTCTAACTAATAGACCAATAATGATAAAAAATATTCCAATATATGAGTTCAAAGATAGGTCCAAAAATAATAAATTTACTTTTCTAACTAAATTTTAACTCAAAAATCATATCTAATAAATAAGCCAATAAAAAAAATTAAAAACAATCTGAATTTTGAACATTTTCATCTTGGATAAGTAATTATATAAAGTAAAGTTAGATCTATATAATTAGAGAAATTAAATGCATGATTTACTACAACGTGATTTAGGTTCAAGCTTATTATCAATAGCTGTCATATTAGGTTGGATAGGTCTGTTTTTTGTATTTTTGAGAGTATTAACAATTTCAATAAAGAGAATCCTTGAAGCTGTTTTCAAAAAATGGTAATTATTGAAATAATTCAATAATTTTGAATTAACCGCATAAATCCTTTATCACTAGGTATAATGACTTAAAAATGTCAATTTTAGATAAGGTTAAGATAGGAAATTCTGTTCAGGTTAACCTGGAACTATCTAGGGATAGACTTAACAAAGAAACTATTGATGCAATTAATGTTTCTTCGTTAGGTAAGATAAGTGACTTCAGAATAACTGATGGTAAAGGTATTGGAGTTGTCTTGCAATTATCTAATGGAAAAGAGCAATGGTTTTTTGAGGATGAAATTGATCTTCTCGACGAAAATGGTAATGTAATTAAAAAATATGATTATAAAAAAGAGAATAGTAATTTTATATTTGATTTTTTAAAAGGATTAAATTTTGAAAATAAAAATAAGGTAAGTGAGTTGCTTAATCCAATTAACTTTTTTATCTGGCTGGTTGTATCGTTTAAAGATATTTTTTAAATCGTTAAAAAGTTTTCTAAAATAAAAATAATTTAACAATTTTTTAAATATAAATTTCAATAATTAAATTTTTTAATGGTGCAAAATATTATCGAGGTAAAAAATTTATCTAAGTCATTTGATATCTCTTCTAAAAAACCAGGTTTAAAAGGAACTATTAAACATTTTTTTAGAAGACAAACAAAAAGTTTAAAAGTTATAAAAGATATAAGTTTTGAAATTAAAGAAGGGGAAATAGTAGGTTTTCTAGGAGCTAATGGAGCCGGAAAAACAACAATATTAAAAATGCTCTGTGGGTTAATTTATCCAAGTGAAGGATATATTCTGGTTTCAGGCTACTTACCTTTCAGGAGAAAAGAAAATTTCCTGAAGAATATCACCTTAATAATGGGACAAAAGCAACAACTTATTTGGGATCTTCCACCAATTGAATCATTCTATTTGAATGCATCAATATATGACTTAGATAAATTCGAAGCTAAAAAGAGAATAAAAAAACTATCGGAAATGCTTGAAATTGATGAAGAGCTATTCATACCTGTTAGAAAACTTTCACTAGGTCAACGTATGAAATCAGAATTACTAGCAGCTTTGATACATGAACCAAATATTCTATTTTTAGACGAGCCGACACTTGGACTAGATATTAATGCACAGAGAAATTTAAGAAAATTCCTCCTAAAATATAACAAGGAAACTAATGCAACGATATGCCTAACCAGTCATTACATGAAAGATATTACATCGCTATGCAAGAGAGTTATATGTGTGCAAGAAGGGGCTATATCATATGATGGGAAACTTGACCTATTATTAAAAAAACTTTCTCCTGTTAAAGAAATATTAATAGTTTGTCGCTCAGAAGAGGATGCAATTAAATTAGAAAATTCCGGTTTTACAATTAAAAATAAAATAAAGAATGAAATCACTATAAAAATCGAAAACAACTCTATAACCTCCTCACTAAAAAATATCCTCAATAATTATGATATTGAAGACCTTTTTATAAATGAACCACCCATAGATGAAATTATTGGGAAGTTATTAATCAAAAAAGATTATGATTTCTAAGTTGATTAACCGTAAAATATTTACCTTATTAAAAGTCCAATATTCAAACATGTTGGAATATAGGGTAGAAATTGCATTATGGGCAATTTCAGGGATTATTCCTTTTTTCATGTTAAACATTTGGACAAACAATAATCTAAATGAATCCATAAACATTAGTGATGTTATGCTTTCTAGGTATTTCTTATGTGCTTTTTTTGTAAGACAGTTTTCTGTAGTTTGGGTTGTATTTAGTTTTGAAGAGGATTCTCTTATGGGTAAAGTCTCTCCATATTTAATCCAACCTATAAATCCTTTTTTCAGATATTTTGCACAACATCTTGCTGAACAAATAACAAGATTTCCTTTTGCTCTCATAATCATATTCTTCTTTTTTATTTTTAATCCAGAAAGTATATGGATTCCAAATTCAGGTATTTTACTCTTGTCGATAATATCTACATTCCTATCCTTCTTGATTCAATTTTTAATTCAGTCAATAGTTGCATGTCTATGTTTTTGGACGGAGAAAGCATCATCGATAGAAAGATTGTTATTTATTCCAACTTTATTTCTCTCAGGTCTTTTAGCTCCTGTAGTTTCATTTCCAACATATGTTAAATCTTGGATTTATTTAACTCCTTTTCCATATCTAATTGATTTCCCTGCGAACTTACTATCAGGTAATGAAACAAATATTAGTGGAGGCTTAAGTATGCAAATTCTATGGATTTTTTTACTTTTCCCATTATTTAAGAAAATCTGGGCTGAAGGAACGAAAAAATATACAGCTATGGGGACATGAATTTAAGAAAATATCTAAAAGTTTATAAAAAATTCTTACATACTTCTTTGGCTTCTGAATTGGAGTATAAGACAAATATATTAGTTGATTTAATTACTGCAATTTTAAGTTTAATAGGGAGTATTTTTCTATTATCTATTTTCTTTCAAAATAATGGATATATTGGAGGGTGGAAATTTGAACAGGCACTAATAATTCAAGGTATTTATACAATTTTGAATGGAATAACTAATACATGGTTTAATCCTAATCTGACAGAAATAGTTAAACATATAAGAGAAGGAACTTTAGACTTCGTACTTTTAAAACCTATTGATAGTCAATTTTTTATTTCATTAAAAAAAATAAATCCATCTGGATTTTTAGAAATAATGCTTGGATTTTTCTTGTTGTCATTCTGTATAAGAATAAATCAAATAAATTTAAGTTTGAGTTTTCTGACCCTATCCTTCATTACGATAAGCTGCTCGATTTGTATTTTATATAGCCTATGGTTTTTTATCTCAACTACTACTATTTGGTTCGTTAAGACTTGGAATGCAATAGAAGTATTAAGATCATTCCTTTATATTGGAAGATTTCCTCTAAATTCATTTTCATTTTCTTTAAGAGTTTTTTTTAGTATTATTATTCCTATTGCTTTTATAACTACAATTCCTTCTGAAGTTTTTCTAGGACTTTCTCAATTATGGAAAATATTGCTTGAAGTTATTGTTGCTACAGTATTTCTTATGACTTCAAGAAAGTTCTGGTTATTTGCATTAAAATCCTATTCATCAGCATCTAGCTAAGTATTATTTAACAACTTCCCTGCAAAATTCCCAAATTTGTTGTTTACTTTTCAAATTAGAAAGCCTAGATAATTTCTTAAAATGAGATTTAGATTTTTCAACGGGTAAAAGCCTACAGTTATATTCAATTCTCTGATTTCTGGATATGACTCCTAATTTAAGTGCAACATCACAAAGGATAATAATTAAAGTAAGAAAAAAAAATATACCGAAAAATTGTGAAAATGATTTTGAATAATTTTCATTTTCAGTTTTAAATTCAAACTTCATTACTTAACAATATGCTGAGGGCACTTAATTGCAGCAATAGCAACAGCCGCAACTTTAAAATTTTCCGACTTCTCAATAACCTTTTTAACTTCTAATGGCCCAAATTTATTACTTGCATCACTGTAAGAAAGAAGTAAAGATTTATAGTTATCATGACCTAGATTTCTATACTCACAGAAATTATCCCCAACATAATTTAAAAGAGTTAGTAAAGTTAATTCAATCATTAAAGCTTTTTACTAGCAAAGTTCTTACGAATGATACTGTGCAGGACATTTTTAACAAGTAAAATTATCAAAAACATTTGAAATCACAAATTAGGATTTTTACTAAAAAAACTTTAAAGTTACAAAATTATTTCAGAATTTTTAAATTTTATATGTAAGGAAATCATCAAAGCACTATCTGTAGTGTTTGGTGGTATCATTCTTTGCGCTACTGATAGGGGGTTGCATTTTTTAAGAAATTGGTTTAAAAATAAGGTTCCCCATCACCTGGCCCCACATATGTGAGGCCTTTTTTTTATGGTTTTTAAATAAGGCAGCTCAAAAATATTATTTTATAAAAAGAGTTATCCATAACCCCTTTGATAATGTAGAAAATAATAATTAATATATTTTTTTTACTAAATAAACCTAATTTATACTTTTTAACCAATTTGCAATGCTATTTTCAATTAATTTTATAAAAAACTTTTATTGATTTAATCAATAAGCTAACACCAACCAAAATACAAACTGTTATAAAAGTTTTCTTAATTAGAAAATTCCCATTTAAATTTGAGAGATGAGCGCCAAAATATCCTCCTGTAAAGGAACCAATTATTAATATTATCAATATAGTTAAAGGAACCGATACTATTCTTGTCAAAAAAACTGCTCCCACAAAATTCCAAAAAATCCCAACAGTAAAGAATGTCATACTTATTGCTAGAAGAAAATCCATTTCAAAAGTTTTTATTAAGAGTATTGTTACAAGTAATCCAGTTCCTGAAGAAATAGAGCCATTTAAAATGCCTATGAGAAAAATAAAAATTAAAAATCCAATTTTATTGAGAAAATTAAGCTTTTTATTGCCAGATGATAAACCTAAATCTGGTTTAAGAAATGAGTAAAAAGCTAATAATATGGATATTATTCCTAATATTAAGAACAAATACTTTTCTGATATAAATTCAACTACAGAAGCCCCTAAAATTACTCCTGGCAATCCAAAAATTAAAATTTGCCAAGCAACGCTTATATCATTACCTAAAGATTTGTAATTTCTCAAGGAACCTCCTAACCCCAGTGCTACTGTTGCTAATTTATGACTTGCCAGAGCCTGATAATAAGGAACTCCAGATAAAATCAATGCCGGCAATTGTAATAATCCTGCTCCCCCTCCAGAAATCGCTGAGAACGTATTAGAAAAAAACGATATCAAAAAAATATAAATACTCTTAAATAAAGAATGATCAAAATTTCCAAATAACATTGTTAATAAATGAAGCATTAACTATGAATTACTTTTTTATTAATAAGTGATAATTATTCTTTGAACAAGAAGTATATGATTTAAAAAGTCTAATCTTATCTTTTTCAATCATACTTTTAAAAAAACTGTTATCATCAAAAAAAATCAAGAATTTTATGCATAGACAAGATGCAATTTACCTTGATCAGTTTTGTCCAAAGATAAGTAATAAAAATTGGAGAGAGTCACTTAATAAACTTACTAATTATAAATGTATTTATTGCGGTAAACCATCAGAATCACTTGACCACCTTCACCCAATATCAAAAGGGGGAATAAGCACTACAAGTAATTGCGTGCCATGTTGTTTGTCATGTAATGGCAAGAAATCAGATTCAGAAGTTCTTAGTTGGTACAGAAAACAAAATTTTTATGATCCTAGAAGAGCTATGGCGATTCGAGCATGGTTTAATGAAGATCTGAAACTCGCGTCAGTTCTTTTGAACTATTTAAATTAAAAATGAAATGGTAAATTGATTGAGATTCGAAATAATATTTTTGTATATAGTTCAATAGGATCCACATATTTTGGTAAATAATGAAGTTTATTTAAATTAATCTTTTTATTTCTGAATTTATTTTATTGCTCCTGAAGAGGGAAATATTAGAGTAGTCATCTTTCCACAATATTGGCGAATCTAAAACTTTTCTCTCTGGCGACTTTACTGAAAAAATTAATCCAAAGACAATAAGAATAGTAATCAATATGATAGTCATTACTAATTTGTCTGAAATATTATTCATTAACCTGATCTATCTAGAAAAATTTTTGTCAGGAGTGGTTTTTTCGTAAATTTCAAGAAAATATGATTTAAAATAATTAACTCCATCCTTTCCATTCAAGCCAATTGACTGTCCACAATCATTTACTACTTGCAATGAAATTTGATTAGCCAAGTCACTTTTCTCAATCCATTTTTTCTGTGGATTATAAGAAAAAGATATAATGTTTTCAGTTTTTACAATCGCTGATTTCATTGCTTCATCTTTAGAAAGACCATTTTGGATAGCATTACAATATTTTTTAGAGAAATTATTAGAGATCCTATTTTGTAGCAAACTAACACTTGGATCGGACGTATCAAAAGCTAAACCTATTGCAGGTTTTAATTGAAAAATTATAAATAAAAGTAAGACAAAAAATGTTTTTAACAACAGCTATTAATCAATAGTTTATAAGTAACATAATAGTATTTTAAAATTGTCTTTTCAATTAAATCTGATAATTATTAAAAGCAAATTTAATTTCAATTTATTAATAATTAAAAGTATTGCGATAAGTTCAGTAATAATGGTCAGAGGTTTATTTGACTACAAATATGTACGAATCATTGATGACATTGCTATTTTTTCCTGATTGGACAAATGGATTACCTTCAGATTTCTTAATACTTCATTTTTTTGTAGGCGCTGTGATTTTCCCATTTAACATGATTCATGCTAAAGCAAGAAAAATAGACAGTCAGAACCCACAGGAAGCTGCTAATGGGTATAAAAATTCAGATAATGCAACATTTTTTGGATACGAGGAAATCAATTAGATTTCCATAAAATTTATTCAAGGAATTAGTTTATTGATGATAATTTCCCTAAATTCAGCTTTAGATCTTAAAATATTCAGTCCCAGTGAACCTATAGGAATATTCATTATTTTTGTAGGATTAATATTTACCGGCATGATTTTTTATATTATTTATGCTGTAAGTACTAATAAAGAATCCTTAGAAGACAAAAAAATAAGAAATAAAAAGGAATACTTGCAAAAGGAGAGAATAGGAAAATTATTTCCTAAGAAAAAATAAACTTAATTGCTTTATTACTATAAAGATATTTATTTATATTATTAATTATTAAATCAGTAGGATCTAAAAACATTAGTTTTAGTTCTCTTAAATCAAACATTTTCTAAAAATTTAACTATAACATCAAAATTTTTTTTACGAGGACTTAATTATTGTTAATTGCTCAGCTAAATTATTTTCATATCAAGTAAAAAATGCTAAAAATGGAAAACATAATTTGAAATCTTGGAGAATTCACCTCAATATCTATTTCTTGCTAGTGGAGTGAATAATGGAGAAGGGTTTTGGATTGTGGGAATAAAAAATTGCGATGATAATATCCTTGAGGATGAAAATCTTCTAGATTGCCATAGAAAAGAATTAATAGGAACTGAATCAGCAAAAGATATTCTTTTAGCTATTAATTTAAACGTAAATAATTTATTAAATGAACTAAGAAACAAAAAATATTTAATTGCAAGACCTTCAATGGGGATTCCATTTGATATCCCTTTAGAAATCTTGGAAAATATTTTTGATTTTTGGTTAGATATTTATAAAAATCATGAAGCCTGGGAAGCTTGTTTAGGACTTCTTAAAGTTAGAAAAAGGATTCCCCTAACAAACCTAATTGAAAGCGATAGTTTAAAGGGGAAATCTAAAAAATGGGCTATAAAAATTGAAGCTTTACATACTTATGTTCCTTCTTCACTTAAAAATGAAAAATTAAATAACCCCATGTGGGAATAATTTTATTATTAAATACTAAAAATATTTACTAAGTTTGATATTTAAGTAAAAATAAAATAACTAATAATTACAAAATGAACAAACCATATTCTTTTAGTATCGATCAAATGAACGGTATAGTTGAGGATACATATGCCAAGATAATAAATGAATGTGAAAATTTAAAAAAAAATACTAATTGCCCAAATGAGCAAGTAGTAGCACTTTTAAGTGTAATTGCTTCAAATTACGCTACTACAACTGAAAAATACGAAAATTAAGATGATAAGTTATTTTACTTGGAGCGAATTTGATAAGAGCGTAGAACAAATAGCTAATAAATGCAGGTTTAAGAAATTTTCTGGAATTTATGGAGTTCCTCGTGGCGGATTATGTCTTGCTGTAGCACTAAGCCACAAATTAAAAATTGAATTAATTGCAGAACCAATAAAGAATGCACTAATAGTGGATGATGTTTATGAAACAGGCATTACATTGACGTCCTTCAAGAATATTGAAGGAGCAATGTTTTTTGTATTATTTAGTAAAATCAAACCTACATGGTGGAATACAGTACATGTAACAAAAAAAAGTCAATGGATTGTTTTCCCTTGGGAAAATACTTTAAATTCAAAAAGTGACCGCGAAGATTACATCAAAAAAAGAGGTTTAAGTTGAGAAAGAAATTATATTTAGCTAATCCATATGGATTTTCAAAACAAACTAATACCCTCTTACATGAATTTATTGAAATCTTCAATGATTTAAATGTAGAAGTATATGAACCTTTTGAGAGAGCAAAACCATTAACACAACAAAAAAGTCAATGGGCATATGAAGTTGCAAATAGTAATTTCAATGATTTAAAAGAATGTGATTGTATTTTTGCGATTGTTAATGGTAATCCTCCAGATGAAGGGGTAATGATTGAATTGGGTATCGCAATTGCTTTAAAAAAGGAAATCTTTTTATTCAGGGATGATTTTAGAAATTGTTCTGATAGTGATCAATATCCATTAAATCTAATGTTATTTCTTGGCCTGCCTAAAGATAATTGGGAAAAATATTATTTTGAATCATTACAAGACATAAAAAGTAATAAAAAAAGATTTATGGAGTGGGCAAAAAATTAGCCAAATAAACCATTAACCCTAAATTAGAAGTTTTGAGTTTAAATATATCTATCGAGGTGCTAGAATAGTATTTATTTGGAAAATTTTGACACAAGTTACAGTTGGAGAAAACGAGGGAATTGAGTCAGCCCTTAGAAGATTTAAAAGACAAGTATCTAAGTCGGGTATCTTTGCAGATTTAAAGAGACTTAGACATCACGAAACGCCTATTGAAAAATATAAGAGAAAGTTGCAACAGAGAAGAAAAGCAAGAAGAAGATAATCTGCTATAGCTTATAAATTTTTGAATATTAGTTGATACTCCAAGTTTTTTAAGAAAGACTTAAAAATAAAATTTTAACTACTTAAGCTTTTTAAGCTTCTTAACAAGATTTATTCCAACTCCTGACACAGCGAGAAGATCTTTTTCGTCTGCAGCGATAACTGCCTTTGTTGTTTTAAATCCAGCTTCATACAAAGCTTTTGCGCTTTTTGCTCCAACACCAGGAAGTGTAGTCAAAGTTTCAATATTTTTCTTAGAATTTACTGCTTTGGTTTTTGTTTTTGTTTTTGTTTTTGTTTTTGTTTTTGCAGACTTTGCTGCTTTTTTTTCTTTCTTTAAAGGAGTTTCAGAAGTTACTGCACTTTTAAATAAAATTGATTTTAGTTTGCTGAGAAATTTAGAAATCATTGCAATATATAAGTAATAAAATTAGCTATTCAATTTAATATTATCAAATTCCAGAGGAATTAATTACAAGATAAAACTAACTGCATAGAAATAATTTATTTACAATTATATAAAGACACACATTTAATATTTATGCAAGCGTACGAGCCATTGCAAGGTATTCTAAATTATTTTAAAAACTAAAAAAAGTTAAAATGAATATTCAAAATTTAAAGGTATTTATTAATAGTAAAGTTAAAATCTAATTAAAGAACAGATCATAAAAATGAAGCTTATTTTTATAAGTGGACCTTCCGGAAGCGGGAAAACAACTTTATCTAATCAAATAATAAAAAAAAATAAAAATGGTATTGTGTTAAGTACCGACAATTACTATAAGACAGGTTTAATAAGTAAATTACTACCAAAATTTATAGAAGGTTTTTTTGATAGAAGTATTAGTTTTAATAACAAACTATTCAAAAAAGATTTTGATTTCATTTATAAGAATGGAATTTCAATCTGTGATCGTTACTATAATTTCGAAAAGAAAACAATTCAAAATATCTTAAACGAAACAAATAATATTAGTTTTTTAATTGTTGAGGGTATATTTGCTAAAGAATTCTCAAACACTTTAAATAATAAAGATTATATTTTTTTGGAAATAAAAATTAAAAAAAATGAGTGCATGAAAAGAGTTGTCCAAAGAGATATAAAAGAAAGGGGGAAGAAAAAAAAACAAGCTGAGAATGATTTCTTAAAATCATGGAGAATTTATTATGAAAGTTTCAAACCTAATAGCATAAAAAATAATACAAATAAATTCATTATTGAAAAAAACACTGATATAGATCACATTCTGAATAAATTATTTAATTAAGTATTTAATTTTTTTCTCTAATATTAAAGCACTTAAAATTGAGCCTTCTATTCTGCCAAATCCATTTCCTTCAAACCAGTCTCCGCAAAATCCAATTTTAGATTTTCTACTAAATTGCAAAGATAATGGTACGGCAATGCCAGACGGCTGTGAAGCTCTCCATTTCATAATAGATATTTTTTCATCAAAAGTTAATTTATGTACTAAAAAATTCTCTTCAAACAATTTATTGAAATTTTTAATTATTTTTTGTTTAAAAACTTCTTCATCTTTTGCACTAATATAAGAATTAATTAACTCTGCGTTTTTTGAATGTACTACAATTCCTAATTTTTTATTATCTTGCAGCTGAAAAATAATTCTTTCAAATCTATATTTTCTTTGTAAATTATTATTTAAATAAAAATACCTTAGTTTTTTAGAATAATTATCTTTATAACTATAATTTTTATTTGTATAAATTAGAAAAGTTAACCTGGGAATAAATGTTTGTTCTTCTAAGTAATTTAATAGTAAATCTATTTTTTTATCACTTTTAATAGGAATTGCTTTTCTCAATGGAATTTTATTTACGTTTAATATTTTTAAAGACCTCTTATGTAACAACAAATTAGTTGAACAAATTAAATATTTAGACTTAAATTTGTCGCCATTTTTTGATGTTAGTATCCATCCCTTATCATTAAACTTCATATCAACTATTAAAGTTTCAAAGAAAAAATCAATTTCCTCTTTTAAATTATTTGACTCAATTATCTTTTTCGATAATTCACTCATGGAATCTGAAGATAAATAATTAACCCCGCAAGAAAATTCAGATTTTTTTTTGGTTTCTAAATTAGAATCTTCATTTAAAAAAAATATTTCTGAGTCGTCAATTTGTATATATTTGTTTTCCAATAATTCATCAATATATCTTTTTAATAGAAGATTATTTTTGCTGTTAGATATATTAAAATTTGGAGAACCATGATTTAGTTTCCATCCTTTATATTTTTTGCTTATTCTTGTACTTGATCTCCCTCCAAGTCCACGACCAATTTCAATTAATCCAACTTTTTTTGTAATATTATTTTTCAGATACTTCGAAGCAAAAACACACGCAGATATACCACCACCTATTATTAATAAGTCATATGTAACGTCACTTTTCATAGGTTTAATATTGACAGAAATTATCTTTCATTTTCTAAAAAATCATAAACAGAATCAAGTTTCTCTGATGATGAAAAATCAGATTCAATTACAGGTGTAATATTATTTTTTTTATAAAAACCAACTAAATCGTTTGTGAAATCAATAAAATTTTCCAAATAATATAAACACTTTTCAGATATATATACCTCTTTCCAAGGACGAAATTTAAATCGTGCTATAAATTGTTTAGAAGGAATAAATAAACTTCCAAATAAATTTAATTTTTCTTCTTTTGCTACGTTTTTAAGATAAGTTACCTCATTCTGAAGAACTTTAATATCTGTACCATATTGAAACCAAATTGAATTTATTAACCCAGTCGAAATTTTTTTTTCGAACCTTTCTCTTTCTGAAGAAATATTATAATATTTTTTCAAATATGGATTGTAAGCTATACCAAATTTAACTTTTAAATTTTTTTCTTTTTTTAAATAAGATAATACATGAACCGAGTCAAATTTTTTTTTCTTATTTGATCCCGACACAAGTAGAATTTCAAAATTTTTATTAGTCTGAGAACTTTTAACAAAATCTAAAAATTCCTGATACGAATTTTCTTTATTTTTTGAATATTGATGATAAAGACTATAGTGATAGGTCACATTAAATTCATCATAGTTTTTTGATATATGTTTAATAGTTGAATTAAATAAATCCTTTTTTATAAGTCCTTTGCATGGAATATTAATATTTTTGATATTATTTAATTTGCAGAAATTAAGTTTATCGTCTAACTGAGAAATATTTTTAAATGACAATTCAAATCTTATATTATTGTTCATTATTTAGTAGTCATATTTAGTCACTCAACATATTAACGAAAACAGGCATCTGCTACGATTCTAATTTTTGAAGCCGTCTTTCTATTCTTACTCTTTAAAACATAACTAGGAGAAATCTCCATTGCAGCTCTTGAAGAAATTTTATCTTCAGTGGATTTTGCAATAATGTCTTTAAAACATTTCCAATTTTCTGGTATTACTTAACCTGGCCATGATAAATAAAGACCTGAAAAAATACCGCAAAATAGAAAAAACAATATTCGCATGTCAAAAATATTTATCTTACTTTTTAATATAAATACAAATAAGTATCAAGTATGAAGGTAAATAATTAATTATTTCCCTTTTTTAGAAATTGATTTATCCAAAAAAGATTTTCATGAACTCGAGAGGTTAGAATATCAAAAAAGGATTTATTTCAGAATATGGCAAGCCAGAATTATCTAATTGCAATAGCTTTAATAGAGCAAAACCTTGTTAGAGCAATGCCTCTTGGAGGTAAAGAAATTAAAGATAATTTAGAGGAAACAGAAAATTTAAAGAAACTTGGAGAAGAAGTTATTTTAAATCTTCTAATGAGGGTTTTTCAAAGAAGTGATGAAGGTGCTTTAAAAAGGGCTTCTGAAGAAAAAGGCTTGTTGCTTGTTCATATGCATCCTAAAAGAATGCAAAAAGAGCTCCCATTCATTAAATCTGAATGGATAAGAGACGGAGACACTCAACAATTTTTAAAATACCTTGGCAATCTCTCCAAAGAAGTATGGACTGCATCTTTTGTAAAATACAAAGGGATTGAATTTACTTCAATCTCAAAAAATGAAGAAATCTAAAATACATTTATAGATATTTTATTTTTTTATATGATTTCTTTCTTTAAAGTATTATTTTCCTTATAGACTCTAAAACACTTTTTACCATTACCAAAATCTATTGAAGAATATTCAATATTATTTTTGACGTGCACGGCACAATTGCCCTCAATACAAATACAAGATTTAATAATTTCTCTATTTATAACATCATTAACATAAGGTTCCCTCTCTTTTTCTTCATCAAAATGCGGGCAGGCAATACCTTCAACTATTCCTAAGCAATCAATTATTGTTAGCTCTTCAGCATAAGAATCAGTTATACCTTTATCAAACCAACAAATCGCCCCAGCACTTACACCACTCATTACAATTCCTTTATTATAAGCATTTTGCAAAATTTCATATAAATTCCATTCTTTCCAGACAGCTAACATACTTTTTGTATTTCCTCCGCCAACGTAAATGATGTCTTGGGCAAAAACTTTATCTTCTAAGTTTTCTGTTCTTGAGAAAAAATCAATATGACTTGTTATACAATCAAGTTTGGAAAATGCTCTATAAAAATTTAGTTTGTATAAACTACTATCACCAGATGCTGTTGGAATAAAGCAAATTTTTGGTCTTTTTTTATTAATTAATGAAATTATATATTTTTCAATTTCAAGAGAGCCTAAAGAACGGCCAAACCCTCCTCCACCAATTGCGACTATATTTTTACTATGCATAATAAATAGAAGATTTGTTTATGAATTTAAGACAAATTACTATTAAAGATCAACTGGAATTAAAGAAGGTTTATTTTGATTCGATTCAATCTTTAGATGAAAAAATTTATAGTCAAGAGCAAAAGAGGGCCTGGTCAAGCCAAGCTTGGAATAATCCAAATTTTGATAAGTCTATAACCATAGGGAAAGGATGGCTTCTAAGTAAACAAGGAATAATTATTGCTTTTGCCACAAGATATCCCACCGATAGAATCGCGTTATTTTACTGTAAAGGTAAATTCCAAAGAAAAGGTTACGGCTCAAAGTTACTTCATAAATTAGAAGATGAAGCAAAAAAAGAAGGTATAGACTCTCTTTCAACTGAAGCAAGCTTAATAAGTTATAAATTATTTCTTAAAAATGAATGGAAAATTATACGTAAAGAAAAAATAATTATAAATAACATTTTTTTTGAAAGATATAAAATGACTAAAACTATAAAAGTTAATTAATAGTGTCTAGCAAAAGCAAGGAGTTAATTTTAATTCAAAGAGTTCTAATTTGGATCTTATACTTTTTTTCAGGATTTATACTTTATTCAAAAAAAGGTATTTTACCTTCTTTTTTAATTACTTTTTCAAGAATTATTTATCCAATATCTGTTTTCTGGTTGCAAATAAGAATTAAAAAAAGAACAAATTTTCTGCCTATTGATTCAAAAATGACAACTTCGCAATTATGGTTCAATTTATTGCCCGTTATTGCATCTCTATTAACTGTAATTTTTTCATTAACTAATGGTATTTTATATGTTCTAGAAAAATTAATTAATTCTTAAATTAATTATTTCCTAATTGCTTTAGAAATTACTTTCATAAAAAACATAATGTAAAGAAATTTGCCTTTTAAAAATATTTGTTTAAATTTTAAATAGTGGAAAGCATAATCATGAAAAATATTTCGTTAAAGGGAAATATTAATTTTGACAAAAAAAAAGATATAAATGATTATGAATTATTCTCTTTAAAAATCACAGATAGTTTATATAAAAAAGATATTGGAAAATTTCTTGAGACTCTCTCCTCTCACTTTATTTAGTAAAATATTTTTTTCTAATCTTCAAATTCAAACAGTTCTATTAATAAATAACAATTTGAGCGATAATAAGAAAAATTTTAAGGATACTAAATGCAATTATTTCTTGCTGACTGTCAATTCCCAGATATTGAGAATCAAGTAAAAGCTTATCAATTATTTGTGGAGGCCTGGGAAAACGGAGAAATCGCGAAATCAGATAAAACAGACAAATTTGAGATGTTATTTAGAGTGCATGCTCCAGGTGAAGGTAGGGTAGTTTGTTTATGTAAAGCACATAGTGATAAAGAGATTTTTGAGCATTTTGCTCCATGGAGAGCTAAATTCGGCATTCATATGGAATTTACACCTGTAATAAGTTGTCAAAATGTTGTTGATTACCATAAAGATTTATTTAAAACTTTAGGGTAATTAGCTTAGATCTCAAATTTATCGTGATTAAACCTTTTTCCAATCTTATTTATAAAAAAAAAGATAAAAATTTTTCTTCTTCAAAAAATGAGCTTAAGAAAGAAGAAAACGTCAAATCTAAGCCATTAATAATATTTGGTTTTATCATCTCATTAACTTCCATCTTTTTACTTTTATTCACCATTAACAACAAATTTGGATGATATATAAGTAATTAGAACTATTACTTGGTAACAAATATGTTCTATTATTAATTTAAAAATAACTAACTAAATGGCGTTTAACGAAGGGGGGATGGCATCGGGCCTTCTAATCATCGCAGTATCAATAGTTTTTGCTGCAGGTTTTGGATTTTTAGTCTTGCATTTTGTACCTGGAACTCCATTTTAAGTAATCCAACCGAATTTGATTCACAAAATATCTTAAACATTAACAGTTTCTAAATCCTGCATTTGATTATCATCAGAATTTGAATTCTTCTTTAATCGATAGGCATAAACTAAAGATCCTAAAGCTATGGTACTAGAAGCAAAAATCCCAGATATAAGTATCAAGGCAAAAAGACCTCCTATTAGTCCCCCTTTTAATCTAAGCAAATTCGATTTAATTAAAAGTATTGATAGAAAAACAATAGTGGCTTTAAGGGAAGAGATTTTCAGAAAAGTAAATGGATAAAAAGGGTTTAAAAACATTTCTTTGGCGGAATATTACTTGAATTTATTCTAAAAATAAATTTAAAAAACCGCATAAAAAAAGACTCAAATGAGTCTTTTAAAATTTATATTGAATATGATGATTTATGCATCAGGGTCAAAATTCTTTAGGTTTGGACCCGCAACAAGACCAACAAGACCAAAAAGGACTAAAGAACCAATTCCAAAGCCTGCTGCCCATGGATTGAAACCACCTAAAGCAAAAGAAGCTAATAAATTCATGATTTTAAAACATAATATCTCCGAGTTAGCATACAGATTTTTATGAAAAATATACCTATATTGAGACATTTCTTCGTAATTATTAGAATCCTTTAACTATACCTTTATAAAAAATCCCCAAAATTTTTATTATTTGTTTTATTATCGAGTGATTATTATTTTAATGGTGCACTTTAAGATCATCAAAACTATTTTTTTCTAATGACTTCGAATTATACCTTTATTTATGATGGAGAATGCCCGTTCTGCAATCATTTTGCTGAGCTCCTTGAGATCAAAAGCAAGTTAAATAATATTAAAATTCTTGATGGTCGTAAAAATTTAACTCTAATTAAATCCCTTCTAGATAAAGGTTATGACTTAGATAAAGGAGCTATTCTCCTGAAAGATGAAGAGATCTTTCATGGGGCAGATGCAATTAATACTATTTGCAAGCAGATAAATAATCCCTCAAGTAGTTTACTTTTGTTACTTTCTAGAGTGTTTAAATCAAATAAACGAACAAATTTGATATTTCCTTTACTAGTCAGAGCTAGAAGATTCGCATTGATATCAAAAGGTATATCAACATCCCTAGTTTAAAAATAAAAACTTTCTAAATATTAAATAACATATTTATAAGCTTCTGTATCAATAAATGATAATTAATTATTTCTTAGCTAGAACTAGGTGGTAACGACAAGTATTAAATGATAGAAAACTTCAATCCCTTTATTTCATTAGGCGGTGATAACCAAAAAGTTAATCATATGGCTGAAGCGGCACTTGAAATGAATTTAACTTGCAATGATTTAAAGAAGGATTTAAATTTAACTGATGGTGATGTAGTTGATATGTTGCAACTAGTCATGGATAGGTTTAAAAATAGTAATTAAGTTTATATTTTTATCTTTTAATCGCTATATATCTATTATTTTTTAATGAAAACAGTACAAATTGAGTTTTCAAAATATGAATTAGTTAACTTTTTATGGCCTGAATTAATAGAAGACTACGGATTTGATAAAGCCAGAAAAATAGTTTCTCAAGCTATTGACTTACAAAAAATGAATGGGACTAAAAATAGCACCATGCCAATCATATTTTCAGGAACAGGAGGATTAGCTCTAATACCAATACAAATGCTAGAAAAAGAAAACTTTGAGATTAGTTATAAAGATAATCAAGTTTTAATATTTAATCTAAAAAGAAAGTCATTTCAAATCTTAAATGAAGCAAACTAATCTAAATTAGTAATTTCTCGATAAAGCCAAAATTACCTTATAGTCAAATAAATATTTAATTGATAATGACTTTTGAAGCGACCTACCTTGGTTCAAATGGTTGGCTTATAAAATTTAAAAAAACCAATTTAATTATTGATCCTTGGCTCAAGGGAGATTTAATATTTCCTCCAGGTGAGTGGTTTTTTAAAGGATCATTAGAAGAAGAAATTTCAATAGATAAAAAAATAGATATTATTTTATTAACCCAAGGATTACCTGACCACTGTCATGTTCCAACATTAGAAATGTTCAGAAAGGATATTCCTATAATTTGCCCTAAAAGTGCTTTTGAAACATTAAGAAAAATTGGTTTTAGTTCAATTAAAGTGCTTAAGCCAACTGAAAAGACAAATCTTCTTAATTTAAGTTTTGAAGCAACTGCTGGGGCTCCAGTGCCGCAAATAGAAAACGGATATATTGTTAAAGACGATTTAGATAATGGGTTTTATATAGAACCCCATGGATATCTTGATGAAAATTTAAACAAGCAAAGTCTTGAAGCAGTTATTACTCCTACTAAAAATTTAGAATTGCCCCTAGTTGGTTCTTTTGTAAAAGGTGCTGATGTAATCCCTAAATTGATTAACAAATTTAATCCAAAATATATACTTTCAAGCACCATAGGCGGAGATGCAAAATATTCAGGTTTTTTAAATAATTTTATTTCAGTTCAGGATTATGAAGAGGAATTAGATTGTTATCTTGTAGATCTAAAAAGTATGCAATCTATTATGATTTAAATCGATCCTAAAAGATCTTTAATTAAGTCATTTAGCTTGAAAGTAAATCTACTTTAAAAGGAGCTCAAAAAATTCATTCATTTTTTATTATCTCAATACTTTTATTAGCACTAAATAGTAGCTATGTATGTGAAAATTCAAAGCTTGATCTTGTTATGAGAAATAATATTAATGGTGACTTTTCCATAGTAAAAAAGATATCTGAGTTAAAGCCAGGAGCATTTATAAATATTAATTGGAATAAAAAAAAGCTTATGCTTCCATATTCTCTAAGAAAAGATTATATTTCCTTTACAGATAAAAAATGGGACTGGAGGTATCAATTTAATAAGGACGGATCGCCTGATATTAATAATCCTTCTTTATACGAACTACTACCTTCTGGGGAGATTAAAACACATTTTTGTGAAACAGAAGATAACAAGCCAAACTTATAATTTTAAAATAAGTATTCTAGATTTTTTAACTTCTGAACTTCTTTGTAAAGATGAACAATCCAAAAAACCAAAATAATATTTCAAGATATGTAAAACTTGAAGATTACAAAGTTTTTGATTATGAAATTCCAGAAATCTTTTTGGACTTCGTAATTAAGAAAAATGCCGTAAATGTTACGACCAAACTAAAATTGGTAAAAAAAAATAAGAATACCAGAAATCTAATTCTAGATGGAACAGATATATTAATAAAAAAAATTTTTATAGATGACTCACTACTGGGAAAGGAATACTACAAACAGCAAAAAAATAACTTAAAAATTGAAAATATAAACAAAGATAATTTCCTATTAAAAATAGAAGGAATAATTAAACCGAAGGAAAATACATCCCTTTTAGGAATGTATGAGAGCAATGGAATTATAACTACGCAATGTGAGGCGGAGGGATTTAGAAGAATAAGTTTTCACTCTGATAGGCCTGATATTCTAAGCAAATACACCGTGAGAATTGAGGCAGACAAGAATGATTATCCTGTCTTACTTTCAAATGGTAACGTCTTAAAAGAAAATAATCTTGCAAATAATCGACATGAAATAATTTGGGAAGACCCATATCCGAAACCCTCATATCTATTTGCATTGGTAGCAGGTAAACTTAATTGTGTAAAAGACAATTTCATAACAAAATCGAATAATAAAGTAAAAATAAATATTTATGTTGAGTATGGCGATGAAAAATATGTTCAACATGCAATAAGTTCATTACAGAAATCTATGAAGTGGGACGAGGATAAATATAACCTTGAATACGATTTGTCATTGTTCAATATTGTTGCAGTCAGGCACTTTAATATGGGAGCAATGGAAAATAAAAGTCTCAATATTTTCAACTCAAAACTAATACTGGCTAATTCTGAAACAACAACTGATGAAGAATTAGAAAGAATAGAGGGTGTAATCGCCCATGAATACTTCCATAATTGGACGGGGAATAGAGTAACTTGTAGGGATTGGTTTCAACTATCTCTAAAAGAGGGCTTAACAGTATTCAGAGATCAACAATTCACTGCAGACGTTCATAATCGTGAAATCAAGAGACTTGATGATGCCAAATTTCTTAGAAGAAGTCAATTTAGAGAGGATTCCGGTCCAACATCACATCCTGTAATGCCAGAGAGATACCAAGAAATAGACAATTTCTATACGACCACCATTTACGAGAAAGGAGCAGAAATAATTAGAATGCTTAATAAGCTTGTAAAAGATGAAAATTTCTATAAAGGATTTAGTAATTACATCTCAACATATGATGGAAAGGCAGCAACAATAGACCAATTTGTCGATAAAATTTTAGAGCACAATAAGGAAATTGATCCTGAAAAGTTTAAAATCTGGTATAAGCAAAATGGGACCCCAAAAATTAAATTCAAGAGAATATGGGATCAAACAGGCGAAAAACTTACAATTGAAGCCTCACAATGTAATCCAATAAAGAACAACCCATATAATGATTTACCACTAATAATTCCTATAAATCTAGCTATATTTTGCGGTGATAATATAACGATAGAAAAATCAGTTGTTTTAAAAACAAAAAAACAAGAATTCATTTTTAGAAATGTAAGATCTCACATCCAAATTCCTTTAGTAACTTATTTTCGCGAATTCTCTTCACCTGTTGAGTGGGAATCAGACACTACCTTGGACGAAAAATTTTTAATCTTAAAATATGAAAAAGATTTTTTTACACTATCTAATACTGTAAAAGTATTTTATAAAAAAATTATTTTATGCAGATTAGATGAAAAACCAGATCATAAAATTGAAAATAAATTAATAAGCACCTTAATATCATTAATAAAAAATAAAGATATTAATTTATCCCTTTTATCAGAATTACTAAGTATTCCGACATTTGCTGAAATTGAATCGGAGATAGAAAATATAGACCCTTTAAAGATATATAAAACTATTGACGAACTAAATCATTTATTCGGTACCAAATTAAAAGAAGAATTATATTTTAAGCTCCAAGAAATAGAGAAAAATCTAGATAAAGTTTGGCCAGAAGGTAAAAATGAAAGAAAACTAATCGAAACTATTTGGAAACTACTCTTAAGCAGTGATGATAGGGAAATTAAAGGCAAAATAATTAATTATGTCGATAGTAATTCTATGACGCTAGCAAAAGCTGCAATGAATTCTTTCAGTAGAATTAATTGTCCTGAAAGAAAAATTATTTCAAATATATTCTTCAATAAATGGAAAAATAATAGTGTCGTTTTGGATAGTTGGTTCTCATTTAATGCATCTATAGAAATTGATGAAAAAACAAGCATTATTGAAAAATTATTTGAAAATAAGTTTTTTGATTCAAAATCACCAAACACTTTAAGAGCTATATTAAATACATTCGTAACAAGAAATAGTGCTTTTCATGCAATTAATGGTTCTGGTTATAAATATATTGCAAAAAAGATAATTGAATTTGATAAATTAAATCCAATAGTAATTTCCCGTTTTATAAAAGTATTTAGTAGATATAATTATTATTCAGAACCTTACAAAAGTAATATGATAGAAACAATAAAGCAAATTAAAAACAATAAACTATCAAAAAATACTAAAGAAGTTATAGATGCAATAATAGAGTGATTTTTTGATGATATTTAACTAAATTTAATAATAACGATTGTAAATATTAATAAATAAATAAATACAAAAAACTTATTAATAAAAATATAATCAAATACATTTTTATTATTATCTTTATTCCACTTTTTATTTACGTATTCCTTAGTTATAAATTTATTAGGTCTACCACAATATAAACATGTTGGAGAAGTTTTTAAAATTAAATTTTTACATTGGGGGCACTTTTTTTTTTCCATAATTTAATCTTACTGAATAAAATTGAAATCAGAAACAATAAATAAAATAAGTAATTTAAATTTTATTTAATATATTTTGATTAATTAAATATCATTGCAAAAAAAAAATTGTTTCTAACTATTTAAAAAAATTCAATATAATAAAAAATTAGTATTTGGTTTGAAATGTTTGCTATTGCACTTGGAATGTCCCCTGTCGAAAAAATCACTGTTGCAATATCTGCTTCAATTTTTATAATTGCCTTTACATGGGTCTCAATTAAGGGAGATTTAAGAAAACTTGCTAATGAACTAATTGAAGATAATGAAAATAATCAGGATAATTAAAAATCTTTTAACCTACTTTGGATGCAAGCTAGGATAATCAATAATATGCCTAATTTCTTTCAGAGAAGAGCCATAGATTTTTTCACCATTTAAGTGAACCCCAATCCATTTTTCCTTTTGATTAAAAAAATTATTTTTAGTAGTATCCCTCTCGAGATAATCTTTATTATCCCAATTTAAAGTTATATCCCAACCTTTATAATTTTCTATCATTGAGAAAGAGAGCGCATACTCAAATAATACTCAGAGAGACACTTAACAAAAACAAAGGAAATAAGTATTTTTTTCGTTATTTTTATTTAATATTTATGTAGTACTGACTTTTATTTTAAGAGCAGCTTCATCTGCATTTTTTCTAGCCAAATTAATGTCAGAATTTGATGAGAGAACAACACCCATTCTTCTGCCTTTTCTGGAAGTTGGTTTACCAAATAATAGTACTTTTGTCTTTTCAAATTCTAATGCTTCATGAAGACCCTCATAAATAGGATTTATATACTCTTCGCTAGAAAGTATAACTCTGGTGGCAGAGGGCTCTATTAGATCTATATTGGGTATTGGTAAATTTAAAAAAGCCCTTAAATGTAATTCAAATTCATTAATATTTTGACTAACTAATGTAACCATACCAGTATCGTGCGGTCTTGGAGATAATTCTGAAAATATAACCTCACTTCCTTTTATAAAAAACTCTACACCGTATAATCCTGCTCCATTAAGGTTATTTAATATTCTACTTGTCATTCTCTTAGCTTCAATAATAAAGGACTCCTTGATCTCTATAGGTTGCCAACTGCATTGATAGTCTCCATTAGATTGAAGATGTCCAATTGGTAAACAAAAAATATTTTCACCATTTTCTTTTCTTACAGTTAAAAGAGTAAACTCAAAATCAAAATTAATAAATTCTTCAATAATTACACCTTTAACCTTTCCTCTTGAATTTGCTTGTGCCTGTTTCCAAGCATTTTGTAAATCATTTTTTGTTTCAACAAAACTCTGTCCCTTTCCTGAAGAGCTCATCAAAGGCTTAAGTAAAAGTGGGAATCCAATTTCATCTGCTTTTTTTTCTAAATCATCAAATTCAAAAATGTAATCAAACTTTGCAGTTTTAATTTTTAAATCTTTAGAAGCTAAGTCTCTAATTTTATCTCTATTCATTGTAATTTCTACAGTTCTGGCGTTTGGAACAATATTGAATCCTTCATCCTCTAGTTCTTTTAGGGCTTCAATTGAAAGTGCCTCTATTTCTGGAACAACATAATCAGGCTTAAATTCTTTTATAACATTTTTTAAAATATTTTTATCTCCCATATCAATTACTCTTGAATAGTCAGAAACTTGCATTGCAGGTGCTTTTTCATATCGATCAATAGCAATAACTTCTAGTCCTAATCTTTTGGATTCTATTACTAACTCTTTTCCAAGCTCGCCGCTACCAAGCAATAAAATTCTCTTTTTAGAAAAAATTGATTCTTTCATATTTATGTAACTTATTCCTCATCACTTGAAGGTTGTGAAGATGTATCATCTGTAATTTTTTTTTTTTGAGAATAACTAAATAAAAAATTCCTCCCAAACCAATTTTGACGTCGCATGCTATTAGTTATTGATCTTGAAATCGCTCCCAAAAAAAAGATTCCAATCATTGCCCAAATAATTCTTTCTAAAGCAATTGCAGGTGAAAAACCTTGACCGGAATTAATAATTTCAGTAAGTGGGTCTAAAGGGTCCAAATTTTAAACTGATAAATAATATTAATTATAAATGGTTTAATAAATAAAAAATTAAAACTTATGAAAGAAATGACTAAAACTACCATATAAATTAAACACAATAAAGTCTATACAATGCTATCTTCAAAGGGTGAATTTTTTTAGACATGCAAGTTGACGTACAAAATACTACTGTTCTTTCCGCAGACGGATCATCCATAAAACTAGGTGAATATTCAGGAGAAGTAATTTTAGTTGTTAATGTAGCTAGTTATTGCGGAAATACTGCTCAGTATGAGGATCTTCAAAAGCTACATGATTTATATTCAAGCAAAGGACTTAGAATACTTGCATTCCCTTGTAATGATTTCGGAAAACAAGAACCCGACTCTCTTCCAGAAATAAAAGATTTCTGCACAACAAATTATGGAGTTAAGTTTGAAATCTATGAAAAAGTTCATGCCAAAGGCAACACCACAGAACCATACACAACTCTCAACAAAGTTGAACCTGAAGGAGATGTTGAATGGAATTTCGAGAAGTTTCTGATAGGGAAAGATAGTAAAGTAATTGCAAGATTTAAGCCAGGTGTTAAACCGTTTGACGAAAACTTAATAGCAGCTATAGAAGTAGCTTTAGATTCATAAAAACCTTCTTTCAATTCAAATTAAAATATTAAAATAAAGACTTTTTATATTTAATTAAAAATAAGCAAATTATCTTAAAATTTTCTTTTTTTAGGATTCATACTTTTCTAGTATTCTTTTATTTTTTTTAAATTTTATTTATTATCAGAATCAACTTCTACGTCTATTATTTCATCTTTAAAAGTTCTTTTTTTAGGTTTAATTGATTTTACCTTTGGCTCTATTGTTTCTTCTTTAACTTCGCTTTCTTCTGGTTCCTTTGATTTTTCTTCTGCCTCTATTGCTTCTTCTTTAACTTCGCTTTCTTCTGGTTCCTCTGATTTTTCTTCTGCCTCTATTGCTTCTTCTTTAACTTCGCTTTCTTCTGGTTCCTCTGATTTTTCTTCTGCCTCTATTGCTTCTTCTTTAACTTCGCTTTCTTCTGGTTCCTTTGATTTTTCTTCTGAATTTACTAAGCTTTGATCTTCATCTTTACTTAAGAGGAACTTTAATAGTTTTTTAAATAATAAGAAACCTTTTTCAATTCTTTTTGGACCTAAAATTGAAAGCAAAATTACTAATATTATGAATATTTCAGGTGAATTTAAACCTAATAGTTTCATAAAATTGCATATTCTATTTATATTTTAGTACATGCTAAAAATTTAATCTAATTATTCTCAAAAGTTGGTAAATAGAGTTCCCTATTTGATGCAATTAAACCTTCTTCTTTAAAAAAAATCTCTAGGTCTTTTAGATCATTTATATCTACAAATTCACCACAATTATCTAATATATTATTATGGGTGAAATTCCATAAATCAGCCAAATATTCGTCATCATCTGGAAATGCTACAAATTTCAAATATGTATTATTCAAAGCATATTCACTAGCAAAATCAGAATCTAAACCTTCCCTCTTTGCATCACAAAAAACTTTAGCAAATCTTTTGCCTACAGAAGTTTGAGCACTTGATAAATCTAAATTACCTTGCATAGCATTTACATTTATTGGTGCAAAAAAAATAATTATTGGAAGAAAGATAGGTACTAATATAAACAAGAAAAAATTTCCTTTTTTAAATTTCAACTCAACATAAACTAGCAAAAAAAGTAATCAATTAGGCCTATTTAAGAAAAAGCACTTATTATAAATTAAGAAATAAATAGAAAACATAAAATCAGCTCCATATCTAAATTTATAATAAAGAAAGATTAAATAAATTTAAAATTATATGTCTTCAAATATAAGTCTAAAAGGAAGGGGAGTTAACAGGATAATTACAAGTAAGGTCATGCTATCGCCATTAGCAGGTGTTACAGATAATATTTTTAGACGACTTGTACGTAAATGGGCTCCAAATTCTTTACTTTTTACAGAAATGATAAATGCCACAAGTCTTAAAAAAGGATATGGAACACAAAAAATCAATCAAATAGATTTAGAAGAAGGTCCAACTGGAGTACAAATATTTGATAATAGGCCATATGCTGTTTCTGAAGCTGCCAAACAAGCTGAGGACTCTGGAGCTTTCTTAATTGATATAAATATGGGATGTCCAGTAAAAAAAATTGCAAAGAAAGGTGGAGGCAGTGCCTTAATTAAAGACCGAAAACTTGCTATAGAATTAGTCAAAAATGTTGTAAAAGCTGTTAGTGTTCCAGTAACAGTTAAAACACGACTCGGATGGGATAGTAAAGAAGAAAATATAGAGGATTTCTTATTTAAACTTCAAGATGCGGGAGCAACCATGATCACACTTCATGGAAGAACTAGAAAACAGGGTTTTTCAGGCAAGTCAGATTGGGAAATGATCGGGAGACTTAAAAAGTTGTTGGAAATTCCAGTAATTGCTAATGGAGATATCAAAAATCCAGATGACGCTCTTAATTGTTTAAAAAAAACAAATGCTGATGGTGTAATGATTGGACGAGGAATTTTAGGATCCCCATGGAAAATAGGAGAAATAGATTATGCCCTTAGAGAAAATAAAAATTTTAAAGAACCAAACACAGAGGAAAAACTATATTTAATAATTGAGCATCTTGATGAATTAATAAAAGAAAAAGGAGATCACGGATTGCTAATTGCAAGGAAACATATCTCATGGACATGCAAAGACTTTAAAGGAGCATCAAATTTGAGAAATAACTTGGTTAGAGCTGTTGATAAAAATGAAGTTAAAAATTTAATAATTAAAATGATTAAAACTTTGAATAATGAAAAAAATAGATTAGCTTAAAACAAATTTATTTTTTAAATGAAAATTATTAGTAAAGAAACAAGTAAAAGAGTTTGTGATCACATGAACAATGATCACATAGATTCAGTGCACAAATATCTTATTCATTATGGGAAGATATCAAGATTTGAGAATGCTTATATGGAAGAAATTAATAATAGTTATATAAAAATCAATTACGATGGCCAATCAGCAATTATCAATTTTAAAAATGAAATATCTGAAGAAGAAATTCATTCAACTTTAGTATCAATGATTAAAGACATTAAAAAATAAAATAATTTATAAAAAATTCTAATTTTTATTTTCATAGTAATCAGTTATTTTCTTACATTCTTCAAATGAAAGCATGCTTAATCTAGATGTGGCTTTTATTTTTTGAATTGCACAAACAGCTAATAAATCAGCGCTATCAACATTAAGTGCTTCAGAAAGTTCTAGAACCCTAAGACCTTTCATTAGTATTAAAAAATCTTTTCTACATTATCAAGAACCTTAAAATCAATGGGCTGCATTTTTCCCTAAACCTGCAACGAATGGAAAAGTTTGTTCATCACCAAATATATCTTCTACTGAAGAATTAGAAATATTAGTTTTTTTATTATCAGGCTTAATTTCTTCAATTTCATTAGAAATATTATCTTTAATGTTATTTTCAATTTCTTTTGCTAATAAATTATTCGTATTAGAAAATATTGAAAAAACTAATACACATAAAAACAAAACAATTTTTTTCATAAAAAAAATTTATCTAATACTATTTTTATATGCCAATAGTGTTATTTGGAAAAACTAGATAATTTTAAAACAAATCTATATAAATCAAAATCAAAAAATATTCACCTTCCCAACTTATTTCTATTTTTAAATCTAATTAAAAAATAAAGACCTAGTAACAAAAGAATTGCCAAGGAGTACTGATTAAGAAAAACATAAACCATATAGACGAGAAAGGGGAATAAGCACGCCCTCTTGAAATTTAATTTCTGTTCCTTTGACATATTTTTCCAATTTAAATATTCTTCCCATTGAAAAATCTTCTTCATTTTTCTACTTTTATTTTTACGATTAAACATAACTTTATAAATAGAGTTTTGATGATTCTTATGTTAATAAATAAAATTAATCTACAATATCAAAATATGTTTTTTCATTGAATTAAAATTTTCTAAATAAAAGATGAACTCAAAACCAGTTTGGAAAATAGAAAAAATTGTTTTACCTCAACATGCAGATCATGCAGGGGTAATGTGGCACGGTAAATATTTTAATTGGCTTGAAGAAAGCCGAATAAATGCACTTTCAGAAGTAGGTATAAGTTATTTCGAACTAACTAAAAATGGCTTAGATTTACCTTTAATCAATACTTCTATAAAATATAAATCTCCTTTATTTCTTGGTGAAAAAATAATAATCGAGAGCGAATTCAATATTGATAAAAGTCCTAGGATTAATGTAATTTCAAAATTTCATAACAAGAAAAATGAAATCTTAACGATTGCTGAAGTCAATTTAGTCTTAATAAATAAACTGAATTTTTCTATAATAAGAAAAAGACCAGATTTCCTATCGGAAGCCTTTAGTAAATTAAATGGTTGAAATTATTAGCCGCCAATTCAACGATTTATTAATTATGAATATATTTCAAGTTATTGATTCTTATCAATATGAAATGGAATCAAGATATCAAGAAAAATCAATGCTCACTAATCTTTTTACAGAGCACAAATTTATAGGATGGTTAGGGTTGTTTATAGTATTTTTCTCTATCTTTGCAATTTTTGTTTTTCAATTTCTTGAGTGGGAAAGTAATGACAATAATAAAAGTTAAGAAGATTTAATGCTTATAATTCAACTGAATGACTTAAAAAATGGCTATCTATTTAAAAATAACTAACCCTACAGAGGTTGTAAAAAAAAAGACCTCAAAATGGCTTACAGATATTACACCCGAAAGAATTGATAGAAAATTGGTCGAGGACGAAGTAATAAAAGGCATTATCGAGCAATTAACATTAGAAGGCATAAAAGGAGAAATATCAGCAATTAATGGGTTTGAAGTAAATGAATCTTCAGTAATAACAAAAAATAATTTTGTTATTAGAAAAACAAAAACTTTTTAGATAGAAAATAAAAATCTTTAATGAAAAATTTTTTTATTTTAATTATTTTTATCATTTTTTTAATTTTTATAATTGTAAGAGATTATCAAATTAAGAAGAAAAAGTTTAAATTAAAAAATGCCTTAAATTCCAATTTCTTTATTCAAACAATTAATAAATTAATTGACGAGAACAAATACAATTTGTTAGAGGAGAGGATCAGATTAAGGGAGATAGATGCTTACGGTAACGAGGATTATAAAAAATGGATTGGCAATCCACCTCTTGATGAAAAAGCCATTGAGAAAAATATATTTAATGGATCTAAGCGATTTAAAGAGGGTATACCATACTTCTATGAAAAAGTAATTTTAAAAGAATTTGGAGGTACGGAATTATTTTTCGAAAAGTGGAGATCCTACTGTAATGAAAATCCTACTATTGATGATGAGATAATTGGATCTATTAGAAAGCTCGAGACTGAGGATTGGTTTGTTTTCATAGCAAGTCAAATTGAGAAATCATGCTTAAACCTAATAGAAAAAAGCTACTCAAGTAAAAAAAAGGGAAACTTCAAAAAAGGTATTAGATTTGAAAATCATTGTATGGAAATTCTCAAAGAAAATGGCTGGGAGGTAAAAGAAACCCCTATTACAGGAGATCAAGGGGTTGACTTAATTGCGTCAATAAATGATTTGCGAATATGTATACAATGCAAAGATCATGAAAAAGCCATTGGAAATAAAGCAGTTCAGGAAATTTCAGCTGGTAAATTATTTTGGAAAGGTACACATGCAATAATAGTCTCAAAATCTGGCTTTACAAAGTCTGCTCATCAACTAGCAAAATCAAATAAAGTGGAACTTATCAATGAATATCAATTAAAAGATTTAGAAAAATTTATTGTTTAAAAAGTTTATATCAATTGAGTTAAGCCCTCTTTATAAAGCAAAAGTGTTGTAAAAATTCCTGAGGCCCACATTAAACCTCTAGCTGTGGGGATATTAAATATATATGCACCAATATATAAAAAACGAAAAATAGGATGAATCAATGCTGCAATTATTGCAATATTAGAGTCAGTTAAACTAATCAAACAAAGAAGACATGCGGGTGCATGTAGAGAAATACTTTCCCAACAATTTTGATGACACCAAACTGCTCTTTTTCCAAAAGAAGGTAATTCATCGAATAAAGCCCTTGGAGCAGACATATTTTCAACAGAATATCCCGCTTTAACTCTCCCTATAGTTAATGGAATAATTGATAATAAAACAACACCAACTGATAGACAAAGGCTCCAGGCAAAAGCTACTTGCATATGATTTAAATAATATTATTAGCTTAATAATTGAAGCTCGTTATCGTGATAAATGAAAAAATCATTACCATAGATAAAACTTTTCAAAAAATGCTGTAATTTATAAAAAAAATCATTTATGGATATTTCAAAGATAGTTTTAATTTTTGGCATAAGCTTACTAATATATTCTGCTTTTCTGTTTTTAGGCTTTTTTCTTAAGAATAAAAATCTACAGGCACAGAATCTAAAAAAAGAAGAATAGATTATTAATGCCACGAAAATTTACTATTTTCACAATATTTTTATATCTTTTTGAATATATTTAATGGAAATAAAATTTGATCCAAATAATAATAAGGGATATTTGAAATTAAATAAGACAGTTGCTGGGATATGAAAAAATTTTATAAATTTCTTAAAAGTTTTATATTTATATCACTATGGCTTATTTTATCCTCATTTTTAACCCAATATTGGAATACCTTTCATTGGGAATATGTTTATTTAAACTTCAGAATTATATTTGATAAAGAATTTTGGTTTGTTGTAGAAAAAATTCTTTTAGGATTTGATATAGGTTACTGGTTAGAAGAAGCACTAAAATTCTTAAGTTATGAAATACCTAAAGAATCATTTAAATATTTACCAATTTATTTCGTATTAAAGTCTATTTGGATAAAGATTTAATTTCTATTTTTAATAGATTTTAATAAATTCCTTGAAATTATTGAACAAAGTCGGTGAATTTATTTTTCTTAAAACAAATAAAGTTCCTTTATCACCTCTACAGATTCTAAGCTTATTGCTTAAATAAGTTATCTCTAACCACCCTGATTGTTCATTATTTATTTCTTTCATAGCCTTTATATTTTTTCTTCCAAATTTAGGACCAATAACACCGGCATGTGTAAATTTGACCCCAATTTTTTTTTCATTTATGTAATTAAGTCTTATTAAAATGCCAGTACCAATAATTGATTTTATTCCTCTAGGTTTAAGTAAATTAAGACCATTTAAATTTAAGGGATCAAGAAATTGAAGGTTATCAATAAAAGGAGAATATTTTAAAAAAGGGCTATTAGAACTACTCCACCTAAGCTCCCAAACACCCTGCAAATCATTTCTATCTTTGGTAAAGGAAAAATTATGATCAATTTCAAGTTGTTCGGCAAAATTACGTATACTCTCTGAATTTGGAGATTTAAGAAGTAAATTTAATAAATCATTTTCGGTTTCCATTTAATAAACGTTGGAGTATATAGCTAAGGATAAATACTTACCTCCATGTGCTATATTCTACCCAGAATATGTTGATTTGATGACAAAGAGCTATTGGCTTAAGAAAATTTCAATTCCAAATGCTGATTTATTTCTGGAATATATAAGGACAGTATTGCCTTGGATTAAATCTGTGGGAGGAGTAATAGTAAAAAGAGATTTAATACAAGAATCAACCTCAAATGAATGGGATGGAGGGCAGCTAGGATTAGTAATTGAATTCGAATCAAAATTTGCTGCTAAAAAAGCATTTTATTCTGAAGTATTTCAAAAATATCTGCAGTCTAGAGATTTAATGGGACTAGTTACTATAAGTACTCTTTAAAAAAATCAACCAATATCGACCTCACACAAACGACTTATAAGTATTTATTACTATTAAATTATTTATGTAATATTTATAACTTCACTAGCAATAGCATATTTTGCAAAATTTAATTGTAAAAGTAATCCGTTAATCAAATGAACTATTCAACAGAAAAAGATGATTATTTGATGACAACTCCATATACAAAGAAAATTCAGCAAAAATTTGAGAAGGTTAAATCTTTTTTAGAGCAAAATGGATTTAATCCTTCATCAGAGAGCTTAATGCAAGATATAGTTAGTTCAGAAGAATATATTACTAAAAATGGCTTATAAAATATCAGAATATATTCAGAGTCCTTAAATAATAAAAACCGCCTATTAGAAAAGGTAATAATATTCCAATAAATAAAAATATGGATTTCTTTGATTCGCCTTCTGATATGGGGTTAATTTCTGGTTCAATTGCAAAACCATTTTGTCTACCACCGCTTTCGGTTGTATAACCTTTTTTATTCATAAGAAAAATAATCTATGCAGATTATCTCATGTAAAAACTTATTTAAAAAAATTTTTTACATTTAGAATTAAACTAATTTTAAGATCTACTAATTGATTTCAATCTGCGATTTCAATTTGGCAGCTTTTTTTAAAAGACCTACAACTTCCTTACGGCCAGTAGCAAACTCAGCCTTGTTAAGTAACTCGCTATATTTTTTTGTGATTTCTCTATGGTTCATTTTAAATGTTATCTTCTATGAATTATAAAGTTACTAAAAAAAGTTTTTGTATAAAAGATATCAAAAAAGAGTTTAAGTTACTTTACCTATTTAAACCAACCTTTTTTCTTTGGTTTAATCTC
Source organism: Prochlorococcus sp. AG-355-A09 (assembly GCA_003280995.1). Lineage (GTDB taxonomy): Bacteria > Cyanobacteriota > Cyanobacteriia > PCC-6307 > Cyanobiaceae > Prochlorococcus_A. The sequence goes on along the minus strand of QCDG01000003.1, from coordinate 80,138 downwards.
TTCTTTAAAAACATCTTTTTTTCTCCCAAATAATCCCTTTTTTTGGACTGTTAAATTCTCTTCAACAGGTTTAGATTTTCTATTAAATAAGCCTTTTTTAGGATCTTTTTTAATTGATTCTTTTTTGTCGGAAATCTTTGCTTTTTTAGGATTTGATTTTGAATTTTTGGGTTTGCTATCTGCAAATAAAGTTTGATATACAAAAAAACCAAAAACAGCAAAGAAGCCTAATGCCTGTACTAGAGCAGTTCCAAGATTATCAAACATTTAGGCCTCAACTTTGTATAGTGACTCTTTTTCTTTCGCTTCTATACATTTTTTATCATCAGACAAGCATTCAATTTCTGCCTTCTTCTCAGTATGAGAACTGCAGCCACCTGCATTTGCATTAGATATTGAAAACAAAGTTAGTACCCCTAAGATTAAGGCGCATGAGGTGTTAATCGGTTTCATGAGTTTTATTTTTATTATGGAAAAATAATTTCGCAATTGCGAAGATAATCTTCTCTTCTGCTAAAAGTATCCCCTTTTTATATATCTATTTGTAGTAATTAACTAAATCGATAATTAATATTGCTAGTAAAGAAAAACCTAAAATGAAAGGTAAATAAGGATATTTATTTAAAATTTTGTTTAGTTGATTTTTCGATGTTTGTTTTTCCTTTTTCTTTTCTCTAGGTGGTAATCCTAACTCTTCCCTTCTCTTAGCTTCTCCCATAATTTTTTTAAATTATTTATGACTATTCTATATACCCAGTAGTAGTAGTGTATTGTTCAAGATTTAAATTATTAACGGCTAATTTAATTTAATTTAATTTAAATTTTGGATATATTAAAAATATATAAAAAAAATTACATGATAGAAGTAGTTTGGTCAGTAAATATAATGATTGCGATTCTTATTATTGGTGTTGCCTGGGTTCTTTATTACATATTTACTTATGATCAAAAATTTACTTCCTAGATAAATGTCAAATAAAGATCTAAGTAATTTTCTAAAAAAGATAGAGCAACTTAATCAAATTGCTGAGCTAATAAAAAATAATCCTGGTAAAAAGTTATCCCTTTCAAAATGCAAGAATCATGATGAAGTAATTAAATTAACCACTGAATGGGGTTTTGATATTGGTAAAAGATGGGGAGAATATTAATTGATTTTATTACCAGCATTATTAAAATTGCCATCAACATCAAATTAAATTCCTAATATTAATTAGTATTTCTTGTATTGGAGTTATGAAAGAAATTGGAGAGATAAAGTCAAATATATATAAAATAGCTGCTGTTACAGATAGAGGGCAAAGATTAAATAAGTTAATTTCTCCTATGTATGAGGAAAAAGCTAATGAAATGGATGAATTGATTGATGCTCTTAAAGACTTTAGTTTTGAAATATCAGAAAAATTATTGTCTGGAGAGTGGGAATTGATTTTTTCTAATGTTGAATTATTTCGAAGTTCTCCTTTCTTCCTTGCTATTGAAAAGGCATTAAATGATGAATTTAAAAGTAATCTTTTTTTTAAATTACATCAATTACAAGTAGGATCCTTTGGCATATCAACTATTGGGAGAATTGCTCAAAAGATTGATTTTGAAAAAAAAGAATTTATATCTACTTTTGACACTACAATATTTGGGCTTACAACTATTCCTATCTTAGGTTGGTTCAAACTATTGCCTACTTTTGGTGGAAGAGTAATAACCCTAGCAAGTGATTTAGTTTTAAGAAATAATTTTCTTGATATGAATCTACAAAAGACAAAAGTTTCCAAAGTTGATGGACTTAATAAGATTCCATTATTTAGTGAATTACTTATGGATAGATGGTATCCAGTTAAAGAGGTATGGAATAAGTTACCTTGGAATAAAGAATCGCCAAATTGCCTGGTTTCAATAGTATATTTAGACGATGAAATGAGAATTATGCAGGATATGTATGGGTCTATTTTTATTTATATAAGGCCTTCAATTACCTTGTTGAATTCAAATTCAATCTCTAATGATTAATTAAAACACTGAATAATAATTTTGTTATTTATAGAGAAAACCATTAAAAATTTATTTTAAAGATTAATTAATAAAAACTCCTCACATCTTAAATACAAATAGGTTATGTTCATAATGAACATTTTTTTATTATGCTTAGAAATCAAGAAAAAAATTCTGTTGTTAGAGGAATATTCCTAATAGGAGGTTGGAGCTTAGGTCTAGACAGATTCTACGAAGGTGATAAAAAAGGTGGTTTTTTATCAATCATTGGTTGGAGTATCACATTTTTTAGCTTTATCTTTCTAAAATGTTCAGGTTATGAATATGTTGAGGGTGTGAAAAATTATTCAGATTATTCCCCTAACCCTTTAATAGTATTACCTTTACTGGCAGGAGCATATGGTGGCTTTCTAATAATTAAGAAGGCATTTAGATTAGCAAAACAATTTGAGAATGCTGAATAATACTACCAGCAGTTAAATTCAAGATAATAATCCAGATCCTTTCAAATAAAATTTAAATAAAAGTATCACTAAAAGGTTTACTATTGCTAAGGCTACTAAACCATTTCTGTTTTTTACATCTAATTTCTTGACTAAATTAGAAAGATAAACTACTGGATTTTCTGGCTCTTTATTATCCAAATTTTTTTTTAAATATTAATTTGACAAGAAAATATCACAGTTTCATTTGAAGAATCAAAATTGTAAAGATGAATATCCAAAAAGAAATAAATAATTTTTAACCCATAATTCCAGCATTTCTTAAAAACGCTTTACCCATATTGCCAATTACAAAAAATAGAGACAGATTAATTAAAAGGACTATTAATAATGCCAACATTTTATAGTTTGGATTAGTTGAAATTCCATCAAATCCATTATTAAGAAATCTTTTAAAAAGTGACTTGTCAATTTTTGGTTTTTGTTGCCCAGAATCAAGTTTTACTTTTTCTTCTGAAGAATCTTGATTACTTGCTTTCTCTAGAAATTCTGTAAATGCCTTTACATTTTCTTCTTTTTTATTCCCCTCATTAAGATCTTTATTGTTTTCATTCAAATTGGGGGACGTTTCGATTGAATTATTTTCCTCAGGATTAAGTTTTGAATCTTCCAAATTAATAGTAAATGCTAGGAGTATATTACACCATAAAAAAAACCCACTCGATCAATTGAAGAGAGGGTTAGCTAAGGTTAAAGTTCTTATCTTGATAATAATTTATTTTAATTAAATTTGCGGTTGTAGCATAATGAAGTTTTAATTTAGATTATATTCAAGGTGATTTTTTTCGTACATATGTTAGATGCAAATACTAAAAAAGCATGTAAAGATGATCCCTCAATAAGAGAAATTAAAATTAGAAATATAGAACATGCTATTGAACAAGCAGAATTGATGATAAAAGAATCAAAAATGAGCCAAGAAGAATTAATCTTTTTAAAAAGAAAAATATCGGACTCAAGACAGGATTTAGAGATACTTTATTTAATGAAAATTCAATGAATATAAATTTGTTAATCTTTAAAAGGATTGAATTTATACAAAGAAAATTAATTTGTATATTTGAAGACTTATAGAGTTTAAAGGGAATGTAATTATTTGTATAAAGGTTCTAGTTATGTCTAAAAATAATCTATATATACCTTTAAAGGTTGTTCCATACATCTTCATTTCAATTACTGCCATAGCAATAACAGCAGCTACATATGTAATTACTTAGTTCTATAAGCTATGTAAAGTTTTTAGATATTAAGTAAATTAAAATATTTGTAATAACTAATTGTATGAATAAATTCAAAATAGCAATTTTTACAATATCAATAATCATATTTTCCCTAATTGGGATTAAAAAATTAATTTATATAAATCAAGTTAAAGATATAAAAAATAAAGAAGAATCATTCTTAAACGAATCTGTACGTGTTTTAAAAGAATGTTTTGATCTAGAAAATAAAAATAAAAGAACTCTTAATAAATCAATTGAATTAATTGAGTATTGCTTAGAGGAATATGGATATAAAAACTGATTTCAAAACTTGAATGATGAATTTCCTTAATACTCCACTAATATGCAAATAAAAATTTCTCATCAATAATCTTGTTATGTTCCATAATTTTTTATTAATAATATTTTCCTAATTTAATTTTTCTAAAATGACTAAAGTTAAATGTTCTTATTTAGGAAATTTAAACTGTGAGGCTATTCATCTACAATCTGGAAGTCTTATTAGAACTGATGCGCCTTTAGATCACTGCGGTAAGGGCGAAAGTTTTTCCCCAACTGATTTATTAGCGACATCTCTAGGTACTTGCCTGCTAACCATTATGGCAATCAAAGCTAAATCGAAAGGATTTGATTTGAAAGGTATATATTTAAATATTGAAAAAGTAATGACACAACATAGCGAGAGGAAGATAAAAGAACTAATAATAGATATTTTTATACCAGAGAACACTTCTAATGAAACTATTGATTTTTTGAAAAAAGCTTCCAAAGAATGTCCAGTTACAAGAAATTTATCTCAGGAAATAGATATTAAAATTAGTTGGCATAATGATAAATCTCTAACATAGTAATTACAAAAAATATAATGAAATACTTTATTGGAATAGTCCTTCTTTTATTTGGAATATACATAATGACAGACTTGGCATTAAAGACTAGGTATACAAGAAAAAGACTTTCAAAAAGGAAAAAATAAATCTTAAAAATTTTAATGATGCAGATTAAGCAAATAGATTTATTTTTGTACTGACAATAAAGACTTATTTTAGTTTTATTTTTTCACTATTTTTTGATCAATCAAACTAATCAAAGGGATCATGAAATTTACATTTATTCCAACAGTGCACCATGTATAAATAATAAGAAAAAATATTTTTATAAATATATTAGGGGGTAAGGTGAAAAATATTTTGAAAAACCCTCCAATGAATAATGCCAATATTCCAATTTGAAAAAGACCTTTGATTATCCATTTTTGTCCATATTTTTTAATGTTTATATAAAACCAGAAAAAAACAAAACTAGATAAAAATAAATATATAAAATTTATGATCATCTTTTCAAAGAATCTAATAAATTTGAAATTATCAAGGCATGATGACAATTATCACGTTTTTATCTGCTAATTTTTTTTTTAAATGGAAAAGTTATACAAAAAACAATAAAAACAAATCATTTTTTATCTTAAAACATTTTCGATTTTAGTAAATCAACTCTTTTTTGATTCACTCCTAAATCACTTTCTCCAACTCTTGATTCTGATCTTATTGATAAAATGCTTGATTCAGGTAGAAAGGATACTTCTAAGTCGTCTACATACTTCATCCATTTACTGGTTGCCTCAGCATGAAGATAATCGCCATCAATTTCTACAATCTCAGTTCTTGGAGTGTTTTCTATAAATGTTTTAATCTCTTCAAAAGGTTTCTCAATATTGTTAACCTCCCATTCTTCTCGTACACAATGAGCGATCTCTACACAAGGTTTTAGTTCTACATGTGAGGCAAATGATGAAGAAGGGAATAAAAAGCTTGAGCAAATTAAAATTGCTAAAAAAAGTATTTTCATTAACAGAAGTATTTAACGAACCATAATCTAACGAATTAAATTACTAATTTGTAATGACGTTTCTAATTATTTTGGAAGAAAGCATATATATTTTTATATTCAGAATTTAATATGTATTGCTAAAAATCCCAAAAAAAAAGACCTCTCAGAGAGAGATCTTTTTAAAATTGATTTATATCAAGTGTTTCCTTGTTTCCACTGAAATAAATCAATTCCTCCTACACACAAATTTAATATCACACTTAATTTCAATATATGTAATGCCTAATAGACCTCTATCTTAACTGTCACATCGCAAAAAATACAAAAAGTACTCAAACATTGCGGTCGAGTACTTTTAAAGTTATCAGAAAAAAGTGTGTGAGGAGATTCTGATGTATTTAATTTACTCCGTAGGTAATTTAAAAGGCTACAGTATAAATTACTAATTATTTAAATCTTTCAGAAAAATTGGGCGTTGATGAAAAAAATAATCAAAAACATAAAAAATTCATGAAAAGCATTTACAAAAAAATCATTTTTATTATTTCGGCAATTGCTCTTTTTTCAGTAATAGTCGGTATTGTCAAATATTCGCTTACTTATATTGAAAATAATCCCGAAAAATACTTACCTACACAAAAGTAAGACAAAATTAAGTATAAATTCACTTCAAAAAATCTATAAAGTGTCTTAAATATTTTCTACATAGACAGTTTGAGTCATGAAAATCAAAAATACATCAGTTCTGAATCAGAATAATATTCATTTAAGTCAATTTGAAAATAAGCATAAATATCAAATACTTGAGAATTACTGGAAGAAAAGGAAGAAAGAATGTGAAAAAAATCTTTCAAAATTTTGCTAACCGATAATTATGAATTTTATTTTTTCTTTTTTATTAGCATCTGTGATGTGGGTACAAGTTCCACAGTGGGAAGCTGACTGGTCAAAATGTGCTGTAGATGTTCCCGATTCGTCATGTCACTGGTACGTAGCTGCTCCCGATAATACTTTTGGCGAAGGATTTAATTGGGAAAACGCTCCTTGGTTTGATGCTAATGGATTACAGGATGTAGCTAGAATTGAGAAAGAATCTGTAGTAGAAAAACTTCAGAATAACTAAAGTTTCTATTTCATCAATTAATTTTTAAAAGTATTTAAATCTAGTTGCTTAGTGGTTAACTTTTTATTAATTAAATAATTTTTATGCGTTTCAAAGTAAGTCTCAAAAAAAATGGCAAGGAATTTGATGAAGTTGTTATAGCTAATAATAAAAAAGAAGCTATGGAAGTAGCTTTAAAAAACAATCCAGAAGCTCAAGCATTAAACTCTGATTGGACATTTAAGATTTAATTATTTCGAAGCTTAGGAATTAAAAGGGACGCAACACAAATAACGCTAATTGCAGGTCCAGGCGAAAGATTAAAGACTGTAGAGAGAATAAATCCAAGAAGTGAGATACATAATCCAAAAAATGAAGACCTCATCATTGCAATTCTTAAACTATGAGCCTTATTTAGCCCTAATAAAGTTGGCGTAGAAAGAAGAGCAATTACAAGAATTACTCCCACCGCTGACATTGAACTAACAATTACTAATGCCGTCGTAAAACTCAAAGCAAGATTTAATAAAGAAACGTTTATACCACTCGCGGATGCTCCTTCTGGATCCATTCCCACATAAACAACCTTTTCATATCCAAAAGTCATTAAAAGTATAAATACTAAAAAAGCAATTATCGTTCTAAGTAAATCTCCAAAATTTGCTGTCAATAAATCGCCAAATAATACTGCCTCCAAATCGATCCTTATTCCAAGTAAAGGGATTATAAGGACTCCAAACCCAAGCATTCCGGCTAATATTGTGTTCATTATTGCTTCATAGTTTTCACTCTTTTTATTAGTTAAACTTTCCGCAATTACAGAACCTAAAAGACCACTGATAACCCCACCAATTGAAGGATGAATTCCAAGCGCTAAGGCTAAAGCAAGTCCTGGCAAAACGCAGTGAGAGATTAAATTTACTTGAAGTAATCTCCTATGGGTTATTAATACAGTTCCCATAGCTGGACATAGAATTCCTGAAAAAATAGTTATTATTAAAGGAACAAGCCACCAACTGCTATTAATAAAAGACATTAATCTATTGATTCGGTATGATCAAAAATACGGGACAAAAAAAGATTTCGGAAAAAATGGTAACTAAGCCTGACATTACCAAAAGACAAGAACAACTTCTTGAAGAACTTAATAAATGTGAAGATGAACTGAGCGGTCAAGAGTTGCATAGACAATTGATTGAAAGCGGAAAAGCTATGGGACTGACAACTGTATACAGGAATCTTCAAGTTCTTATAAAGCATGGTTTAATACGTTCTAGACATCTCCCAACAGGAGAGGTTCTTTACACTCCCGTAGATAGAGACATTCATCATTTGACATGTGTTCAATGTGGTGAGACCTCAAAAATGGATGGGTGCCCTGTAAAAGATATTCATACACCCAAAACAAATCCAAAGAAATTCCAATTGTTGTTTCATACCCTGGAGTATTTCGGACTTTGCCAGAACTGCTATCAAGCACAAAGTTAAAACTAAATATTTTTTTAATCACAACAATTATTATCCTCAATAGAGCTGATATTTATATCCTCTAATTTATCTTTTATGGAATCAGGGCTTCCACAGGCCAATACAGCTTTATCCAAAACAATAACTTGATCATAACTATTTAACGAGGTACCCCAATCATGACTGCTCACCATTAAAGAAAGACCAGTATCAGCAAGTTGACGAACAATTTTTAGAAAATCCTCCTTTGCAGGTGGATCTAAAGCTGCACAAGGTTCATCAAGAAGGAAAATTTTTGCTGGAGACATTAATGTTTTGGCTAATAGAGCTCTTTGTTGTTGTCCACCAGATAAAGAATCAAGTCTTCTTTTAGCAATATTTGCAATGCCGACTCTTTGCATTGTGGCCTCCAATTCACAGCATTTATTAATCCATGCATTAGGGTTGGCAAGAAGAGCTTTTATTTGAAAAGGACTACTACTTTTTGATTTTGAGTATTTTATTTGTCCTAATGAAACTAGTTTTTCTACAGTTATTGGAAATTTCCAATTCATAGAGCTTCTTTGGGGCATGAGTGCCACCTGAGATCTTTGTCTAATTAACTTCTCCCCGTCAATTGTTATCTGGCCATTATCAGGAATACATTGTCCCTGCAATATTTTTAAAAGAGTAGATTTGCCAGCTCCGTTTGGTCCTACTAGAGCAGTTAATGTACCTGGTTCAACTGTTATGGAAACTTTACTTATAGCCGGGCTTACATTTTTTGCATACGAATAAGATAAATTTTCAGCTACTAGTAGTGACATTAATGCTTGAACTTACAACCCCATAATATTTTAATTATGGAAAATAATTTACTTTAAAAACATTTTATACCTAAACTTGCATATAAAAATGAAAATGATTATCATTTTAAAATATCTATCATTTTTTTATGTCAATTTTTAAGAGAATTTTTTTAAGCTATATATCTCATAAAAAAGTATCTATCCGAAATTCACTTATCGCTAGTGCGGCATTATTCTCAATAAATACAAACGGTGCCTTTGCTGCAAGTAAAAACTATGTAGCAGTTGAGCCTCTTACCTGCGATATCGTTAAATCTATAGCACTCCCTTCCGATGAAGTTATATGTCTAGTAGATAGAAAACAAGATGTTCATGATTTAAAAATCTCTCCAAAACAGGCAAGATTTTTAAAAAAGGCAGATAAAGTTTTTACTTTAGGGACAGAAATGACACCCGCAATGAGGAATTGGGTGAAGAGAAATAGCACTGTTGTTTTAGGCGTAAGCGCAATTGATATTGACGATCATAGTGACCATGATGACCACGACGATCATGGACACTCAGCAAAGAAACATGACGACCATGATGACCACGAGGATCATGGACACTCAGCAAAGAAACATGATGACCATGATGACCACGACCATCATGATCACGGAGGCGTGGATCCACATGTCTGGCATGATCCTCATAACATCATCAAGATGGGTAAAGTCGTATCAAAAAGTCTTAAAAAAGATGTGCCTGAAAGAAAACTACGCAAAGCTATCTCTAATAGATTCAAAACTTTTGACAAAACACTAGAAGATCTTGATAAATGGATTGTTAAACAAGTATCTACTATCCCTTCTTCAAATCGTGTAATTGTCTCAAAACACAAAGCTATGGATTACTATGGCGATGCATTTGGTTTTGAAACAATAAGTTTATTAGATTTCTTAGGTCATTCATCTAGCCTGAGGCCTCAGAACATATCAAAAGTTTTAAATGAGTTAAAGGAAGAAAATGTCAAAGTTATATTTAAGGAGCAAGAGCCTGCTTCAAAATTAGTCAATAACTTAAGCAAGCAAAGTTCTATCCCACTCTCTTCTAATCAAATTTTTGTCGATGGACTAATGATGGAAGGAAACACTATCACTGTGGCAGTTCATAACACATGCACTATCGTCAATGAGCTTGGTGGCTCATGTGATGAGACAACAGGTTTTGATTTAGCAAGTAACTGGGGATCACTTAATCAATAAAATTTTATAGATAAAAATGGTTTTCATTTCGATTTTTTGATTATTATATTGATGGTTAGCATTACATTTTAAAAACAGAGAGAAATGAGTATTAAGGAAAAGGTTCCTGTAACCATACTTACTGGATTCTTAGGATCAGGGAAGACTACTTTGCTTAATAGAATATTGAGTGAAGAGCACGGGAAAAGAATAGCAGTAATTGAAAATGAATACGGTGAAGTGGGTATAGATCAAGGGCTCGTAATTAATGCCGATGAAGAAGTATTTGAGATGTCAAACGGGTGTATTTGTTGTACTGTTCGCGGCGATTTAATAAGAGTCCTTGGCAACCTTATGAAAAGAAGAGATAAGTTTGACTATGTTTTAGTAGAAACAACAGGATTAGCAGATCCAGGCCCAGTTGCTCAGACATTTTTCATGGATGAAGAGATTAGTTCTGAATTTACTCTTGATGGAATTGTGACTTTAGTTGATGCTGCCCACATTGATCAACAGTTAGGCAGGAGTGATGAAAGTTCAGAACAAGTGGCATTTGCAGATGTTCTTGTCCTTAATAAAACTGATTTAGTCTCTGATGATGCACTAGATACTCTTGAATCGAGATTGAGAGATATGAACCGAATGACCCGAATTATTAGAGCTGAGAATGCCAAAGTACCAATTGAAACAGTCTTAAATCTAAGTGCATTTGATCTTGATCAGATCCTTAAACGCAGGCCAACATTCCTTGAACCAGAATATCCTTTTGAATGGACAGGTGTTTACGATCTTGATGCAGGTAAATATGAATTAATGCTTGAAGAAGGACCCGATCCAGAAATGTCCTTAGTAGCCCTCGCTAACCAAGGAGAGAGTGAAGAGGAACTTAAAGATGGTGCTGAATCCTCCGTGAGACTTTATGCAGAAAAAGCTAATAGTTTAGATCCTGGAAATACCATTCCATATGGAGAACATATAAATCTCAAATTAGAGGATAAAGGAAATAAATCCTTCATCCTGAACATAGAAAAACCAACAAAAATAGGTTTGTTTACACAGCACACCGCTGAAGAATTCAATATGAAAGTCATTAAAAGTTACGAAAATAAAGAGATTCCATTTAATACTGAAAGATTCTGGCAAGCAGAGCACGAACATGATGATGAAGTAAGCTCAATTGCTATAGAGCGTTTTGGAGATGTTGACCCAGAAAAACTAAATACTTGGATGGGAAGACTTCTATCAGAAAAAGGAGTGGATATATTCAGAACTAAAGGTTTCATAAGTTACTCAGGTAACCCAAGGAGAATAGTTTTCCAGGGAGTTCACATGTTATTTACTGCACAACCTGATAAAGAATGGGGTAACGAACCTCGTAGAAATCAACTTGTTTTTATCGGTAGAAATTTAAATGAGAAAGAGATGCAAGAAGGCTTTGATAAATGCCTGATATAGAACCATTTAGCCCAAGAGGCATGTTCCATGAAGGATGGACTGCTAAAGTTAACGATTACGCCATAGCATGTGGCTGGGCTCTTAAAGGAAAACAATTTATTGTTGGCGACGTAGCAGGAGGTCTTTTTGCATTCGAAGGAGATACTGGAAAAATTATTTGGAAAAAAGAAAATACACACTCTGGTGGTTTACTTGCAATGGCCATTCATCCAGAGGGTGAAATTTTTGCAACATCAGGTCAGGATGGAAATGTTCAAATTTTTAATTGTGACGAAGGTAAAGTAATTAAAACTCTTGATCTTGGCAAGGGTTGGGTAGAACACCTTAAGTGGTCTAATGACGGTTTATTTCTAGCCATAGCTTCCTCAAAAAAGGTATATGTTTTTAATGAAGTTGGTGAAGAGAAATGGATCTCAGAAGACCATCCAAGCACTGTAAGTGCAATAACGTGGTCAAATAAAAATGAGCTCGCTACTGCTTGCTATGGAAGAGTGACATTCTTTGACATAGTTAATAATAAAACGAATCAAAAACTTGAGTGGCAAGGATCATTGGTATCAATGGAATTAAGTCCTGATGGAGATATAGTTGCCTGCGGGAGTCAAGACAATTCAGTTCATTTCTGGAGAAGATCAACAGGAATGGATGCTGAAATGACAGGATACCCTGGCAAACCAAGTCATCTTTCTTTTGATGACAGCGGAAAATTATTAGCGACTAGTGGCAGTGAAAGAATTACAGTTTGGAGCTTTATAGGAAATGGTCCAGAAGGGACTATGCCAGGAGAGCTATGTCACCATACAGAACCCATTTCGAGCCTAGCTTTTTCAAATAAAGGTATGCTTGTAGCCTCAGGATCTAGAGATGGTTCTGTTGTCGCAAGTTTTCTAAAAAAAGACGGTAATGGAGACCCAGTTGGGGCTGCATTCGCAGGAGATTTAGTAGGGGCAATATCCTGGAGACCTGATGATTGTGCACTTGCAGCAGTTAATGCAAAAGGTGTTGTTAATGTATGGAAATTTAAAGTTCGTACTAACCTTTTTTCAAAGGGATTTAAGTAAAAAGTAGAAATTTATTAATTACCAATAGTTAGCTTTTAAATGTCTTTCCATACAAATGACCTCACAGTCATTATCTATACCTTTTGGGTGAATATCGCAATATGAGAGACATTGAAAATATTCGTCTATGGGATTTGATTTATCAGTTTTGCTAACTTCTTTCGAATGATTCATAAAAGATTTCCTCAATTATTTAAAATTAAGATAGACGAATTAAATATCAAAAGAAATAAGCAAAACTTACTAAAAATATCTCAAAAAAATTAGTACGATTGATTACTACTCTCGGACATTTTTAATTAAAAAGCAATGCGTATAAAAACGGATTGTCTTTAGAGAAATATTTTCCTAATTTTATATTGTTGAGTTCTAGGAGGTCTTTCAAAATGATCGATAGCCTGCCTGAAATTTCGGAATAAACCGAACTAATTTAATTAACTGCTCCAATTATTTTTTATTAATGTCTAAGCTTCCTTCTTCTGCATCGTTTAGGTGCCCTTTAAGAAACAAGCTTAATTCTAGAGTTTTTGCCCCAGTTAAAGACAATTAGTTAATTTTGGTGAGCATTAGCTTAATAGAAGTTAGCAACAAGGATCCATGATTTAGGTGCGTTTTTAACTTCAGTAAAAAATATAAGTAAGAGATAAAAGAGGGCTTATTTAAGCCCTCTTTTTTTAATAAGATGACTTTCTTTTAATTTTATAGATAATGATTAAAGTAATAAAATTTTAAAATGGTTCAATATTATTGCCCATATTGCAATCCTAAATATCAATTTCAAAAACAATCGTCTAGTGGTACTTTAATTTGTGGCTTGTGTGGAGAGGATCTTATAAAAAAACCATTTATTAGGTTGAACCAGATAATTGCTTTAGTTGCCGCATCATCATTACTTCTACCGTTAATATATACTTTTATTTTTTTAATTAAAAATCAAATAAATCCTCCTAATAAAAATTATCAAGCAAATAGTACTTTAATGATAATTATCAAAGAAAAACTTTCATAAAACAATTTAAAAAATCAAGAGAGGTTAACCCCTACATAGTGATTTATTTAAACAAGAATTTTTACTCTCAATATTTATTCGATCATCAATATTTTTTAATTTGTTTTTATTACTTATTACTTTAACTTTTTGGCCGCAATGTTCTTTGCAACCACCATTAAATAAATTATGTGCATATAAACTGGAACTATTCGTAAGTAATAAAAGAAAAATTATTTTATAAATTTGATTAAAATATGAAATCATTTTTTATTATGATTTTCCAATAATTAATAAATAAATAATATCAGTTAATTCCAAGGAGTGTTTATAAGTCCCCAGATATCGAAGAAGAAAAATAAAACTGCAATAACAACAAGATCCCATGCTCTTTCCCTAAAAGCCCAAGGTGCAATAAAAACTTCCCCAAGTCCGTGAAGTGCCGCCCCTACTGGTAGATGATCAAGAACCAGCAAACTATGAGAGAGGATAAAAAGAAAGCTTGCGAAATATCTAAAAAAAACAAATTGCCAATTACTAGAACTCATGCTTTTAGATTTTTAAGAAATATACTTCAATGATCAAAATAATGATATATATCGAGTCAAGAGATATTATTTTTGGTAGCCATAAATACGAATAAAGATATAAAGCTAAAGTAAAAGTTACTAAACGATGAAATATATGTTTTCAAGTTACCAGCCTAAAAATAGTTTTGATGAATACTTCAAGGATAATGTTAACTCTGCTAGAGAAATATTGATTCCACTTCTTTCATCCCTAGATAATATGGGACTTGAGGAATTAAACAGGAATCATTCTGCAGCAAAAAAATTATTACTAAGACATGGTGCAACTTTTAGATTAAATGATACTGGTTTAAAAGGTACTGAGAGAATATTACCTTTTGATCCACTTCCTAGAATAATTAGTAAAGATGATTGGGTAACTTTAGAAAAAGGACTAAAACAAAGGCTTGAGGCAATTGATTTATTCCTTGATGATATTTATAATTCTCAAAAAATAATTAATGATGGAATAATTCCAAGAGAATTAATAGAGAGTTCAGAAGGTTGGAGACCTCAGATGATAGGTTTCAAACCTCCACTAAATAAATGGTGTCAAATTTCAGGACTTGATTTAATAAGAGATAGAAAAGGAGATTGGCATGTTTTAGAAGATAATTTAAGGTGCCCTTCTGGTGTTGCTTATTTTTTAGAAAATAGATTAGTCATGAAGAATATTTTCCCTAATCTTTTCTCAGGAAGAATAGTTAAACCAATTGATGAATATCCATCATATCTTTTAAAAACTCTTCAAGAACTAGCCGTTTGGACTGACACTCCCAAGATAGTTCTACTAACTCCAGGGATTTTTAATAGTGCTTATTTTGAACATAGTTATTTAGCTCAAGAAATGGGCATACAACTAGTTCAGGGTCATGACTTAGTTTGTAATGATGATTATGTATATTTAAAAACTACCTCTGGATTAAAAAGAGTAGATGTCATTTACAGACGAATTGATGATGATTTCTTAGATCCACTTAATTTCAGAAAAGATTCCTGCCTTGGTGTTAGCGGATTACTTGATGTTTTTAAGGCAGGTCATGTTGCTTTAGCAAATGCACCTGGGACTGGAATAGCAGATGACAAAATGATTTATTCTTTTGTTCCAAAAATGATTAAATATTATCTTGATGAAGAAATTATTATTAAAAATGTAGAAACTTATATTTGTCATTATCAAAAGGATCGAGAATATGTTCTAGAAAATTTATCAAAACTTGTTGTTAAGTCTGTCGCAGAAGCTGGTGGTTATGGAATGTTAATTGGCCCTCACTCAACAACAAGTGAGATAGAGGAATTCGCTAATAAAATTAAAAATAATCCTAGAAATTTCATAGCACAACCAACATTAGAATTATCTACTGTGCCATCGTTATGTGATGGAGAACTATATCCATGTCATGTTGATCTAAGACCATATATCTTAAGAGGAAAAGATTCATGGGTTAGCCCAGGCGGGCTTACGAGAGTAGCATTAAAAAAAGGATCATTAGTCGTTAATTCTTCTCAAGGTGGAGGATGCAAAGATACATGGGTTGTAGGTAAATAATATGCTTTTAAGTCGTGTAGCAGAATCTCTTTATTGGATCAATCGTTATTTAGAACGTGCGGAAAACATATCTCGTTTCGTGGAAGTAAGCGAAGCTATGTCATTAGATTGTCCACCAGGAAGTGCCGAACCTTGGCTCCCTTTAATTGATGCTTCGAGTGACAGAGAATCTTTTGATAAGAGATTCCCAGAGAAAAAACCAGATGACGTTATTAATTTTTTAATAAGAGATCGTTTAAACCCAAATAGTATAATTTCTTGCATTCAAATGGCAAGAGAAAATGCAAGGCAAATCAGAGATGTCATGACCACAGAAATGTGGGAACAGATTAATATT
The DNA here is from genome assembly GCA_003280995.1 of Prochlorococcus sp. AG-355-A09. Classification (GTDB taxonomy): domain Bacteria; phylum Cyanobacteriota; class Cyanobacteriia; order PCC-6307; family Cyanobiaceae; genus Prochlorococcus_A. The sequence continues at coordinate 64,054 of QCDG01000003.1, read as the reverse complement.
TTATATTGGAATATGCAAGAAGGAGAGGCAATATGGAATAAACCTAGACAAGAACAATTAAGTGAAATAAGGAGGGAATGTCAGCTTTTTTATGGAATTACAGATGCGACTCTAAGCAAAGATCTTGCCTGGAGATTTAGCATTCTTGGGAGATTAATCGAAAGAGCTGACAAAACATCAAGAATTTTAGATGTTAAATATTATTTACTCCTACCCAGCTTAGATGAACTTGGAGGAGTTCTTGATGAGCTGCAATGGATAGCACTTTTACGTTCAGCTGGAGCTTATCAAATGTTTAGGAAAGCAGTGCAAAATTCTATAAAGCCTAATTCAGTTGCGAGATTTCTTTTACTTGATCCAATTTTCCCTAGATCAGTAAGATACTGTCTTGATGGGATAAGCAATACACTTAAAACGATAGATACCTCACCATCTACTGAAAATCCTTCAGAATTAGAATGTATGAGAGGTTTGCTTAAAGCAAAGTGGAGTTATATCAGAATTGAAGATATAATCAATGATGGTTTACATGAGGCAATCGATTCATTGCAAATGGATTTAAATAAATTAAATGATCTCATTCAAGAAAAATATTTTATTAATTAATAAGTTTATTAATGAGAATTAAATACATTCACAAACTTGAATATAAATACGAAGACCCTGTTCAATTAGGCGAGCATAGATTATGTATAAAGCCAAGGTCAAATGGATTCCAAAAGCTAAAGAATTTTGAATTAAAAATAACTCCAGAACCAGAAATTATTTATCCATTACTTGCTGCCAGCGGAGAAGAGATTAATAGAATCAGATTCAATGGATTAACAGATAATTTAACTATTGAATCAATCAGCGAAGTCGAAACTATTAAACATCCAAACATAATTGATGGAGTTAAAAATAGAGATTTAACATTACCTTTTTGTAGAAGCATTATCAACAGAGATTTACAGGGAGCATTAGAGGGATGGATGCCAAATGGACAACACGATCCGTCTGCAGTAGAACTTGCCCAAGAAGCCTTAGCAGGAAGCATTAATAACGCATTATCATTTACATACCAACTAATAGAAATTATTCAAGATAGGGTTAAATATACCAAAAGACATACTGGTCCAGCATGGCCGGCTAGCAGAACGCTTAGAGAACGTATAGGTTCATGCAGAGATTTAGCAATGCTAATGGTTGAAGCTTGCAGGTCTATAGGTATCCCAAGTAGGTTTGTAAGTGGTTATCATTTTGAAGATCCCTTACCCTCTGAGTTGGATTTACACGCTTGGGCTGAATTATATATTCCAGGTGCTGGTTGGAGAGGTTTTGATCCAAGCGGAAAAGGATTAATAGATGATAGATATTTAACATTGGTATCCTCTTCTAAATCTAATTTAACCTCTGTAATTACAGGAAACTTTATAGGAAAAAATAATTTAGAAAATACTTTATCCTGGGAAATCAAACCTCTTGAAATTAAATGAAGACTAAATTTTTAATCTTTTAAAATAACAAAAAAACATAAATAATAATATGTTTCTTTTTTAGTGTTAATTGATACGTTCTTAGATATATATATCTGTTTTCATTTGTTTAATCTTTGAAGAAAATTGAACTCAAGTTTAGAAATTCCAGTTATCAAATCAAACAAATCGAAAATGTTTGAATTGATAAGTTATGAAAAATTTCGCGATACAAAAGATGTAAGATTTTTTGATATTAGTGTTAACGAATCAAACTATAGAGATCTAGTTATTCACAGTGGGCCTGCAGTTAGTCCTCCAAATGATGAAGAATTTAAGAATTGGCAATTTTACATACATCACAATCAAGAAGATAATCTACTGGCTATCTCCGGGGGAAGAACATTTTTTCTTGTCAATTTTGGCTGGGATTATCCTTTTTATAAAGTCAGATTAGAATCTTGCGGATACATATTAAGAATACCTAGAGGAACTTTTCATAGATCAGTATCTGACGAAAACGGTTCCATAGTTTTAAATCAAGCTATAAGAGATAAAGAAGGTACAGTTGAATCTGAATTCAAGGTTACGAATAGCAGAGATAACAAAAAACTTCTAGATTGCATAACCAATTTAGAGCCTAGATTCAAAATTTATAGTGTTAAATAATTTTAAAAAGGAGTTCCAAATTTATTCATCAATTTTAAAAATTATCTAATTGTTATAAAATAGAATTACTCAAATTTATTAATATGAAATTTTTTAGGTTTTTAAGATATTTTTTATGTATAACTTTTTCTTTCTTGGTTTTATCCTCTCCAGTTTTTGCTGGAGCGAATGTTGCTGTTAAGGGAGAAGGAGATGAAGTTCCAAGTTATGTAAGATCTAATATCACAGGATTCGATTTCCATGGAGAGGATCTTCATTTATCTTCTATAGCTGGAGCAGTTGCTAGAGATGCAGATTTTAGTGATGTTGATTTACATGGAACTACATTAACCCTATCTGATTTAAAAGGTTCTAATTTAAATGGAATCGACCTGACCGATACTCTTTCTGATCGAGTTAATTTCCAAAAAACAGATCTTAGAAATGCTGTTTTAATAAATATGATCGCATCAGGCAGCAGTTTTGCAGGAGCTCAAATAGAAGGAGCAGATTTTTCTTATGCCATCCTTGACAGCGAAGACCAAAGAAATCTTTGTGAAATCGCTGATGGGATCAATCCAACAACAGGAGTTTCAACAAGAGAAAGTCTTGAGTGTAGTTAGCATTAAAAATTATAAGTAAACTTTCTTACCGTCATTAAATTTATAAATCCTTTGTTCATCGTCTTGAAATATCATCTCGCCATTTAATTTGGATTTCTTAAATTTTGAAAGTCTTGCTCTGTGTATATTGGATTTTCTATTTATATTTTCTTCATTGTCATAAACACCAATATAAATATTTATATTAGGATTTGAAAAAGTTTTTTCTTCCTCTCTTAAAAAAATCCTGTCAATATTTGTTTGCGTGCTCTGTAATTTATTTTTAAATTTATCTAATTTTAAGTTCTTTGTTTTTTTAGAACTAATTTTTTTGAAGACCAAAAAAATAACTCCTAAAATTAGAAAAACTAAAAATACATTCATTACTTAATTTTTATTTTTATATCTACGCCTAAGTTACTTTTAGTAGTTAATATTTCTTTTTTTATGATTCCATAGGTAAAAATTTTAGATAAAGTTTTTAAAGAATTAAAAACTAAAAAAACAGTAAATAAAAAGAAAACAATAATGTTTTCTACAAGTAGATTTTTATTTTTATTATCTAGATTGCTCATATAAGTCTTAATTCAATTATTTTTCATCACTATTTGCATATGGGCCGAAAAATTCACTTGCGTCTCTTCCCATTACTTTAGCAAGATTTAAACTTTTATCTATATCCCATTTAGATGCCATTCCATAAAGAATCCCAGCAGCAAATGAATCGCCACATCCATAAGAATCAACCTTTAATTTTTTGTTTTTAAGAGCCTTATATCTTCCTCCTGGGAATATTATGCCTCCCTTCTCTCCCTCCGTTTTAATAGTATATTTTGGTTTTAACGATAATTCAGAAAAAGAAAAAACTTCTCCTGGATCAAGATTACTGCCTATTAATCCATCTAAAAGAACATTTGAATTATTAATTGTATTTAATCCTACCCTTGGTGTTGTACATAGTATTGAAGCTGATCTAGCCATTTTAAAAATCTCTGAATCAGATGCCGTAATAAAAATTCCGTCCATTTTTTTTAAAATATTCCATTCCAACTTGTCTTTATGAGTTGGAGCTAACCTTTCACCGATAACTGTTATTGCTCTTTCACCTTGAGAGTCAACTAAACTAAATCCTCTTCTAGTTGGTTTATCACGCCAAGCTACATGCATCTTAATTCCCATATTTGAGATAATCTTGAAACACTTATCTCCATATTCATCATTACCTAATGACGTAAAAAAATGAATTTGGTTTAAAGTTAAATCAGAAAGTATTTTCGCGATAATAGAGCCGCCACCAGCTGGATACTCAAGAGATTTTTCAGAATGAGAAATGACGCCTGTTTTTGGTAAGTGATCGACCTTTAAGAAATTTATCCACTCAACATGACCAACAACAGCAAAATTTAAATTTCCTTTTTTAAATTTATAGTCTTCAACTTTATTATTCTTTTCAACAACCATAAGCTTTTAAATACTATTATTAAAAGAAATATTTTTGACAAGTGAATTCATTTAACATTTTAAAAGATAATAAACAGATACTATCTTATCTTTACCTTTTTCTATCAATTTTAGGTGCTGTACTGCCAATGATGGCAAATTTCGAATTTGCTAGGGAATATGGAAACAGCTTTGATATAAATAATTTCATTTCTTTAGCAAATGCAAACCCTGCAGCTCAGTCAATTTCTAGAGACTTATTAGTAGGTGCAAGCGCTATTTTTATATGGATAGTAAATGAATCAAAAAAACTAAACATGAAGAATATGTGGGTTATATATATTGGAACTTTTCTTATAGCCTTCGCATTCTCAGCACCTTTTTTCTTATTTCTAAGAGAGAGAAGAATTATTGAATTAGAAAAGATTAATTAAAATAATCTCTTAAATAGGATTGTATAGGCAATAAAGCAACAACAAGAAATTGAAAGCCAGATTATTGAAGCATAACCAAATAGATCTAATATGCGTCCTGAAATAAATGGTCCAAAAAAATAACCCATAGCAAAACATTGTGATAATAGAGCAAGTGCAAAACCTTTTTTATTTGAAGGAGCTATTCTGAAAACGACATCTGTTGATGTTGGAAGAAATGAAGCAGTCCCTAAACTTACTAAAATCAATGCCAAAGAAATTAAATAAAACGCTGGGATATTTAAATAACTAGAAATAAATAATAAAAATGAAGCGAAAGTGAAATTTATTAAACTAAATTTCAAGCCAAATAATCTTTCTTTCTTAGATATCCAAGAACCGACAGGCCATTGTAAAAACAACAATAAAATTAACTGAATTGAAATTATAAGACTAATTATTTCTTTGCTTAATGGATTACGATATACTCCACCTTTAACTAGATCCAGAGGCAAAGTTACTTGTATCAGGGCTAAAGAGGTAGTTATCAATAAAATAGATAAAATTATTATTGTTGAATTTTTATTCCATTTCAATTGTCCCTGATTAATTGGATCTACTAATTTTTTTTGAAAATTTTCTAGGTTTCTTTTTATAGAAGAACTATTTCTAGATATTAAATACGTGATAACTAACATGCAAAATATATCATTTATAAATATTGATTTGGAATACAAAAAATTCGTCATATACCCCCCTAAGAATACCCCTAGAAATATTCCTAAAGCTTCCGAACTTCTAACAAGGGCATAAGCTTTACGTGTTTCAATAGGATGACAAAAATAGGGCACCCCAAACTCGGCAGCAGGCCAATATATTCCTGCAGCAGCCCCAACAAGTGATTGTCCAATTATGTACAAAAAAGTATCTCTTGAAAAAATGAGGCAAAAGCTAGCGGCAATACTTAGTATTGAAGAAGTAATTATCGGAAATTGTATTTTTCCCGTTTTATTAAGATAATTACCTGTAAAGAGTCTTGTTACTGTTCCAATTATTGCTGAAATGGTAAATCCGAGGCCAATATCTGTCGCCGTTAATCCTAGGTTATTAAAAATAAGTGATGTTAAATAAATAACACCTCCTGCTCCAAATGCAGCGAAAAATCTTATCTTGGTTATTAACCTCAAATTATATGGAAATTGAATCCACCAATTTTTGCTATTTTGTAAACTATTTGGACTAATCACTAGTGAAATACATTTTTATAATTTTTTTTAGTTTTTGTGGTTTATTTTTTAATAATGGTTTAAAGGCTGCTGAAAAGATAAATATTAAGTTTGAAGAGATGGAAATCCCTCTTACTATAGAACAATTATCAAAATTAGAAAAATACAAAGATGATTCAACAGAATTAATAGATTGGTTAAAAAAAAATGGATTTATAAGAGTTTTTGAATTATCAAAATTTTTAGAATTTCCAGTTTTTAAGGAAGAGGGATTAAATAGAGAAATATTAAGAAGTTGGATAGGGCGTAAAATTCTTACAGAATTAAGCAAAAGCATTAAAGTTCCAAATGACAATAATGGAATAGAAATTTATAACACCATAGAAAATTTATTAGATCAAAAAAAAGAAGTTTCAACTTTAGAAATCATAAAGGCATTACCATCAGAAGAAATTTCACTTGATATTGATAATTTAATTTTAATAATTTCATCTTGGAAAAATGAATTATCAATGCAACAAGAACTTTTATCGAAATTAAATAAACTTGAAAAGACTAACCAAAATGCCTACAAAAATACTGAAAAAAAATCAATTAAAGATCTAATAAAAATTGATAAAAAAATTTATGCTCCTCACCGAGTGAAACCTTTTGAAATTGAAATATGGAAAAGCAATAAAACTAATGAAGATAAAGAACTGATAATTTTTATGCCAGGACTTGGAGGCGAAATTAATAATTTCCAATGGATAGGCAACGAATTGGCTAAAAGAGGTTGGCCAATATTATTCATAGATCATAGAGGAAGTAATTTGGATTCATTTATAGAAGTACTTGAAGGTAATGACACAATCCCAGGAAGTGCAGACTTTTTCTTATATAGAATTAAAGATTTAGATGCTGTATTAAAAGCTCATAAAAATGGAGAATTTGGTTTACCTAATGATTCTTATATTCTAATGGGGCATTCACTTGGTGCTTTAATAGCACTTTTATATGAAGGCAATAAACCTATTGATCAACTTGAGGAAAAATGTGATTCGGCATTAAAAGACTTTGCGGTAACGAATTTATCTAAATTACTTCAATGTCAGTTGAGCGAAATACCATTCCCTAAGAAAAATAACTCTAATAAGGCCAGTGCGATTATAGGTTTTAATTCATTTGGCAGTTTATTATGGCCAAAAGAAAATAGTACAGGCATTAAAACACCAACTCTTCTAATAGGTGGTACTTATGACCTTATTACACCATTAATGAATGAACAATTTAGAGTTTTTTCTGCTTTAAATAATCCATCAAATAGATTTCTAATTATTGAAGGGGCAAGTCATTTCTCTCCAATAAGAATTAATAAAAGCTATGAAGAAAATAATGACGTCTTCAAAATAAATGAAACTTTTATTGGTTCAGAGCCAATATTAGTACAAGACTTATCTACTAAATTTATAGTTGAATTTTTAAAAAATATTAAAGACCAAAATATCCCTAATGTTATTAAAAACCAAAGAGATTTAGGACTTGATTTCCATCTTTTAGATCTTGAAACAATAAAAGAACTTTCCAAAAATTAGTACTCTATTCGTGGATCTAAATATGCAATTAAAATATCCACGAAGAGATTTAAAGAGACTATGAGCATAGAGGTAAAAATTACAATTCCTTGAACCAAGGTATAGTCTCTTTGAGAAATAGCTTCATGTAATCTTAAAGCAATACCTGGCCATGAAAAAGTTACCTCGAACAATAAAGCACCTCCTGCTAATGAGGCCATAGTCAAGCCAGAAATAGTGACAATTGGCAATAGAGCATTAGGCAATGCATGATTTAAAAATATTTTTTTCCTTGATATTCCTCTGCATATAGCAGCATTTACATAATCACTTTTTAATGTCTTATCCAAATTTACTCTTAATGAGCGGCTGAATATACCACTTAATAAAAAGCCAAGGGTAATCGAAGGGAGTGCTAGATGATAAAGACTATCTTTCAAAGCAATAATATTATTTGAAAGAATACTATCTAAAACCAGAAAACCTGTAATTTGTGGTTGTTGCTGAAATATTGGAAATCTACCTCCAATTGGGGAAATATTAAAGAATACAGAAAATAATAATTGCGCTAACATTGCACCCCAAAAAGGAGGGATCGCATATGTAGCAATTCCTAGTATTCTCGCAGTATAATCAGTCTTTTTACCTTTATTTCTTAAGCCAATTAATCCCAATGGGAAGCCTATTAGTGTGGCACTTAATATTGAAAAAAATCCAAGCTCAAGACTTGCAGGCAATGACTTAATAATAATATTGAGGACTGGCTCCTCGGTACTAAGAGATTGGCCAAAATCTAAGTGCAATATATTTTTAATATATGAAAAATATTGACTTATTAAAGGTTCATTTAGCCCCAATTTATTTCTTAGGAATTCCCTAGAAACCTCATCTGCACCAGATCCAAGTATGGCATCGACGGGATCGCCTGGAGCAACTCTCAATAAAATAAATACTAATGAAGAAATTATCCATAGCATTATCGGTATTAATGAAATTTTTAATAAGGAATAATTTAGTAATTTATTTAAATTTCTACTCATCAATTAACTCTAGATCACTCAATGAAATTATTCCTGCACCATTAAAAATAGGTTTTGATATATTATTTTGAGACCATGCTTTTTGAGAGGATATCCAAATAGGAATATAAGGGATTGAATTTGCTGCTATTTTTTCAATTTCAACAAGTTTTTCTAATCTTTTAATTCCACTTATTTTTTCACTCTCAAGAAATAAACTTTCAACTTTATTAGATCCCCAAAAACTACCGCTGTAAACCGATTCTCCTTTTTTACATATACCATCTACTATTTCATTACAACTTAAAAGAGGGGTGAGATAGGCCTCTGGATCAGAATAAGCCCCAGTCCAATCGAGAAGAACTGCTGTATAAATTCCTAAACTTAGATTCTTATAAACTGTTGTAGATTCAACCCCATTGAGTTCAATATCAATACAATCTTTCAAAGAACTTTTAATTTCTTCTTGCCATGTCAGAGCAATAAGCTTGTCGGCTGGTACATTCGATCTATAAGTAAGGGGTATTTTTAGAATATTTCCATTGCAATAATTTTCTTTTTGCAATAACTTTCTCGCTTCTAAATAATCATATTTAGGCCACAGTTCTTGATTATCTTTTTTTAATATTGGAGGAATAATTGATCTAGATGGCTGCCTTAATCCATAACTTACTTTCTCACTAATCAATTTTCTATTAAGACTTTTTGCCAAGGCCAGTCTTAAATTAAAATTACTTAAGGGATAAGAACTAGTTTTAAGGCTTATAAAACTTAATTCAGTGAAAGGACTATTACCTTCATTAAACTCTTTATTTTTGCTTAAATTATTTAAACTTTTTCTCTGACTATCATCAATTGAATTTGATAGAAGCACGTCAATTTGTTTACTTTTTAAAGCCCCAAAAAGAGAGGATGAATTTGAATATCCCACAAAATTAATACCTTTATTTAAGGGCTTTTCACCCCAATAATTCAAATATGGATCAATTGATTGAACTTCATTAGAAAAACTGGTGAGAACATACTTGCCAGTCCCAACAAATTTTTCATTAAGAAACTTATCAGCATATTGTTTGTAAAATGTAGGAGATATTGGAGTTAAATTTACTGATGTGAGTAAACCATTTAAAGAACTTGATGGTTTATTCAAATTTATTATGACTGAGTATTCACTTGGCGTTTCTATTGATTTAATCTTATTTCCTAAAATATAGTTCATCGTTCCAATTTTTTTGAATCTATCAAAGGTGAACTTCATGGCATTTGAGTTAAATGCAGTTCCATCGTGAAAGAAAACATTCTTTCTTAAATTTATTGTTATTTGAAGTCTATCCTTTGAAATAATTGGCATCCCCGAAGCCAATTCAGGGATTAATTCTCCATCAGAATTTAATTCGTATAATGTGTCTCCTAGAGAATTGATTAATTGAATTGCTTTAAGAGTATTTGCTCTAGCTGGATCTATAGATTCAATTTTTCCAGAACTTGCTACTATGATTTTTTTAGATATTCTTTTTGAGCCACAAGAATTCTGTAAAAGAGAGATTAAAATGATAAATATTGATAAAACAACTTTTTTTTTCATATTTCATAATTACTTAATTTTTCTGAAGAAATATTTGAGCAGAAAATTTGTAAGGTTATTTGACTTATTTCTAAAGCAAATGTTTTTTTAGAATTACAAGCAAAAGGCCACTCCCTTACCCAACATATTTCTTTACCTATATTTAAACCAATTACTTGATAAGTCTTATTGCTATTTTTAATTTTTACACAAGCGCCTTTATAAAGGTTTTCAGAAAAAATTAAATTATTATTATCTAATAGTTTTGAATGAATCATTAAGGTGCTAAAACCAAACACTTACTTTCTTCGGTTTAACAAGCTATGAAGAAATTTGCAAACTATTTTTTTAAATACAACTTAATTGACTTGCAATAATTTTGACTTCATTTAGGGAATTTATTTCATCTTTCGATCTCTCAAAATCTCCATTATTCACCTCATGAGTAATAACGACAATTTCAGCTTTGTCCTCACTTGCATCAAGTTGAACAATTGATTCGATTGATACATTATTATTTCCAAAAATATCTCCTATCTTTCCTATGACACCTGGACTATCAAGACAGATAATTCTAAGGTAATTTTTTTTATTTATTTGTGAAGAACCTATAATATGGCAGTTTCTCCAGAAATCAAAAGATAATAATGGATCGATCGAATTATTATTTTTTACTGAGGCGGCATGCAGATTTAATATATCTGATACTACTGATGCAGCAGTTGGGCCACTGCCTGCACCTGGTCCATATAGCATTATCTCTCCAAGAGGATCAGCCTCTATCAATAAGGCATTATTAACTCCCTTAACTGTTGCCAATGGATGAGATTTTGGAATCAAAGAAGGTCCTACCCAAATATTCAAAGCTAGTGAATCATTACTATTAATTTGTCCTCTTTCGGAGAGTGCTAAAAGTTTTATTTCAAACCCTAATTTATTGGCATATTCGATATCTTTTAGATTAATTTTACTAATTCCTTCAGAATGAATCTCCTCTCTTTTGACTACCCCTCCAAATGCAAGTTCACTAAGAATTGAAATCTTATCAGCAGCATCATGGCCCTCAACATCTGCAGTTGGATCAAATTCTGCATACCCAAGGCTTTGTGCCAATTTTAAGGTCTCCTTGTAATCAGCTTTTTCATTTGTCATCTTTGAAAGAATAAAATTTGTTGTGCCATTTATTATGCCAACCATTTTTTTTATGCTGTTACTTTTTAATGATCTTTTTAAGGGTTCAATTATAGGAATCCCCCCGCAAACTGCCGCCTCTGACAATATATAAACTCCTTCTTTAGATGCAGTTTTATATATTTCTTCTCCATATCTTGCAATGACTGCTTTATTTGCTGTAACAACAGATTTACCTAATTTTAATGATTGCAGAATAATATCTTTCGCCAAATTAACCCCACCCATTACTTCAACAATTACATCTATAGAGGGGTCATTAATTAATTTAAATGGATCATCAGTTAATAAATTATTATCTATCCCAATATTCCTTTTTTTATTAAGATCTTTAACTGCTATTTTTACAATCTCTATTTCTTTAAGAATTGGATGTGTATCAACTTCAGAACTTAATATTTTATAAATTCCTGAACCTACAGTTCCAAAACCTACAATTCCAATTTTGCATTTTCTCATTTTTTATTTCTTTTAACTTTGAGTTTAATTTTATATTATTAGACCAACAAAAATTCATTTGCTTGAGACTGCATTTTCAATAAAATGTTTAAAAACCCATTTGATCGTGATGGCGTTAAGCTTGCTTTCAAACCAGTATCTTCTATAAATTTCTTATCTATTTTAACAACCTCATTTGGTGTTAAATCATTTAGCCCAGAAATTAAGAATGCTAATAAACCCTTGGTTATTAAAGCATCAGAATATCCTTCCCAAAATAATTTACCACCTTTAATATTTGCTTTAACAAAAACTTCTGAAACGCATCCCTTAACTTTATTTTCTTCAACAAGGATTTCACTATTTGGCTCTTTCAATTTTTTGCCTAACCACAAGATGTATTCATATTTTCTTTTTGGATCTTCTGATTTCTTTAACTTTTCTACTAACTTGGATAAATTATTGTATTTTTCCTGATTTTCCATTTTTAAAACTATAAATTAATCACCTCATTTGTCTTCTATTATACAAATATTTCTTTTTCTGTGATAAAGCCTGATAAAGGAATATCCCACTCAGCTCTGGTTAATGGAATCTTACTTACACAATTAGAAGTTAATACTCCAATACATGGAACATTTCTCCAATTATTATCTCTCCTTAACTTATCAAAATAACCTCCTCCATAACCTAATCTTGTTAAATTTTTATCAACGGAAAGACATGGAATAAGTATCATGCTTATCTGCAAATAACTTAATGGGGAAGAGTTATTTGGACTTAGTATCCCCTCATAATCTTTGGTAAGAGGTCTTTCGTCCCATGGATAAAATAACAACTCTTTTTTATCTTTACATCTAGGCAAAGCTAAAGTAAATTTTTTCTTAAGACTTCTTATATCTACTTCATTTTTTAGAGGCCAATATATTGCAATATAACCAATATTTTTATTTCCTTTAACAAATGAATCAACATATAATCCTACATTCTTTTCTACATTTTCTCTTTGATTAAGAGAAATCCCATCTCTCAGTTTTCTATACGTATCCCTCTCCAATTTCTTATTTTCAAAGATCGTCATATCAAATTTTCAGTTAAAGCCATCTTCATTTAGTTTTGTAAGTGCTATGGCCAATGCGTCTGCTGAATCATCAGGTTTCGGTGGTTTTTTAAGATCTAAGTTATGCATAACGGCATCAAGAATATCTTTCTTAGATGCCTTTCCAGATCCAGCAATTGTTAATTTTATCTGAGCAGGTGAATATTCACTAACTTGAATGTTTTTAGATGCCAATACCATCATAATCACGCCTCTAGCCTGCACCACGCTAATGGTAGTGCTTGACCTGTAAAAGAAAAATTTTTCTACCGCGGCTGCTGTTGGGTTCCAATGATTTATTAATTCATTAAGATCTTGGAATATCTCATGAAGTCTATCTTCTTCTTTTTTACCTTTATCTGTCTCAATAACACCGCAATCTAATAATATTTTTCTTTCATTTTCTATTTCAATTATTCCATAACCAACTCTAGCTAATCCAGGGTCAATCCCAATTATTTTCACTTTTACTAATCTTCGGCAGATAATTGAAATTTTGAAAGATTTTCTTTTTCATCTAAATCGAATACTTTACAAAAAGCTTGAATGACTCTTTCTCCCGAATCAACTTGTTCTAGAGGATCTTTTCTTAGTCTATGTCTTAAAGAACAAGAAATAACTCTTGCGATGTCATCTTCTTGCACTTCAGTTCTACCCTCAAAGGCTGCGATTGCCCTTGCAGACCTATTTGTAACAATATCTCCGCGTAAACCATCAACATCTAATTCTCCGCAGATTGCAGAAATATTCAATCTTAAGTCATCGTCCATTTGAACAGAATTTAATATTTCTTGTGCTTTAATAACCTTTTGTTGAAGATCATCCTGTTGTTTCTCAACACTCAATGAAAACTCATCAGGATTATCGTCAAAAGAAGTTCTTTGATCTACTACTTGAACTCTTAATTCAGCATCTCTAACTGTCTTAACCTCAACACTCATTCCAAACCTATCCAATAGTTGAGGCCTTAATTCACCTTCTTCTGGATTGCCTGAACCAATAAGGACAAACCTCGCAGGATGTCGAACTGAAACTCCCTCCCTTTCAACTGTATTCCATCCAGAAGCAGCCGAATCTAGAAGTACATCAACTAAATGATCATCAAGCAAATTCACTTCATCGACATATAGTAAACCCCTATTAGCTTTAGCCAACAATCCAGGTTCGAATGCCTTAACACCTTCACTTAAAGCCTTCTCTATATCAATTGTTCCACAAAGCCTGTCTTCAGTAGCCCCTAAGGGCAAATCAACCATAGGTACTTGTTTTTGAATACTCTCTAGATTTTCTCCTTGAGATATTTTTTCCAAAACTTCTTTACTTTGCAAATCAGGATCGACTAAAGAACTATTATATGGATCGTCTTTAACAACATCGATTGCAGGCAACAAATCAGCTAATGCTCTGATTGTAGTCGACTTTCCGGTCCCTCTATCACCCATTATCATCACTCCTCCAATTCTTGGATCTATAACATTTAACAAGAGAGCCAATTTCATTTCTTCTTGACCAATTACAGCTGTAAAAGGGAAAACTCTTCTTTTCTTTGTTGTAGGCACAGTTTTAATTTTCTTAAAATTTCAAATAATCCATAGATGCTACTTCAGAAAATGTTTTTAGTAAATATCCCTATCTAATTAAAACTGCAGTGAATAATAATTAATCAAGTTTATACTTACTTATCTTTTTCTTGAGTTGTTCAAAAACCAGTTTATTTGATGGACAATTCCTCTTAAAACATTAATTTCATGCATTGATGTATTTGCCCTCAAAACAAAATTCTTAAATTTACTGATTTTTGCCTTGGAAGTATGTTTTAAAAGATATCCAACCTTCAAAAGTAATTCTTCTATCTCCGAAAACGAATCATGAATTTGTTTTGATGATGCAAGATTAAAAACTTTTAGTTCTTGTTCAAAGTTTCTTTTTGAAGACTTATTTAACTCATACAAAGCTATTGAAACAGCGTGAGAAAGATTTAATGAAGGATTATTCTGAGAAGTTGGGATATTAAAAGTTTTATTTGCCAGAAGCAATTCACTGTTAGTTAAACCTCTATCTTCTCTTCCAAATATAATTGCTAAATTGTTTATCCTTTTAAAAGATAAAGTCCAATCAACTATATCTTCAGAAGATTCAAAAAATGAATTTTTATTTACATCAATCCTTCCACAAGATGCCAGAACTAAATCACAGTCAAAAATTGCTTTTTGAAGATCATCAAAAATCTTACAATTTTCAAGAAATTTATAACCTTTAAGGGCCATTTTTTTTGCTTCTAAAGAAAATATATCGCATTTCGGAGACACAATTCTTAACTCATCAACTTCAAAGTTGGAGCATAATCTAGCAACGCTCCCTACATTTAAAGGGCCATTTGGTTCAACTAATATTACCTTTAAATTAGAAAAATTTTTTCCCAAAATCATTCAAGACTATGAAGATATTTTAATAAATTAGACATATTTACAGGATCAATTTCAAAACTTGGCATAGGAGGAGTTAGGCCTTCAGTAACTTGTTTTATTATCTGTTTATCATTCAAACGTTTAGTTATTGAGTGCAAGTCTGGCCCCACTAATCCTCTTGCTGTAATTCCATGACATCCAACACAATTCATCTTAAAAAGAGCATCTCCTTCCTCAGCAGAGCCATTGAGCTCTAGAGTTTCAATAATATATTTATTATTTTCATGATGATTTACGAAAAATATTAAAAACAAAATCAATAAAACCCCAAATAAAATAAGAACAATTTTTAAGAATTCACTTTTAAAGTCTCTTTCTGCTGCAGTTGATGAAGATGTTGACACAAAAAATAATCTCTATGTAACAATTGTGAATAAGAAATTCAAAAAAGGCAAAAAAATGATCGAGCCTCTTCTTTGTGGAATTGTTTTAGGTTTAGTTCCGATAACTCTTCTTGGATTATTCGTAAGTGCATGGAATCAATACAGAAGAGGTTCAGGGATGCTGGACATTGATTAAAAATGTTAATCTTGATTGCCCATAATTTCGTACATCTATAGTTTCCCACAAAGTACTTTTTTTAATAGTTAAGTCTGGAGAATGTTCACAAATAACTGTCGAATCTTTTTTTAAAAAATTACAATTAAATAATTGATTTAAAATTAATTCATGGAAATCCACATAGTAGGGAGGATCAAGATAAACAAAATCAAATTTTAATTTATTTAAATCCATATTTCTAGATGATAAGTTTCTCTCATAATTTGGTTTTGTCCATTTCAAAACATCTTTACAAATAACTTCGATATCATTTCTCCTATTCTCTATGTTCTCCAAAGAATGTAAATTTTCTAAGCAAATTTTTGAGTTGATTTTATTTTTTTCAATTGCAAGTATTTTGCTTGCCCCGTGATTATAGGCTTCACAAGAAATGGCCCCTGTTCCACTAAATAAATCTAACCAGTTACTATTTTTAACTCTATTGTTCAATATATTAAATATGGCCTCTCTCACTCTCAAAGTTGTAGGTCTGGTATAGGAATTATTTGGACTTTGAAGTTTTTTGCCACCTATTAATCTTAAATTAGTCTTCATCCCTAAGCATCAGTTATTGAATATTACTCAGCCATCTTTTCAAAAGTTTTTCACCAGTTTTTCCAGATTTTTCCGGATGAAATTGACAGGCCAATAAATTATCATTCTCTATCATTGCAGTTAATTTTTCAGAGCCATAATCAACCTGAGCTGCAATAATATTTAAGTCATCTGGAATTGCATGATAGGAATGTACAAAATAGACCCAATTATTTAATTCTTCAATCCCAAATAAGGTATTTTTTTTTGTAGGTAAAAGTTGGCACCAACCCATGTGAGGGATTCTTTGGTTAACAATATTGGGTATTTTTTGTATTTTTCCTTTTAAAATCCCCAGCCCTTGAACTTTTCCTTCATCACTAGATTCAAAGAGTAGTTGAAGACCTAAACATATCCCAAAGAAGGACTTCCCACTTTTAATCCAATTCTTCAAATCAGTTATCAAATCAGTATTTATGAGATTATTCATCGCTGGATCAAATGCTCCAACACCAGGAAGAACTATCGCCTTACAAAGCTTGGAATCATTAAAGTTTTTAATTAATATTATTTCTTCTCCAAGACTTTCTAGAGATTTTGTTACAGAATGAATGTTACCCATCCCGTAATCTATAAGTCCAATTTTGTGCAAAGCTTTTAAATTTATAAATGCTTAGTTAAAGTGCTCGAAAGAGTTGCTTTTGGTACAGCTCCAACAACTGTATCAACCTTTTGACCTCCTTTAAAGATCATTAATGTTGGTATACTTCTAATTCCGTATTGACTTGCAACATTTGGATTCTCATCTGTGTTTAATTTAAAAACTTTAATTTTCCCTTCGAAGTCTTTTGAGATTTCTTCTACAACTGGTGCAACCATCCTACATGGACCGCACCATGGTGCCCAAAAATCAACCAAGACTGGTAGATCACTTTGCAGTACATCCTTGTCAAATGAAGAATCAGTTACGGCTGGAGCTGATGACATAATTTAAGTATTCCTTTTTGAAAATTTAGCAGGCAATTCTTGTAAGTGATGATTTCATTACAGATAAAATAATATAAGTAACAAAATATCTAAAAAAGCCCGATTAATCGGGCGATTTAGTGTGTGAGGAGTATGGGGTTTCCCCCATCATTTAATAATAACTCCTAATCAGAAAATTTTTCAATTTAATGCTTAATTCACAAAGGTTTTATAGTTTTGCTTAAAAAAACTACTTACCCATCCCAAGCTGCTGAGCTTTTTGATAAACCTTACCCTCTGTTAGAAGAGATGGTGCAATAACTATTTCAACTTCTTGCATTTCTTTAATATTTTTTGCCCCAAGAGTACTCATTGAGGTTCTAATGGCTCCTAATAAGTTATGTGTCCCATCATCAAGTAGGGCAGGTCCTTTAATTATTCTTTCTAAGGATCCTGTAGAACCAACTTCAATTCTTGTGCCCCTAGGCAATACTGTACTTGGAGTAGCCATACCCCAGTGAAATCCTTTGCCTGGAGCGTTTGAGGATTTAGCTATTGGGGATCCAATCATTACAGCATCTGCTCCACATGCTAAACATTTACAGATATCTCCGCCCGTTACAATTCCTCCATCACCAATAATAGGAATATAACGACCACATTCTTGAAAATAATCATTTCTGGCCGCACTACAATCAGCAATTGCAGTTGCTTGAGGTATTCCAATTCCCAGTACTCCTCTTGATGTACATGCCGCTCCAGGTCCTATCCCAACCATTAACCCTGCAACTCCTGCATCCATGAGAAGTTTTGCGACTTCGTAAGTAACACAATTTCCCGCTACAACTGGGACATTCATAGATTGGCAAAGATCTTTAATATTTAAGGTTTCCTTACCTTCCAAACCAAGATGTTCAGTTGAAACAACAGTTCCTTGAAGAAAAAATAAATCTATTTTGGAATTATTAAGTGTTTCCCTAAACTTAATAGCAGCCTGAGGAGTCCCACTAAAAGCAGCGATACCTCCTCCTTCTTTGACCTCATTTATTCTTTGTAAAATTAATCCCTCCTTGACAGGTTCACTGTATATCTTCTGCATTAACGGAACAAAATCATTTTTTCCCACTGCTGCTATTTGGTGCAATATTTTATCAGGATTTTCATATCTTGTTTGTATACCCTCCATATTAATAACCCCTATAGAACCTAATTTTGTGAGTTCTATAGCCGTATTGACATCGACAACACTGTCCATGGCACTAGCTACGATTGGAACTTCTCTTTTAAAATCACCTATTAACCAAGAAGGATCAGTCAAATCGTAATCAAGTGTTCTATTCCCAGGGACTAAAGCTATTTCATCAATGCCATAAGCCCTTCTGACTTTTTTATTTAAACCAAGTTCAATATTCACGAAATTTTATCTTTATTCTGATTAAATTAACAACTAAAGGGGTAATAAGCCAAGGTTTGTTCAAAAACAACAGGTTTTATTTTGATTTGTGTGTAAATGTGAGTATTTGGGAATTAAATAAATATTTTTTTTTATTAATTATGACAATCAGCGATTATTATTAAAAAAAGGATTTTTATATGTCTGATATTTTAGATTCTGACAACTCAGGATTAAGCGAAGATAACGACCGAATTATTCAGACTGACCTAAGAAACGAGATGTCTCGCTCATATCTTGAGTATGCAATGAGCGTTATAGTCGGTCGTGCTCTTCCAGATGCAAGAGATGGATTAAAACCTGTTCATAGAAGAATTCTTTATGCAATGTATGAACTTGGTTTAACTAGCGGTAGACCATACAGAAAATGTGCAAGAGTTGTTGGAGAAGTACTAGGTAAATACCACCCTCATGGCGATACTGCTGTTTATGATGCTTTGGTTAGGATGGCTCAGGATTTCTCTATGAGGATGCCACTCATAGATGGCCATGGAAACTTTGGTTCTGTTGATAACGACCCTCCAGCAGCAATGAGATATACAGAATCTCGTTTGCAATCTCTTACAGATGAAAGTTTATTAGAGGATATTGAATCTGAAACTGTAGATTTCGCCGATAATTTTGACGGATCTCAACAAGAGCCAACAGTTTTACCTGCAAGAATCCCTCAACTACTACTAAATGGATCTTCTGGAATAGCAGTAGGAATGGCAACTAATATTCCACCTCATAACTTAGGGGAATTAATTAATGGTCTCAAATCAATCATCAATAACCCTTCGATTGAAGATAGAGAACTTTTTGAAATAATTAAGGGTCCTGATTTTCCCACAGGTGGTCAAATCTTAGGCAGAGATGGTATCAGAGAAACTTTCAAGACAGGGAGGGGTTCTATAACCATGAGAGGTGTAGCAAATATTGAGCAAATTAAATCCAGTAGTAGAGCTGAAAAAGATGCAGTAATAATTTCAGAGCTCCCATTCCAAACTAATAAAGCTGCATTGATAGAAAGAATTGCTGACTTGGTTAATGAAAAAAAATTAGAAGGTATTTCTGATATCAGAGATGAAAGTGATCGAGACGGAATGAGGATTGTTATTGAACTAAAAAGGGATGCCTACCCACAAGTAGTTTTAAATAATTTATTTAAGTTAACACCTCTACAAAATAACTTTAGTGCAAATATCCTTGCTTTAGTAAAAGGAGAGCCCACAACACTTTCACTCAGAAAAATGTTAGATGTATTTCTAGACTTCAGAGTGGAGACAATAAGACGAAGAACAGGGTTTTTATTAAAAAAGGCTGAAGAGAGGGATCACATAGTAAAAGGCCTTTTATTAGCATTGGGTGTTATGGATGAGATTATTGATCTAATAAGATCAGCAAAAGATACAGTTTCAGCACGAGAAAAATTACAAACTGATCATGAGTTATCTGCCACACAGGCAGAAGCTATATTACAAATGCAATTAAGAAGGTTAACAGCATTAGAAGCTGATAAAATCAAAGGGGAACATGATGAGTTAACCCGAAAAATTAACCAATATCAGCAAATATTAAATAGTAAAGAAAGAATTTTTGAAATTATTCTTGAAGAACTTAATAAAATCAATGAAAGATTTTCCTCTCCAAGAAAAACAGAAATACTTGATTTAGGCGGTGGTCTAGATGATATTGATCTTATCGCTAATGACAGATCTGTAGTTTTATTGACGGAAGCAGGTTATTTAAAAAGAATGCCTGTTAATGAATTCGAATCTACAAGTCGTGGGTCTAGAGGTAAAGCCGGAACAAAGACACAAGAAGATGATGAAGTAAAACTATTTATAAGCTGTAATGATCATGATACTCTATTGCTTTTTAGTGATAGAGGGGTATCTTATGCTCTACCAGCATATAGAGTTCCTATGAGTAGCAGAACAGCTAAAGGTACTCCATCAGTTCAACTACTCCCAATACCAAGAGAAGAAAAGATAACCTCGCTAGTTGCAGTAGATTCTTTTGATAACGATTGTTATCTATTAATGTTAACCAAGGCTGGATTTATAAAAAGAACTTCACTTTCTGCTTTCTCAAAAATTCGATCAAATGGTTTAATAGCAATAAATCTTGAGGATGGAGATGCTTTAACTTGGGTTAGATTATCAAAAGAGGGTGACAGTGTTTTGATTGGATCAAGGACAGGAATGGCGATTCATTTCAGACTAGATATTTACGAATTAAGGCCACTTGGCAGGACCGCAAGGGGAGTTAAATCTATGAACCTGAGAGAAGGAGACAATCTCGTTTCTATGGATGTTTTGACATCTGATTTAGTTGATCAATTAGCTAGAAGTGAAGATCTCACGAAAGAATCTGATGAAAATCTTGAAGTTGACACTTCAGAAGGTCCTTGGGTACTAATAGCCAGTGCATTTGGACTAGGTAAAAGAGTACCTGTAACCCAATTTAGGTTACAAAAAAGAGCAGGCATGGGGTTAAGAGCAATAAAATTCAGAATTAAAGATGATGTATTAGTTTGTTTGAAGGTCCTTGGAGAAGGGGAAGAATTACTTTTTGTGTCTGAAAAAGGCGTGATAGTTAGAACAAACGCAGATAAAATATCCCAGCAATCTAGAGCTGCTACTGGAGTAAAATTACAAAGATTAGATGAGGGTGATCATTTATCAGAAGTTGTATTAGTTCCTCATGAACAAACAGAGGAAACAGACCAATCTAATCAAGGCAAAGAAAATTAAAAGAATATGATTTATTAGATAATATGGAAATACTTGATATTCTAATTTTAGGTTCCGGGCCTGCAGCACTATGCTTGGCTTCAGAATTAGCCAAGCAAGATCTAAATATTAAGGGCATATCAACTAAATCTCCAAATGAAAAATGGGAGAATACATATGGTATTTGGGCTTCTGAATTAGAGGAATTAGGATTAGAGTCTTTGTTATCTCATCGGTGGTGCAAAACAGTTAGTTTTTTTGGAAATGGCGAAAATAAAAATGGAGATAATCCTACAAAACATAATTACGATTATGGTTTAATAAATCAAGAAGCTTTTCAAAATGAACTTTTAAAAAAGTGTATCGGGATTGAATGGTTGAATGAAACAGCAAAAGATATTAAAGAGAAAAATAAACTATCTGAAGTGATTTGCTTTTCAGGTCTAAGAATAAAGGCTAGGTTAGTCATTGACGCAAGTGGTCATAAAAGTAATTTCATAAAAAGACCAGTCCAAAATGAAATCGCTCAACAAGCTGCGTATGGGATTGTCGGTAAATTTTCATCGCCACCAGTTAATAAGGATCAGTTTGTTTTAATGGATTTTCGTCCAAATCATTTGAACAATGAAGAAAAGTTATTATCTCCTTCTTTTCTTTATGCAATGGATCTTGGAAATGAAACTTTTTTTGTTGAAGAAACATCATTAGCTAGTTATCCTGCCTTATCCCAAGAGAATCTCAAAAAAAGACTTTTTAAAAGACTAAACAGCAAGGGTATTCAAGTAAGTGAAATTTTTCATGAAGAGAACTGCCTTTTTCCAATGAATTTACCCCTCCCATTTAAAAAACAATTTGTACTTGGTTTTGGAGGGTCTGCAAGCATGGTGCATCCTGCATCTGGATACATGATCGGATCTTTATTAAGAAGAGCTCCACTCCTTGCAAAAAAATTAGCAATCTTTTTAAAAGAACCTAATCACAGTTCTCTTGAAATAGCAACAAAAGGTTGGGAGATCCTATGGCCTAACGAGTTAATACAAAGGCATAAACTTTACCAATACGGTCTAAGAAGATTGATGAGCTTTGACGAAAGTAGATTAAGAAGCTTTTTCTCAAATTTCTTTAGATTATCAACCAATGAATGGGTAGGTTTTCTTACTAATACACTTCCACTTCCAAAACTAATTTACGTGATGAGTAAGATGTTTATAAATTCACCTCTAAAAGTAAAACTAGGAATGCTCAAGTTAAATTAGTATTTTTATTTTCGCCAATCATCAATATTAATTTCTGGGAAAACTTTATCTTCTTCCTCAATAACTTCAAGAAATTTAAAATTAATGTTGGAATGATTTTTAATCATTTCAACTATTTTCCAGAACCTGAACAAATGTCTTTCTATCCTCTCTTTTGCAAGCTCAGTTGTAGTTCCAGCTCTTAGTATAAAACTCCAATCAGAGGACTGAGAAAGAAGTAATTCTCTTGCTGCTTGCTTGAAAAGTCTTGGAGATAAGTCATTATTAAAATTTTTCGAGCACAACTCAACAAAAGTTGAGCCTGCTTTAGTTATTTCCGGAACAATCCACGCATTTGTATCATTAATCCAATAGTTATGATAACCTCCTTGTCCCCAGCTTGATGGTGATGGATCGCAAATCTGAAGATTTGGCTTTTGAATTAAGAATTCTTTTAAATTTGTAAGCTTAATTGAGTATTTACTAGAGTTTTTTAAAATATTTTCAATAAAAAAAGGTCCTTCATACCACCAATGACCAAATAACTCTGCATCAAATGGAGCTAACAATAATGGCTTAAAGGAAGAGGATAATGTTAATTTTTCTAATTGTTTAGATCTCGCTCGAAGATAAGAATCAGCATGTTCTGCAACCTTCTTTTTGGCTTCATTTTCTAAGTAAAAAGCTTTTTCCCCTAATGGCGCCTTATAATCTGTAATCTTATGAAACTTCAAACCCAAAGGTCTTTTAGTTGAGATACCCTTCTTTTGGAGTTTGGAGATAGGTAATTCCCATCCCAAATCTTTATGAAATTCCCTATAAACTTTGTCTCCCGGGAACCCGTCTTTTGCAGACCAAACGGGTAAAGTTGACTCACTATCTCTTCCAAAGAAGGCAACTCCTTTTTTCGAGCAAATTGGAGCGTACACACCATACCTAGGTCTTGGCGTAGCGTTAAGAATACCGTGACCATCTAAGATTGCATATCTAATTCCAGAATTAAAAAGCATTTCATCTAAATTCTCATAATATGCACATTCAGGTAACCAAATACCTAAAGGCTGAGTTCCAAAAATATTTTCATGGTTCCTAATGGCTGTATTGATTTGTCCTTTAACAGTTTCTGGATTCTCCCTTAAAATTGGCAAATAACCGTGTGTAGCAGCACAAGTAAGAATATCCAAATTTCCAGAGTTATTTAAAACTTTAAACTTCTCAATTAAATTTCCAGAACATTTTTGCCAATACAAATATTTGTCATTAAGGTTATTAATTAAAAATTCAGAGGCACTTTTTTCTTCTTTTGGCAGTTCATTTAAGAAATCATTTCTTGTCTCAATCCAGCTTGGGAATGTTTCTTGAATTTTTTTATTATCTAAAAGTGATAATAATGTTGGAGACAAACTAATAGTAAGTTTGGTATTTGAAGGATTTTCATTTTTGGAAGATTCTATTGATTGAAGCAGTGGTATGTAACATTCCAAAATCGCCTGAAATAACCAATCCTCTTCTAAGGAGTTTTTTTCATTTTTTCTGACATAAGGTAGATGAGCATGTAAAACTATCGCTAACTGGCCTAAAACATTATTTTTAGAGTATTGCCCATTCATACTTTTTAAATTTATGCCTATATTTCTATAAACAATCGAAATGATTTTTTTTGATTAGAAGGCTTTAATCCTAAAAGAATACTTTAAAAATTTAATTATTTGATTTTTTTTTTCAGAATTTTAACCAATATTATTTAATTTATAAACTTTCAGCAAATTTTTATTGAATTAAATCTAGTCAAATTTTTTTAATTAGCTTAATATAAGTTTAAGTTATTACTTCTGATGTCAAAAGATCCTGGAAGAATTTTGATATTTGATACAACTCTTCGAGATGGAGAGCAATCTCCTGGTGCCAGTTTAAATCTTGAAGAAAAACTTGCTATCGCCCATCAATTAGCAAGATTAGGGGTAGATGTAATTGAAGCTGGTTTCCCTTTCGCAAGTCCAGGAGATTTTAAAGCTGTTAATAAAATTGCTAATGCCGTAGGGAGAGAAAATGGCCCTATAATATGTGGTTTAGCTAGAGCGTCTAAAGGAGATATAAAAGCATGTTACGAAGCGGTAAGTCCAGCCCCCAAGAAAAGAATACATACTTTTATTGCGACAAGTGATATTCATCTTAAACATAAACTTAAAAAATCCAGACAAGATGTTCTTCAAATAGTTCCAGAAATGGTTAATTATGCGAAATCCCTAGTAGATGATATTGAGTTTTCTTGTGAAGATGCCTCAAGGAGTGATCCTGAATTTTTATGCGAAGTGATTAAACTAGCAATTACTGCTGGAGCGACAACAATAAATATCCCTGATACCGTTGGATTCACAACTCCTAGTGAATTTGGCAAACTAATTGCCGAAATAAATAAAAATGTTCCAAATATTGATGAGGCAGTAATATCGGTTCATGGTCATAATGATTTGGGGTTAGCAGTAGCCAATTTTCTAGAAGCAGTAAAAAATGGAGCAAGACAACTAGAATGTACTATTAATGGAATTGGGGAAAGAGCCGGGAATGCCTCTCTAGAAGAATTAGTAATGGCACTTCATGTTAGGAAAAGTTTTTTTAATAGTTTTTTTAAAAGAAATCCAGATTCCCCAACTCCTCTTACGGCTATAAGAACAGAAGAAATAACAAAAACCTCTAGACTTGTTTCTAACCTAACTGGAATGACTGTACAACCTAATAAAGCAATTGTGGGAGCTAACGCTTTTGCACATGAGTCAGGTATTCATCAGGATGGTGTTTTAAAAAATAGACTAACTTACGAAATTATCGATGCAAAAACTGTTGGTTTGAGTGACAACAAAATATCTTTAGGGAAACTTAGTGGAAGAAGTGCGGTAAGAGCAAGATTAGAAGAGATGGGATATGACTTGAGCCGAGAAGATTTAAATGATGCTTTTGCTCGTTTTAAAGATTTAGCTGACAGGAAAAGAGAAATTACTGATAGAGACTTAGAAGCAATTGTTAGTGAACAAGTTCAACTCCCAGAAGCTAAATTTCAATTAAGTCTTGTACAAGTAAGTTGTGGTAACGCCTCTAAACCTACTGCAACCATTTCGCTTCTAAACACGGAAGATAACAGTGAGGATACTGCTGTATCAATAGGAACTGGACCCGTTGATGCTGTATGCGAGGCTTTAAATAAATTAGCTAAAGTTCCTAATGAATTAATTGAATTTTCTGTTAAGTCGGTAACAGAAGGAATTGATGCTTTGGGCGAAGTAACAATAAGGATAAGAAGCGATAATAAAATATATTCTGGTCATTCCGCTGATACAGATGTTGTAGTTGCTGCAGCGAATGCTTACGTTAATGCTTTAAATAGACTTGTATTTTCTGAGAAAAGAAATTCAATTCATCCACAATTTGATAATTTAGAGAATTCTGATAATAAATTTCTTACTAATCCTGCAAATTAAATTATTTTCTTAGGATTATTAAGTAGTATTAAAAAATAGTATCTTAATAATGTAGATTAAACAAATAATTAAAGCAGTAAATAATGAGAGAAAGGGTACTTGGATATTGGGCACTTTCGTGGGTTGGCTTAATCGGCAACATAATTGCACTTCCAATAATCGCATTAATAATAAGTTATGGGCCTCCACTCAAAGTTGCAAATATAACTCTTGCCATAAGTCTTGGATGGCCTGCAGCAATTGTTGGAATAGTTTCTTCAGCAGCTCTTTTAGCAGAGAGAAAATGGGGAGTAACTTTAACTCTGGTATCTTTATCAATGGTGATTTCTGGCATGGGTCCTTATTCAGTAGTAAGGCTCATAACTCTTCAAGACATTTATGGAGTGGGTGGGTTTACTCTCTTAACAACATTATTAAGTACGCTAGCTCTTCTTTATTGGTGTAATCCAAAACATCGAAGAAGTATTAGATTATAAAATTGAAAATTAAGAAAAGGTATTATTCTTGCTAGTTGGATACTGAATTCTTCTGTGTCTAATTCTTTTCCACACATTCAAGAATGCCCTTTTTATTAGAAAAATTTCTCCTTTAGATAAATTACTATCATCTAATTGCCCATCTTTTTTACGCGAACCAATAATATTAGATATTGTTTTCAAAGCTTCTTTATCAGATGCATTAATATTCATAGCTCTTAGTGCTGCTTCACATCCATCGGCAAGCATTAAAATAGCTGTTTCTTTGGACTGCGGAATAGGGCCTTTGTATCTAAAATAATATTCATTAACATCGAGATTTTTTTCTTTAGCTTTTTGAAAAAAATATCCCATCTTAAGAGTACCTTGATGTTCAGGAATAAAATTAGCTATCAATTTAGGCAGTCTATTTTTTCTTGCAAAATTCAAGCCTTCATCAACGTGAGCCTGTAATACTTCTGCACTTTTAATCGGATCATCTAATTCATCATGCGGATTTTTTGAACCATCCTGATTTTCAATAAACCAATTAGGTGCATGTAATTTGCCAACATCATGATATAACGCTCCAGTTTTAATAAGATCAATATCACCACCAATCATTCTTGTTGCTTCCTCTGCTAAACCACATATAAGTAAGGTATGTTCAAAAGTCCCAGGAGCTTCTATTGACAATCTTCTAATTAGAGGTTTCTCCTTATCAGCCAATTCGAGCAATCTTGCTTTAGTTAATAATCCGAATATTGATTCAAAAATAGGCATAAATAAAATTGTAAAAAGCATAGCTATTGCCAATACCAAAGAATCAGAAAATATATTCCCATTAGCTAAAACAAAATCTTGCTGATTAAAAAGAGATATTCTATCTTTACCTATCAATATCCATTGACTCAAGAACGATCCTATGGGGACAAAAATTGATAGTTGAAGTAACTGAGCTCTACTTCTTATTCTTCCCCCAAGAAGAGATACTATTGAAGCACAAACTAATAAAATAAATAATAAATTATTATTGATAACAATTTCTGGGTCAGGCCAAATAAGACTTGCTATTGATACCCAAGCTAAAGCTGTTATGCTTCCCATTCCTTGAGATATTATTAATGCCGGTGGGATTATCATAGATAATGGACTTATGGTTGAAGCCAAGACTAATTTGGTAACTTGTAACGCTAAAAGAAGAGTAATTATCAAAAAGATCTGTCTTGAGGAAATTGTAGGATTCTCTTTTTTTGAGACTAATATCAAAACTCCGGAAAAAATAAGTATTTCAGTAAAGGTCAAAAACCATGAAAAAATATCTGCGATATTTAAAGGCGAGATAAGAAGTAATTTATAAGAAGAAATTAATGATATTAAAATGCATACTAAAAAAATTATGAGATTATCTATTCTTGAAATTTTAATTGGTTGTTTTACTGGGACTTGACTTCGCCTCCAAAGATAAAACCATTTTTTTAGGGTAGTTATGATGTTTTGCACAGAATATAGATAAATCTATTTGAATAATTTAGAATTATAGGCATGCTAGGTGTAAAAAGGAGATGTTTTTCTAAATGTCATTAAAATTAGACGGTAAAAAATTATCTCTTGAAATTGAAGAAAGATTAACTGATTATATCTCCAGTAATAAATTAATCGCAAAAAGGGTTCCTGGTCTTGCTGTAATAAGAATAGGTGAAGACCCCGCGAGTGGTGTTTACGTTAAAAACAAGGAAAAAGCATGTTCAAGGATTGGAATAAAGAGCTTTATCTTTCATCTAGAAGATAGTGTAGAGCAAAAAGACGTTGAACAATTAATAATAAAACTTAATTCTGATAAGGATATTGATGGAATGTTACTTCAACTTCCCATCCCAAAGAAGTTTGACGAGCAAAAACTGATCAGCCATATCAATCCAAGCAAAGATGTAGATGGACTAAATGAGATAAATATCGGCAAACTAGTAAAAAATGAACCTGCGATGAGATCATGCACACCAGCAGGAATTATTAATTTATTAAGATCCCAAAATATTAAAATTGAAGGTAAGAAAATTGTTGTCATAGGAAGAAGTTTGCTTGTTGGTAAACCCCTATCGCTTATGTTGTTAAATTTAAATGGCACGGTAACAATTACTCACTCTAAAACATTAAATTTGAATAAAGTTTGTAGAGAAGCCGACATTCTAATTGCGGCTGCGGGAAAACCCAATCTTATAGATTCGAGTTTTGTGAAAGAAGGAGCAATAATTGTTGATGTAGGAATACATAGATTAAAAAGTTCTGATAAAAATCAAACCAGATTATGTGGCGATGTATTATTAGAAGATGTCATTTCTAAAGTATTTGCTTATACTCCTGTACCTGGAGGTGTTGGACCAATGACAGTCACAATGTTACTTGTAAATACTATTTTTAGCTGGCAAAAACAATTTGGTTTATCATCAACTCTTAATGACCTTTTGCCATAAAATCCAAGATGAATTTTTTTTTACTGAAGGTATAAAATGACTGAAGTTATAAATAGTATTTATGATTTTGAAAAATATCTTAAAAATACAAAAAAGGTTGTAGAAGAAGCACTTGATTTTTCTTTGGGCCCTGAGAATCCAGAGATATTAAGAGAATCAATGAGATATTCCCTCTTAGCTGGAGGGAAAAGGATACGTCCAATTTTATGTTTAGCTTCTTGCTCACTGGCTGGCGGAGAACCATCTCTTGCAGTTCCTACTGCGGTAGCAATAGAAATGATCCATACAATGTCCTTGATCCATGATGATCTACCCGCCATGGATAATGATGACTTGAGGAGAGGTAGGCCAACAAATCATAAAGTATATGGAGATGCAATAGCTATTCTTGCAGGCGATGCTTTATTAACAAGGGCCTTTGAGATGGTCTCTTTAAGAAGCCCTGGAGTCGATCCAAATAGATTATTAAATGTAGTCGGCGAATTATCCCTAGTTGCTGGTGCACCAGGCCTAGTCGGGGGGCAAGTTGTTGATTTGGAATGCGAAGGCAAAGAAGTCGACCTTGAAACTCTCGAATATATTCATCTTCACAAGACTGGGGCTTTATTAAAGGCCTGCGTTAGAACAGGTGCGATGATCGCGGGAGCTAACGAAAAACTATTACAAGCTCTGACAACATATGCAGAGGGAATTGGTTTAGCCTTCCAAATAATAGACGATATTCTTGATTTAACTTCCAGCAGTGAAAAGCTTGGTAAAACAGCTGGCAAAGATCTTTTAGCTGACAAAACCACTTACCCTAAATTACTAGGAATGGAAGAGTCAAAGAAAAGAGCATTTGATTTAGTTGAAAAAGCAAAAAAAGCAATTGAACCTTGGGGCGCAGATGCAAAGTATTTAATATCGTTAGCCGACTTTATTACAAATAGAGACAGATAATTATTTTTAATTTATGTATGAATTTTTTTCCTTTTTCAATAATTCAGTTCTTTTCTGGAGCCTATTATCCTGTTTGCTTGCTCAATTTTTTAAAATTGTATTCAATTTCTTTTCAACTGGAGAGATAAGATTTAGAATTATGTTCGAGACGGGTGGTATGCCCTCGAGTCATTCCGCCTTAATAACTGGCGCTGCATCTGGTATAGGTTATGAATTAGGATTTGATAGCTCAATATTCGCATTATCAGTTGCTGTAGCACTAATAGTTATGTATGACGCAAGTGGTGTTCGAAAATCAGCTGGGATTCAAGCTGCAGAAATTAATAAACTATCAAAAAAACTAGACCCTCAATCTGAATTACTTTTAAAAGAAACCCTGGGTCATACAAAAATTGAGGTTATGGTGGGGAGTTTTTTAGGACCATTAATCACTTTGTCTGGAATGTTTTTTTTAGGTTCTCCTTTCAAAATATTTAATTTGATAATAAATTAAGAATTCTTTGAAAAAGTTATTTGGGTGGCCTTTATAAAGTTTTTTGCGACTTCTGGAGAACTTGGCAAATGTAAGTGAATCCAACTTGCATGTAATTTTTCATCAAAAAAGCCTTCATTTTTGTATTCGGTTTCCCAAGATTTAATTTTCCATGGGGAAGAAAGGTTTATCTGATGCTCAGATTTACCAGAATTAAGTTCAGATAAATTATTTTCAATTTCCCAATAATGAAATTCATGTCCTCTAATTAATTGATTTTGTTTAATGATTGGAGTATCTTTTAAACCCTCAATGTATCTATAACCTACTGAAAGTTTACTTTTTTTTGATCTAAAAGGCAGGATACCACTCATTTTATGATTATTACCATTTTCATCTTTTATGAAGTCTCCTAAAATCATCATCCCTCCACACTCAGCATATATAAATCCATTTTTGCGGAATTTCCTTAACGAATTTAAGCTTTTTGTAGAGTTACTTATATGATCAGCATATTTTTCAGGGAACCCCCCCGGAATAATTAAAGAAGAAGCCTCATTTGGTATTTCTTCATCATCATAAATACTCCATGAAATCAATGGTATACCTATTTCACTCAAAAACTCCTTAGTTTCAGGGTATTGAAAATGAAAGATTTTATCTTCCGCAATTGCGATAGGTTTACTTTTGTCTATTTTAAAATCTTTAAAATTGAAAGAATTATATATTTTCTTTTGAGGAGATTTCAGAAATTTAATAAGAGAAAATACATCAATATTTCTTTCGGCGAAATTTGCAAAATATTCAACATCAATTTCTTTTCCATTATCCATTGGAGATATCAAACCTAAATTAGCTTTGTTTAAAGTTATTTTTGAATCAGATGGTAAAAAACCAAGAATTTCGATATCTTCATTTTTGAAAACTTCTTTGATTAATTTTTTATGTCTATCTGAATTAACGTTGTTAAATATAATTCCTGCTATTGACAACTTACTATCGAAATCTCTAAAACCTCGAATAGTCGCCAAAAGAGAAGCTACTTGACCTCTAGCATTAACAATAAAAATTATTGGAGCATTGAGAAGTTTAGAGATATTTGCTGTGCTGGAATAGGTTGTTGACCCTAGTCCATCAAACAGACCCATTGCTCCTTCAATTAACGAGAATTCATATTTCAAAGAATGTTTAAAAAAACTTTCTTGAACCCATTCCTCACCACTTAAAAAAATATCTAAATTCCTGCAAATAGGTTGGCCAATTGAGCTGAGTTGTTGTTGATCAAGATAATCTGGGCCAACCTTGAAAGTTTGTATTTTTATACCTTTTGAGAACGCCCAACAAGATAGCAAAAGAGATAATGTAGTTTTCCCGCTATCAGTTGAAGGAGAAGATATTACACAAGGCATCTATTAGTTATTCAAACCATTAAATATTTGAAGAGCTATATTAATAGAATTTTCAAAAAGAGGACTGGTATTACCTCTACTACTTCCCAATAATTTACTAACATCGTACTCTGATGTAGAAAAAGAATTTGGAACAACTTGTTCTATTAATTCCATATTAGCCATTCCCCCTGCTTCAAGTCTCATACATTCCACTGATTCACAGCCAAGTATTACACAAGTGTTATTTTTTTGAACCTCACTAATTTTTGAAATCAGCCTCAATCCAATAACTTGTCCTAAATGAATACTAGGATTTCCCAAAGATAAGGGATTAATTGATGTAGAAATTATTTCGCCATTAATTCTTTTAAACTCTATTTTTGTTGATTCTGTATCCCTTTCAACTCTTAGAAAAGACCAACCTAGTTTATCGCTAATCCATGAAATCAAAAACAACGCTTGAATCATATGATCTCCTGCGATATCAATGTCAATATCAGTAATATGATCTAAAATTGGTCTCCTCGAAGGCGGATCAAAAATCATTGCCAATGATTCCCTCCAATTTTTCAATCTAACCCAATTTAAATCATTAATAGCTTTATTTGAATTATTTAATTGATCTAAAACTTTTAAACATCTTTGAGGCGATCCAAGAGCAGTATCAATTATTAACCTTAGACCATAATCAGTGAAATATTCGAAGATTTCAGGCGACTCGTCCAAGCTTCCGTTCCACCACAACCATGAAGGTAATTCATCAATAGATAATTCATCAATTATTTTTAATCCTTTATTGCATATTGAGGCAGAGCCCCCTCTAATAACAACTAAATCCCCACAAATAGATCGCATAGCTGAGGTATCACTTAATGGACAGTAAGCGGATACAAAAGTTTTAATATCTGAATTTTTATTTAATGTTGGCGCTAAAGTTATTAATCTTCTTGGATTCAATGTACTTATCGTTGATTCAAAAAATTGTCCTCTAAAATCTTCAAAGTCTTTATTAGATAAATTTTCCTTCAGCAAATTCAATAATTCTTCACTATTAAGTGAAGTAGTGATAGGAAGTCCTTGATCTAAAATAAATTTTTTAGCAACTTCAATTATCTCTGGACTTAAATTTCCAGTAATTGGTCCATTTACTAATCCTTTATGAACCAAACATTGTTCTAGCCAAGCAGGCTGCCAGACCATTAATGTGAAAGTATTAGCTCCACTATTATCTTTATCTTCTGAAATCCATAATTTATTAAGGTAATTAGAAATTTCCTGATAAGGCAGCTCTAAAGGGGTTTGTAGTGTAAGTTGAGGTTTCATTTTTAAGGTCTACGCCAGAAAATATTATCTTTTGAAATTAATTGATCTGATTCAGGAGGTCCCCATGTCATAGATTCATAATTATAAATAGGTAACTTCCAAGGAGAGTTATCCATCAATTCTATTAATGGCGTATAAAGTTTCCAGGCTGCCTCTACCTCATCACTTCGAGTAAATAATGTTGGGTCAGAAAGCATTGCATCAGCTAATAATCTTACATAGCCTTCATCTGAGGGTTCTCCAAATGATTCATCGTAAGAAAATTCCATCTCAACAGGTCTTGATTTCATTCCAGAACCAGGAGATTTTACCTCAAATTTGAAAGTAGCACCTTCATTTGGCTGAATTCTAAGGACAAGTTGATTTGGGGCGGGATTTATTATTGTTGATTCAAACAAATGAACAGGAACGTCTTTAAAAGTCAAGACTATTTCTCCAAGTCTTTTAGGTAGTCTTTTACCTGTTCTCAAATAAAAAGGAACCCCTTGCCAACGCCAGTTATCCACGAAAACTTTTGTCGCAATATAAGTTTCTGTTGTGCTGTTACTATTAACACCATCTTCCTGCCTATATCCTTTGAGTCGATTTGAAATATTCCCTCCATCTCCATATTGACCTCTTATGCAACAATTCCAAGGTTCATTTTCGTCAGCAAGTTTTGAAGCTTGAAGAACCTTAGCTTTTTCATTTCTTATTGCTTCTGGTTCAAATTTTCCAGGAGGTTCCATTGCAGTAACAGCAAGCATTTGAGTCATATGATTTTGAAGCATATCCCGTAAAGCACCAGAGCTTTCGTAATAACCTGCTCTATCTTCAACACCAACTGTTTCAGATGATGTAATTTGAACACTTGATATATAATTCCTATTCCAGATTGGTTCAAAAATAGTGTTAGCAAACCTCAAAACAAGAATATTCTGAACTGTCTCTTTACCTAAATAATGATCAATCCTATAAATCTGACTTTCTTCAGCGCAACTTTGAACGATCTTATTCAATTTTTTTGCACTTGAATAATCTCTTCCAAAAGGTTTTTCAATTACTAAACGACTTTTCTTAGGGTCATCTAAAAGGCCAGCCGCTTTAAGAGCTTTACATCCACTTGCATAGAAATTCGGAGATACTGATAAATAAAATGTTACATTCCCATGAGTAGCTTGTGTTTTATCAATTTCATTTAATCTTCTAGAAAGCCTTACGACATGATCACTTTGTTGTAGGTCAACTGGTTCATAGAAAAGATAATTAGAAAATTGTTCCCACTCCCTTTCTTTTCCAGATATTTGGTTTGATAACTTTACTTTCATCTTTTCTCTAAACTCATTATCAGTCCAAGGTCTTCTAGCACAACCAACTATTCCAAATTCGCTAGGAATTCTTCTTTGCAAATAGAGTTCAAATAAGGCTGGTATTAATTTTCTATGAGTAAGGTCTCCACTAGCGCCAAAAATTACTAAACATTGTGGAGATATGACTCTTTCCTGCCGTAAACCTAATCTTAGAGGATTACTTAAAGTTGAAGGCATATTTTTAGTATTCTTTATTTAAAATCCTCTTTTTTTCGAATATTAGCTACATATTGTGTCTAAACCAAAAAGTATTTAGTATGTGAAACTTAAATCTAAATATCAAAAATTTAGTAGGTTTCTACATGCCATCTTCCTGCTTTTTTTAGTTGAGGTCTTAGTTCTGACCAGTTTAATCCTTTTTCTTCTGCTGCCTTAGTCATTGCTTCATCTATTCCAGGTTCCATACCCTTTAATCCACAAAGATATATATGTGTCTTTTCATCTTCAATCATATTGAAAAGTTCATTGGCTGACTCTAAAACTCTGTCTTGAATGTACATTCTTCCACCTTTTGTATTTTGCTGCTCGCGACTAATAGCTTTCGTATATTTAAAATTATCTGGATTCTCAGCAATGTATCTTTGAAGATCTTCTTCGTATAGCAAATTAGCTGATTTTGGAGCCCCCATAAATAACCAAGCTTTACCCTTGAAATTCCATTTATTTTTTTCTTTTTCAGTAGGTTCGAACATTCTTCTTAAATAAGCCCTCATTGGTGCTATTCCAGTTCCAGTAGCTAACATGACAATGTTTGCATCCTCTTCATCAGGGAGAAGCATTTCTTTACCAACAGGACCTGTTATTTTTACTTTATCTCCAGGCTTGATATCACATAAGTAAGTAGAGCAGACACCATTAATGGTTTCACCGTCTTTTTCATACTGAAGCTGTCTTACACAAAGAGAGACTGTATTTCCATTAAAGTCATCACCGTGTCTAGTGCTAGCTATTGAGTATAGTCTTAATTTATGCGGTTTTCCATTAGCATCTTCACCAGCAGGCATGATACCAATACTTTGACCTTCTACATAATTTAAAAATGGATCACTATTTTTAAGGTCGAAAGTTATGTGATTAACTCTACCAATTGCTCCTTCTTTGAGAAGACTATAGTTTTCAATAACTGTTCCCTCATATGGTGTTTTAGGACGGTAAATATTGACTGGAACATCTGCATGCTTTTTCTTAGCTATTTTTGGAGCTTCTGTTTTTGGAGCTTCTGTTTTTGAAACAGCGACTTCTTTTGATTCCACAGCTTTTGCCTCAGGTTTTTTTGTTTTTGCTTCTTCGACAAATTTTAAAGCCCTTTTATTAAAAGTCGTGAGTATAAAATAAAAAACAGCAATTACTACTGGTATATGAGCTAATCCGCCTGCGATTACTTTTGCTTGTGAATACATTTTTAAGATTTCTTTTATAAAAGATTATCAATTTGTAGTTTAATTTGTAGTACTTTTACAAAAATGGTTACGTTTTGAGATCGGGATAAATAAAAGAAATTATTTTAATTTTTCAGTATTTGTTGTTTTTATCAGTATAGTTACACAGAAATAATTTTTTATCTAATTAAAAAATTCATTTATGAATAATCCTCAAGAATCAGAAGATCATTCTAAGAACAATGATTACAGGACAATTGAGCAGACGATGGAGAAGTTTTCCGGTGGGACAAGACGACTGGCAGCCCAACTTACAACTTCTGCAAGTTTTGATTCTTTGTGGAGTGTTTTAACAGATTATGATCGACTAAATCTCTACATACCAAATCTTTTATCGAGCAAAAAAATATTTCAGAAGGGAAATAATGTCCACCTTAAACAAGTTGGGGCTCAGGATTTCCTTGGCATGAAGTTTTCAGCTGAAGTAACTATAGATTTATTTGAAGATAAGGAGCTTGGCCTTTTAAAATTTAATTTAATAAAAGGAGATTTCAGAAAGTTTGAGGGTAGTTGGAAAATTCAAAATATTAAAAATACTTCAACAAACTCATTGATTTATGATCTTACTGTTCAAGGTTGTCAGTGGATGCCAATAGGAATGATAGAGAAAAGACTGAAAAAGGATCTTTCAGAAAATTTAATTGCCGTAGATAGGCAGGCAAAATCCTCAAAAAGATCGTTATAAATTCAAATTAATAGCCCCAAGGGGATTCGAACCCCTGTCGCCTCCGTGAAAGGGAGGTGTCCTAGGCCTCTAGACGATGGGGCCAGGAAATTAGCATAACAGCTTATTAAAAACTAAGAGTAAGGCTAGCCTTTCGTCAAGTATTGTTGCTCTTTGTTTTGTCCTTGCCACACAGGAACTGTGAAATGGAAGCATGAACCTTCCCCTACTTCAGATACCACCCATATTCTTCCTCCATGGACTTGTACTATTCTCCTGCATACTGATAAACCTATACCAAATCCTGAAGTTCCTTCAGAAGTCTGAGGGAGTCTAACCCTATCTAGAAAAATTCTTTTTTGTTCGCTCAAAGGAATACCTGCACCTTTGTCACAAATTGTTATTTCTACCCATTGATTTGTCTTATGAATCATAGTGATTTTTATAGATCCAGAATCTTTAGAAAATTTAATAGCATTTTCAATTAAATTTAAAAATACTTGCCTCATTCTTCTTTGATCTGCAAATACACTTGGCAGATCAGATGGAATATCAGTATCAATTTCAATGTTCCTTAGTCTCCAGAATTTTTCTAATTCGAGTATTACTTCAGCACTAATATTACCTAAATCAATTTTCTGAGGATTAAATAATGCTTCCCATTTAGTTGTTCCAACCTCCAAAAGATCCTGAGATAAGAGTTCAATCTCTTCAAGACGTCTTTTAATTACCTCCTGTAATTTTGAAATATCTATTTGTCCGAGTTTTTGACTTTGAACAGCTAAAGTAGCAGCAGTTAAAGGTGTTCTTAATTCATGCGCGACCATTCTTAATAATCTTTCCTGAGATTCTATTCTTTTTGTTAATGTCTCATTTTCTTGTCTTAAAACAAGAAGTTCATCTTCCAATAGAAATTCTTTTTGAGTTCTTATTGAATCAATTTTGGATGGCTGCAAATTAATACCAAGATTTTTTGTTAAGCCTTCTTGAGACCACCTTGGCAACCATTTTTGCAACTGAGAGAAAATATTACTTCCAGCAAATATTTGCTTTGGAGCTGGAGAAACCTTTATAAGAGCAGGAATAGCGACTAATCTATGTAATTCAAGTAATTCTGGCTGTTCTGTAGGTTCAGAGATCTGAAGAGAGATTTCAAATTCACAATCATCTGATTCTAAATAAGCTATTAGGGACTTAATATCGTTACTAGAAAGTTGATTTCTAGCTGCCACAAGTATTAGTTTTAGCTCTTTTTTATCATTCAAATGAATTCCTCAGAAGTGTTGAAAAGCTGTTAATCCTTATAAACACCTTAAGATATTTTTTTTTATTTTACAGATAGGCTATTAAATAAATAGGACTTTTTTATAAATGGTTGCTATTAATCCAAAGAAAAATTTACATTTTGGTGAAAACCCTCCTGAAATCAATTTAAATAGTAATTTAAAAAGGTGGTTTTCCAGGAATATTGGATTATGGAAATCTAATAGAACTTATTTTCTCGATGAAGAACAAAAAACTTATAATTTAATTATGAATATAAATATTCAAGCTCTAGAAAGTAAATCCGAATGGGAGTCGCATTATAAATTTACTTGGTATCCAGAAAAAAAATATAATTTCTTTGAGGAAAATCCCCAGTATAAAGAACGAGGAGAAATGCATGCATTTTTAAAAGGCCATCAACTTAAGAGGGAAAAATTTTATTTAAGTAATGATGAAGGTATTTCAAATATTAAGCAAGTTGACGAACACGAAATGATTTTTGAATCTTCTTACAAAGATTGGTATATTATTGAACATACAAGACTTGTAGATTCTGATAATTATAGATTTAGAGTTATATATTCATGGAACAAAGATATGCTTAAAATAGTTGAGAATCATCACGAAATTAAGATTATTAAATAAATTCTGTTGGCTGAATTAATTTAAAAAATAAAAAATGTTATCTTTTATAATATGAATTAAAAATAAACAAATATGAATTTAAAAATATCTAAAATTTTTGCAATCCTTCTAATTTTTTCGTCTTTTCTATTTGATGCAAATAATGAATTTAATAATGTAAATGCAAATGTTAAAAATTCGCCTGCCAATAAAAATGATTTAGATTTATATCATGGGATGGGTGTTTCATTTCTATGTAATGCGACAAGAAAAGGATTTGATTTGGATTTCCCAAAAACATTAAACGTTGCCTCAGCTACTTTTGCATCAGTAGTATCACAGAAACATGGAGGGAAAATAATAGAGAAAAAGAAAGAACAAACAGTTGATATGAAACAATTACAATTTATTGCATCTCTGCAATTAGTTGAATCAGCTCTTCAAGTGTGTCCAGATAATGTTCCAGAAAAGATCGAAAAACAATTTAAAATTGAAACTGAGAGACTTAAGAAATTACAAGGGTTGTAAAAAATAATTTCTTTTATCTAAACATTGAACTAACAGAACTTTCTTCGTGAATTCTCCAAATAGCTTCCCCCAGCATGTTTGCGACAGAAAGAACTTTTAACTGTGGAAAATTATCTTTATGTATAACTGGTATACTGTTAGTCACAATAACTTGTTCGAAAAGATTCTTAGAACTTAATCTTTCATAAGAAGGAGGAGAAAATACGGCATGTGAGGCACATGCAAATATTCTATTAGCTCCTTCTTTTTTTAGTAAATTTGCTCCAGAACAAATTGTACCTCCCGTGTCTATCATGTCGTCTATAAGAATAGCTGTTTTACCTTTGACTTCACCGATAACAGTAAGACTTTCAGCGATATTATGCGCAGATCTCCTTTTATCAATGATAGCCAACGGCGCATCCTTCATTAATTTCGCGAATGCTCTTGCTCTAGCCACCCCGCCTACATCAGGAGAGACTACAACTATTTCTTCTAAATCTAGAGTTTCTAGATAATCAATTAATACAGGTGAACCGTAAATATGATCGCATGGTATATCAAAGTATCCTTGTATTTGAGCCGAGTGTAAGTCCATCGCTAAAACTCTATCAACTCCTGATTTCTCTAGTAAATTAGCAGTTAATTTTGCAGTTATAGACTCTCTTCCTGAGGTTTTCCTATCTGCCCTTGCATATCCAAAATATGGAATCACAGCCGTTATTTGTCTTGCAGACGCTCTCTTGCATGCATCAACCATGATCATGAGCTCCATTAAACTATCGTTTACAGGGGCACATGTAGGTTGTATTAGGAATACATCACAACCTCTAATAGATTGCTGAATCTGAACATATAGTTCTCCATCTGCAAATCTTTTAGATATTAAAGGTACATTTTCAATCCCTAAGTATGATGCAATTTCTTCAGCTAATTTAGGGTTTGTTGTCCCACTTACTAACCTTAATCTACTATTAGTTAGATTGAAGTTTGATTCTTTACTCTGCATTGCCGTGATAAAACTTGTCACGAAATTTGCACCATAAAACTATATTCTTATCGTAGTCGTTTATGTGAATTTCGCAAAAGATAATGACTAGATGTTTTCAAAATTTACCTCAAATAAGCAAAAATTTGTTGATTAAAAATTATAATTTATATTTATCCAGACAAAAAAACCAGCAATAATATTTGTCAACTAAAAAAAATTTGTATAAGGTTGAATTTAGAGAATTAAAAACACGTTAAGTGTAAAGAATCAAAATATATTGAAAACATGCCTATAGAGTCAATTATTTCAAGAAAATCATTAGGCGTTCTTATGCATCCAACATGTATTCCGGGAGGAAGATTATGTGGAACTTTTGGGAAAGGAGCTAAAGAGTGGATAAAAAAACTTCATAAGCACGGAATTGAATACTGGCAATTTTTACCTCTTACACCTACTGACTCTACAGGTTCTCCATATAGTTCCCCATCTAGTTTTGCAATAAATCCATGGTTTTTGGATGTAGATGATTTAATCGAAAAAAGTTTTATTTTCATTTCAAATAAAGATAATCTAGGTCAAACAAATCAAAATGAAGATCATTTCGATTTTGATATTGCAAATGACTTAACAAAAAAATTAGGTCTCCTCCTCTTGCAAGGTTGGAGTTCACAATCTGAAGAAAGAAAAATTAATTTTAACAAATGGGTCAGTAGGCATTCTTGGGTTGAAGATTATGCAACATTTGTTGTTATCAGAGAGGAATTTAATATGTTGCCTTGGTGGGAATGGCCTCAAGAATTTAAAATAAGAAATAACAAGTTCTTAAAATCGTGGATTAAGAAAAATAGTCAAGAAATCCTTATTAAAAAATTAATACAGTGGCATCTTGATGAGCAATGGAGTGTCATTAAAAAATTTGCAAAATCAAGAAATATTAAGCTAATAGGAGATTTGCCTTTTTATGTCTCCAGAGACAGCGCCGACGTATGGAGTAATAAATCATTATTTTCAATTTTTAAAAATGGAGATTTAATCTTTCAAAGTGGTGTTCCACCTGATTATTTTTCATCAACAGGACAATTATGGGGTACCCCAACTTACTCTTGGTCAAAGCATAAAAGTACTAATTTCAATTGGTGGAGAAAAAGATTTCAAAGACAATTTGAACTTGTGGACATATTGAGATTTGATCATTTCAGAGGTTTGGCTGGTTACTGGAGAGTTAATGGCAGTTCTAAAACAGCAATTATTGGAAAATGGATAAATTCCCCAGGGAAAGCACTATTAAAAAAAGTAAAAAAGGATCTAGGGGTTAACTATCTACCAATTATTGCGGAGGATCTGGGAGTAATAACTCCAGATGTGGAGAAATTAAGGAAAAACTTCGAACTTCCTGGCATGAAAATACTGCAATTCGCTTTTGATGGAAATGAAGATAATCCTTATTTACCTAAGAATATTGAAGGAGAAAATTGGGTTGTTTATACAGGTACTCATGACAACTCTACTTCTTTGTCATGGTGGAAATATTTAGATTATGAATCCCAAAAAAGAATAAAAGATGAGTATAAATTTTCAGAAAATCCTTCTTGGGATTTAATAGAAATTGGCATGAAAACTAATGCTAATCTTTTTATCGCTCCAATACAAGATCTATTATCTCTAGACGATTCAAGTAGATTAAACAAACCTGGTACCACAAAAAATAACTGGAAATGGAAGTTAAATCGTCCTTTAGAAGAAATAGAAGATAATATTAGAATGTTTAGTGAGCTAGGAAATAATTATGGGAGAACTCTAAAGTAGAATTTATTAAAAATTATTTATCAACCATTTGATTTTCAATATTTTGAATCTCTAAAACATTTACATTATAAATAAAGTATCTTTTTAATATAAATATAGTTAGAACTAATATAAAAAAATACAGAAGACTTCCTTGCCATGTATTGATAAGATCGTATTTCCTGAACAGAAAATCATTTCCCTCTTTCTTTAGAATTTTTCTTTCTTTAACTGCTAACTTTAACAATGTATTTTTTTTTAATACTAAGCATTCTTCTAATTTAATTAATATAGATCTTATAAAAGGATACTCTGGCCTAATATTTTTATTATTATTTTCAATAGAGTTAATTATTCTTTCAGGAATTTTTGAAATGTATGACAATTCTTTAATTGTAAGGTTTTGTTGAATTCTTGCTTCTTTTACTAACTTTGCAATTTCAATATATTTGTCTACCAATCCAGTACTTAAGTCTTTATTTTTTTCAGATTTTTTTTTAAGTAAAAAGAGATTTTTCAAAATATGCATTTAATTTCCATAAATAATACTTTTTATTTCTCATTTAAAAAACTCATATCCAATTCTAATAAAATTAAAATCATAAGTAAATTAATTAGATATAAATATAAAAACTAAACTGTAGAGATAATATTTTGTACTGCACTTTTTGCAATATTTAGAGGACTAAAAGTATCTCTAATTAAAGCTAAGAGTTTTTTTGCATCAGTAAATTCTAATTTTTCATTTTTTATAAGACTTAAAAGAAAATTCTTCCTAACCTCGGATCCTTTTTTACTGACAAATAATTTCAATCCAGCATTCGCAACTGGTATTAGATCTGAATTAATATTCTCTGAATCTCTAAATAAAATGTTTAATAAACTTTCAACTTTTTCTATTTGAAGTTGACCTTTTTTATCAAAAACGACTTCTAAAAGTATGTCTAAAATCTCTTTAGAATTGTCGGTCAGTAGTTTTTTAGCAATATATGGATAAGCTATTTTTAAAATTCTAAATTCAGGATCTAACCTTAGTGCTAAACCTTCTTGACTAACAACGGCTCTAATTATTAAGGCAAACCTACTGGGAACTCTGAAAGGATAGTCATACATAAGTTTTGAGAATTTGTCAGTTACATTTTTAAGATTAAAATTACCAACCTCAGCGTCAAAAGATCCTCCTAGAACTTCTTTTAATGGTTCAACAAGTTTTTGAAGATCTTGCTCTTTAGTTAAAAAACCTAATTTCTGGAAATCTTCTGCTAGAAGAAAAAACTCTTCGTTTATTATGTGAACAATCGCCTTAATAAGAGTAAGTCTATCTGAATTTGTAATAGTATCCATCATTCCGAAATCAACATAAGCTAAATTCCCACAATCAGCATTTCCTCCTTTGAGAGCAAACATATTTCCTGGATGTGGGTCTGCATGAAAATATCCAAATTCAAATAATTGCTGCAGTCCACTAATGACACATGTTTTTACAAAAGAAGCAGGGATTAAGTTATTTTCCTCTAGTAAAGCTCGATCTCTCAACTTAACTCCATCAATCCAAGAAGTTGTGATTACCCTTTTGGATGAAAACTGTTTTTCTAATTTAGGAATAAAAATATTTGGGTTTTCTTTGAATAAATTTGCAAACCTTAAAGCATTTTCGGCCTCTTTTTGATAGTCAATTTCATCAAAAAGTGCCTTGCCGAATTCATCTATTATTTCTCCAATTCCAACGCCTATATTTAATGGTAAGAATGGGGATAAAAAAGTTCCTAAAAACCTTAAGATTACAACATCCCTTCTTATAAGAAAGTTTAAATTCGGCCGCTGTACTTTCACAGCTAGATAAGAATTATTTATTTTTGCTTTATAAACTTGACCTAAGCTTGCTGAAGCAATAGGAATATCAGGAAACTCTTCAAACAATTCATTAGCAGGGGATCCAAGTTCCTCTTCAATGATTTTTAAAGCAATTTTGTGATCAAATGCTGGGAGATTATCTTGCAATTTTGTAAGTTCTGTAAGCCAATCTTGTCTAACAAGATCTGGTCTAGTTGAGAGTGCTTGGCCTAATTTGATAAAACAAGGTCCTAAATCCGTTATTACATCAAAAAGATACTTAGAGAGATTTTTTTGTACATTTTTATTTTTACTGTTACCTTGAAAAAGTATTCTTAAAAAAAGAAAAATAAAAGTTAAAAGGATATATAAAACTCTTGGGATAAAAATCCATGGTCTCAAAAACAACCAAAGTAAATCATCTTTCGCTGAATATTTTGAATAAGATCTTTTCATTAAAGTTAAAAAATATCAAAAAAGATTACTACATAGCCCATTCTATATATGTCAATAATACTTTATGAGCATTTCATCTTTTCTGACTAAAAATTTTTTAAAGTCATTATTCTTTCCCGCTCATAACAGAGGGGCAGCTTTACCAAAGAAATTAGTGAAGTTATTAAAATATCCACCTGGGTATTGGGACCTGCCCGAACTACCAGAAATAGGCTCCCCACTATCCCAAAGCGGATTAATTGCTAAATCTCAGAGAGAATTCTCTGAAAAATTTGGTACTAAAGGATGTTTTTTTGGAGTTAATGGAGCTTCCGGATTAATACAATCAGCAGT
Source organism: Prochlorococcus sp. AG-355-A09 (assembly GCA_003280995.1). GTDB lineage: Bacteria > Cyanobacteriota > Cyanobacteriia > PCC-6307 > Cyanobiaceae > Prochlorococcus_A. The sequence goes on along the minus strand of QCDG01000003.1, from coordinate 19,717 downwards.
AATTGCAATGGCAAATCCAGGCGAAAATATCCTGATGCCTAGAAATGTTCATTTAAGTGTTATAAAAATCTGTGCGATGCAGAATATAAATCCAATATTTTTTGACCTAGAATTTTCAACTGTAACGGGGCATTACAAACCAATTACAAAAATTTGGTTTGAAAATGTATTTAAAAAATTAAATTTTGATGCAAATAAAATTGCAGGGGTTATTCTTGTAAATCCCTTTTATCAAGGTTATGCGGGAGATTTAGAGCCTTTAATAGATTGTTGTCACAAAAAAAATATACCTGTTTTAGTTGATGAAGCCCATGGTTCATATTTCCTTTTTTGTGAAAACCTTAATTTGCCAAAACCGGCCCTATCATCAAACGCTGATTTAGTCGTTAATTCATTGCATAAGTCGCTCAATGGATTAACTCAAACGGCGGTACTTTGGTACAAAGGGAATTTAATAAATGAAAGTAATTTAATCAGAAGTATTAATTTGCTCCAAACTACCAGTCCAAGTTCCTTATTACTTTCTTCTTGTGAAGAGTCTATTAGAGACTGGCTTAACAAAAAAAGTTTATCAAAATATCAAAAAAGAATTCTAGAGGCAAAAAGTATTTATAGAAAATTAATTCAAAAAAATATTCCTCTCATAGAAACTCAAGACCCCTTAAAAATTGTAGTTAATACCTCTAAGGCTGGGATTGATGGTTTTACTGCTGATAAATTTTTTTATAGAAATGGCCTTATTGCCGAATTGCCAGAAATGATGACTCTCACTTTTTGCTTGGGATTTGGAAATCAAAAAGATTTTCTTAATTTATTTGAAAAGTTATGGAAAAAATTACTATTAAGTTCCAAAAAATCAAAAAGTTTAGGAGTGCTCAAATCGCCCTTTAAATTAGTTCAAACTCCCGAAATCGAAATTGGAATTGCTTTGAGAAGTAAGACTCGGAGTATTTCTTTCTCACAATCATTAAATAAAATATCTGGAGATATTATTTGCCCTTATCCTCCTGGGATACCTCTACTAATTCCTGGAGAAAAAATTGATATAGATAGGTTTAATTGGATAAATAATCAAAGTTTATGCAACAAGGATCTGGTAAATTTTAATATAAGAGTCTTAGAAACATAGTAATTTTATATGAGATTAAAAAGCGGATTACTTATAGGAATTTTTGGTTTAATTGTTGTTTTGTTGGGCGGATGGTTTTTTACATTGGCAACTGCTTTGCTTACATATCTAGCATTATTAGAATTTTTTAGAATGGCAGAATTTAAAGGAATAAGACCAGCTACAAAAACCACATTATTTTCATCGTTTATTATTATAGTTTCTACTTATCTTGAAACTATTGGTTTACTTGAAGGAGAAATTTCAAATTCAATTTTGCCAATCTGTTCAGTTGGGATATGCACTTGGTTACTTTTGCAACCAAAACCTGGGACAATTTCAGATATTGCAGCCTCTATTTTTGGATTATTCTATTTAGGTTTTTTACCAAGTTACTGGATTAAATTAAGAGGATTAGATTCAGTGATAATAAGTTCAAATCAGGGGTTTATCTCGTTTGATAACTTATCAAATACTACAGGTCTTCATTTAACTTTAACTTCTTGTTTTTTAATTGTAGCTAGTGATATTGGCTCTTATTTTATTGGTAAATCGTTTGGAAAAACATCTCTATCTCCAATATCTCCGAGCAAAACTATAGAAGGTTTAATTGGAGGAATATCCTGTTCAACTTTACTTGCAATATTTTTCGCATTTTTAATGAATTGGGAAAATCCATTATTTGTAGGAATAATATATGGAATTTCAATTTCTCTTATGGCATTAGTTGGAGATTTAATTGAATCTATGATGAAGAGAGATGCAAAAATAAAAGATTCCGGAACTTTTTTACCGGGACATGGAGGAATTCTTGACAGAATCGACAGTTACATTTTTACTCCATCAGTTTTGTATTATATTTTTATAATTCTCAAGTATCTAAATTAATTAAAAAATCTTTTATTCCAAAAAATAATCTTGGATAATTTTACTAGATAATGATGGAAGATCTATATGTGGAAGATGACCACAATTTTGTAACCCTACAAAATTTAATTTTTCAATACTTCTTATATTTTTAATCTCTTTTTTTCCAAGAATTCGATCATTTTCTCCACATAATGTTTTAATTGGGATATTTTGAATATATTTTTGAGTCCCTGCAAACCCACCACTTTTTGCAAATGATGCAAGTGAATTCCTCCATCCTTTACAACCAAGATGAATTGAAGCAATTTGCTCTTCCATCTTTCCAACAAATTCATCTGGGAAAGCAAATGCTTGCCTACACAGACTTTTTCTGACCTGAGGTAATCCAAGAAATGAGGCGCCTATTTGGTTAAGAGGGAAAGGGATACTCTTAGGTTCCCCAAACAATCCGGCAGGGGACAAAAGGATAATTTTATCAATAGAATCAGGAATTTCAAAAGCAAGTTTTAAAGCTGTTGAGCCTCCCATAGAAGCACCAACAATTTTTAGATTCTTTTCTATCTTTAATGTCTTAAGCAGATCAATTAAGTGTGAAATTATTTTCGAGGAATTGTATTCATTTGTTGCGCACCTGGGACTAAAACCAAAACCCAGCAGATCAGGAACAATAACTTGAAAATTTCTTTTTAGTGATTTATATATTCTCCTGAATTCTAAAAAACTACTATCAAAGCCATGTAGAAGAAGTAATGGTTGACCTTTACCTCCCATAACTACTGGGAATTTTAAAGAATTCCAATTTTGGTTGAGCTTTATCCACTTAACATCATTTGCTAAATAAAGACCTAGAGGGTCTAATAGTGACAATTTGGCGCTTTCAAAAAATTCTGCATTTAGATCACTTAATTGTTCAAAATTGTTTTTAGTCAAAAAAATATTTTATATTTTAATTTTTTGAAGTTCAAAATTTGAAATGACCTCTATTATGTCTCGTTTATTAATTTCAAAAGGCAAAAAGTGAATCTCAGATTTATCTCGACAAGTAAAATCAGCAATTTTCTCTAAATTATTATTTTCAAAAACATTTATTCCAAGTTGTCCGATAGTAGTTGGCAAATTCAATTCTTTCATGAGTACAAATAATTGTTTAATTGATTGATCAGCTAATTTATTATTATTTTTTATTTCTTCTAATTTTAATTGCAATAATAATCCAACCCCAACAATCTCACCATGTAAGAATTTTTTAGGGGTGATTATCTGAGTAATTGCATTATGAATAGCGTGTGCAGCTGCAGTCCTACACTTTTCTCCACCAATACCACCAACTAATCCTGCTGTAAGTCCACATGCTTCTACAGTATTTTGCCAAGAATGATAATTTTCAAATTGACCCTTAAACGCTTTTTCTCCATCAATTAGTAGTTGATCTCTTAAAACTCTTGATATCTGAATTGCTTGTTGAACAAGACCATCATCTATCATTGAACTTGTTATTGAGGATTCGTACCATTTTGCCAAGGCATCTGCTATGCCACTTGCAAGAGTTCTTGATGGAGCTGTCTGAATAAATTTATGATCATAAACTAGTATTTTCGGACAAGATTTTAACGCGACGTCCTTTATAAATTGACCATCCTTTGTATATATATTTGACAAGGCTGTCCAACCTGCACATGTAGAGGCGCTAAGGGGGATTGTAATACAAGGAATATCAAGAGCATCTGCTATATATTTTCCAGAATCTAGAACTTTTCCTCCTCCAGCAGCGATAATAGAATCATTATTATTATTTAAAATGATATTTTTAACTCTTGAAATATCTTCGTAACAACAATCAAATTGTAAATTAGCAGAATTAACATTAAGCTTTTGATTTTTTAAATCATTAAATATATTATTTCTCAAATTATTCGTTTGAATCCCTCTGCCTAGTATTAATGGACTTTTAGTTAATTTAGTAATTTGAGGTAAAGATTCTTCCCAAGCAGAATTTCCCCTATATATAGTTTCTGGAGAGATTAACTGCATATTTAATTTGAATAATTAGAATTTAGCACCTGCTAGCTCTTGAGAAGATTCTTCAGAAGAAATATTTATAGTAACTTTTTTATTATCATCTATATCAACTAAAGCATTATCCCCATCTTTTATTCTCCCAGAAAGAACTTCTTCGGCCAAACTATCTTCGAGTAAACGCATAACTGCCCTTCTCAAAGGTCTTGCTCCGTATGAAGGATTATAACCTTCTTCAACAAGTCTTTCTTTAAAAGCATCGGTGACATTTAACTTAATGCCTTTATCTTGTAATCTAACAAAAACCTCTTGCAACATTATTTCAGCAATTTCTTTAACTTCATTTTTAGTTAGTTGTCTGAAAACAATTATTTCATCAAGTCTATTTAAAAATTCAGGCCTAAAATATTGCTTAAGTTCTTCATTAACTAATGATTTAATTCTATTATACTGACTATCTTCAACTGAATCACCTGAGAATTCAAATCCTAGTCCGCCACCTCCTTTCTCGATTACTTTTGAACCAATATTAGAGGTCATTATTAACAATGTATTTTTGAAATCTACAGTTCTGCCTTTTGAGTCAGTTAATCTTCCATCTTCAAGTAGCTGCAATAATAAGTTGAAAACATCTGGATGAGCCTTTTCAACTTCATCAAATAAAACGACGGTATAAGGACGTCTTCTAACCGCTTCAGTAAGTTGACCGCCTTCATTAAAACCAACATAACCAGGGGGCGAACCTATGAGTTTACTAACTGTATGTCTTTCCATAAATTCTGACATATCTAATCTGATCATGGCTTCTTCACTACCGAAGAAATATGAAGCTAATGATTTAGTTAATTCAGTTTTACCAACACCAGTAGGACCAGAGAAGATAAAACTGGCGATGGGTCGATTAGGATTTTTTAATCCAACTCTTGCTCTTCTTATAGCTCTTGAAACAGCCTTTACAGCTTCATCTTGTCCAATTAATCGTTGATGAAGAGTTTCCTCCATATTAAGAAGCTTGACTGATTCAGTTTCTGTTAATTTTTGAACAGGAACACCCGTCCATGAAGCCACAATATGTGCTACATCCTCTTCACTAACAATAGGACTTTGTAAAAGTTTTGAATCACTTTTGACAGAAATATCAGCATCAGATTGATCTCCAGCTGTAGATTCTTTTTTATTATCCAATACCTCTTTTATTTTTGCAGACAATTCCATTTCTTTTTCGCGTAATTGGCCAGCTTGATCGAAATTTTGGTCTCTTACAGATTCTTCCTTCTGTTTTTGGACTTGTCTTAGTTCTCTATCTATTTGTTTAGCTTCAGGAGGAAGTTTAGAGTTTATTAAACGTACTCTACTTCCCGCCTCGTCGATGAGGTCAATAGCCTTATCAGGTAGAAATCTGTCAGATATATAACGATCCCCTAAATGAGCTGCGGCCTCAAGGGCATCATCAGTAATTTTTAGACGATGATGTTGTTCGTAACGCTCTCTAAGACCTTTTAAAATTTCGATTGTATCTTCTATAGATGGCTCCCCTACCATTACAGGCTGGAATCTTCTTTCTAAAGCAGCATCTCTTTCAATATGTTTTCTGTATTCATCTAAAGTTGTTGCTCCAATACATTGAAGTTCCCCTCTAGCTAATGCTGGCTTGAGTATATTTGCTGCATCTATAGCTCCTTCAGCAGCTCCGGCACCAATTAAAGTATGCACTTCATCTATGACAAGGATGACATTACCTGCTGATTTAATTTCTTCCATTATCTTTTTTAACCTTTCTTCAAATTCACCTCTATATTTTGTTCCTGCTACCAAAAGACCTATATCAAGAGTCAAAACTCTTTTATCTTCAAGTATGTCTGGGATATCCCCAGTTTGTATTCTTTGAGCTAAACCTTCTGCGATAGCTGTTTTACCTACACCTGGCTCTCCAATAAGAACAGGATTATTCTTTGTCCTCCTACCTAGTATTTGAACTACACGATCTATTTCTGAATGGCGTCCAACGACTGGATCTAATTTTGATTCACTTGCTAATTTTGTTAAATTTGTTCCAAATTCATCAAGAGTAGCAGTTTTTAAGTTGCCCTTAGTTGAACTGGCCCCTGAGCCAACTTCGGCTGTTTCACCCAGCATCCTTATGACTTGAGTTCTAACCTTAGTAAGGTCAATATTAAGATTTTCAAGAACTCTTGCAGCAACACCTTCACCCTCTCTTATTAAACCTAACAATAAATGTTCTGTACCAATGTAATTGTGGCCAAGTTGACGAGCCTCTTCTAAAGATAGTTCTAAAACTCTTTTAGCCCTAGGAGTAAAAGGTATTTCTACAGCCACAAACCCTGAACCTCTACCAATTATTTTTTCCACCTCTATCCTTGAATCTTTTAAATTAACTCCAAGTGATTTAAGTACTTTCGCTGCAACACCAGTTCCTTCACCAATTAACCCCAAAAGAATTTGTTCAGTTCCAACAAAATTATGACCAAGTCTTCTAGCTTCCTCTTGAGCAAGCATAATGACCTTTATAGCTTTTTCTGTAAATCTTTCAAACATTAGAAGATTGAATTACTATTAATAACCTACCAGTAATATGTCAATTTTGTGTTCAGAATGAGCTTTTGTGAATACCCAAAAGTATGATTTATCAAATTAAATTGAACTTTTTTAGTGATATAGCAAGAAATTATAGTAATTTCAGTGATTCTGGTTATCCGAACAATTAAATTTTTACATTATTTTGTTGTTAATTTTTTTTCTTTTAAAAGAGCATGTGAACCATCTTTATAATAATTTTTTCTTATTCCTACAGTAGAAAAATCAAAGTGACTATAAAATTTTTCAGCAGTAAAATTGTCCTGAGAAACCTCCAATAGTATTTTTTTTAGGCTTAATTCTTCACATTTTTTTATTAGATAGCTCATAAGATATGATCCAAAACCCTTTTTCCTAAATTTCTTATTTACAACAAAATAATTAATTTGGGCTTCATCAAGAACAACTTGAAAAACACCTATACCAATGACTAAATTATTAATTAATAATCCAAAGATTTTTGTGCCATCCTTTTTGAATTCGTTATCCCATTGTTCTTTACTCCATAGAGAAATCGTATTTGAATCTAATTCATAACATAAATCAATATCTTTATTATTTATTTGTTTGATAGATATCATTTATTATGTATTTATATCTAGAAAGTTCAAATCTAAAGTCATTATAAAATATGACAGTTTTGGCATAGCTTTATTTGAAGTTCTCCCATGGAAGAAAAACAATCTTTTTTAAAACAAAAAATTGACTTGGAAAGTCCTAACAGAAATATTATGCCCATCACCACATCCATTGAAAGAGATGGGAAATTATCAGTTGGTGGATGTTCTATTGAAGAACTAGTTAAAAAATATGATTCCCCTCTTTATATCTTGGATGAAATCACTTTAAGAAATTCTTGTAAAGCGTACAAACAAGCATTAGAAAAATATTACCCAGGAAAATCCTTGCCCATATATGCTTCTAAGGCAAATAGTTCCATTTTCATGAGTAGTCTTGTTTCTTCGGAAGGTTTAGGACTTGATGCTGTTTCAGAAGGAGAACTATTAACTGCTATTAAAGGTGGGGTTCCAAATGAAAAAATTGTTTTTCATGGTAACAACAAATCAGACAAAGAATTAGAATTCGCAGTTAGAAATAATATTAAGGTTATTGTAGATAATGATTACGACTTAGAAAGATTAGATGAGATCTCAAATTCATTTAATCATGATTTAGAAATAATGATTCGCTTTACTCCTGGGATAGAATGCCATACACATGAATATATTAGAACTGGATCATTTGATAGCAAATTTGGTTTCGGAATAGAATATTTAGATACTCTGTTTAACAGAATCAGCAATACAAAATACCTAAAATTAAAAGGTTTACATGCTCATATAGGTTCACAGATTTTTGAACTAGACCCTCATAAGGATCTGGGAGATATAATGGTAAAGGTTATCTTGGACGCTAAAAAATTTGGTCATAATATTGAGGAACTAAATGTTGGCGGGGGTTTAGGTATAAGGTATACAGAAAGTGATGATCCCCCTTCCATTGATGAATGGGTAAAAACAATTTCTTCTTCCGTTGTTGAAGCTTGTAAAAAAAACAACTTAGATTTTCCCACATTAATGTGCGAACCAGGTAGATCTATTGTATCTACAGCAGGTATAACCATTTATAAAATTGGGGCTTTTAAAGAAATTCCTGGTATCAGAACATATTTATCTGTTGATGGTGGTATGAGTGATAATCCAAGACCAATTACATATCAATCAAATTATTCTGCATGTTTAGTAAGTAATCCATTTAATATTAATTCCAAAAATAAATATACTATTGCTGGTAAGCACTGCGAATCTGGAGATGTATTGTTTAAAGAAATTGAACTAGCAGAATGTAAAACGGGAGATCTTATATGTGTTTTTGGTACTGGTGCATATAATAATTCAATGAGTTCTAACTACAACAGAATTCCAAGACCTGCTGCTCTCTTAGTTAAAGATGGAGAAGCAGAAATTATTCAAAAAAGAGAAAACCCATTGGATCTTTTAAAATACGACGTATTACCTGATCGCTTTATCAAACAAAATTAGGTACATTTAAATTAATTTTGTTTTTAGTGTGAATTTCTGGGGGATTATAAATTTAAAGCTTTTATTAGATGTCTTATTTGCTGTTGGTTTCGGACTATTATTATTCTCTAGAGTAAAAGAACAACGGACATTATGGCTTCTAAGAGGATATTTGTTTTTAGTATCATCCGCATGGTTTATTCAAAGATATGCATACTTACCACTAACATCAAAATTAATTGATGCTGTAGTCCTCGCTTGCTCTCTCTCATTAGCGATCCTTTGGCAAGGAGAGTTAAGAAGATTAATGGAATTACTAGGCACTGGGAGGCTAGCTGTATTACTAGGGAATCCACCAAAGGAATTCAGAGCAACTTCAACTACCATTACTCAGTTAGTTGATACTGCCGGTAAACTCTCTCAAAATAGAAGAGGTGCTTTAATCGTTGTAGATTTGGGGAGTGATTTAAGACCTGAAGATTTTTTATATTCAGGTACCAATATTGAGGCACAATTATCAACTGACCTTTTAATAAATCTTTTTGCTACAGATACGCCTTTACATGATGGAGCAGTTCTTGTGAAAGGAAATAAAATAATTTCTGCTGGCGTAATACTTCCTCTCTCAAGACAAGGAATAAGTAGATATGGAACAAGACATTTAGCAGCATTAGGTATTACAGAAAGATTTGATAGATGTATTTGTATTGTTGTTTCTGAAGAAACAGGTACGTTATCATTAGCAAACCAAGGCAAACTGGAAAGGCCAATTACCAGCAGCAGGTTACAAGAACTTCTTGCAAAATTGATTGGAAATCAAAACTCTATGGGAGCAAATAAAGCATCTTTAAATAAAAATGTTTCATCCCAAAAGACAGACTCGAGTGATACTATCATCAGTGATATTAATAAAAAAGAGTCAGAAAAATCAGAAATTTTTATTAACAAAAAGGATTAACTAATGAGTTTAGAAAAAGTAATAGACGATAAAATTACTGACTTATTAATGAAAATAGATAAGGAAAAATTGCCCAAGCATGTAGCTATAATTATGGATGGCAATGGGAGATGGGCGACTAGAAAAGGTTTACCCAGATCATTTGGACATAAACAGGGAGTCAGTGTATTAAAAAAAATTCTCAAAGCTGCAAAAAATTTAGGTTGTAAAGTAATTACTGTTTATGCTTTTTCAACTGAGAATTGGACAAGACCAACAAAAGAAGTTGATTTTCTTATAAATCTCTTTAGCGAAGTTTTAAAAAACGAAATTAAAGAGATACATGAAGAATCAACAAAAATAAAATTTATTGGGGATTTAACTCCTTTCCCAAAAAATTTAAAAGAAATAATATCTAGTTCAGAATCACTTACTAAAAACAACAATAAATTTTTATTCAATGTTTGTGTTAATTACGGAGGCAGGCAAGAAATAGTAAAAGTTGCAAAAGAACTAGCATTAAAATCTTCTTCTGGAGAAATAAAACCAAGTGAAATTAATGAAGAATTATTTAATTCAGAGTTATTAACTAGAGGGATTAAGGATCCAGAATTACTAATAAGAACTAGTGGTGAAAAAAGGATAAGTAATTTTTTATTATGGCAATTAGCATATTCAGAAATTTATATATCTGACGTACTTTGGCCAGAGTTCAATGAGCATGAATTTCTTAGAGCAATAATTGATTACCAATCAAGAAATAGACGTTTCGGCGGTATAGAATCATTACCAAATGAATCTTTTGAAGATTCTCAATATATTTCCTAATAAAAATGGCTAATTCGAATAATCAGTTATTAAAAGAAATTAGGTTCGATTGGAATAAAGCGGAGATTTTGAAAATACTTAATATGCCTCTTATTGATTTAATGTGGGAATCACAAACCGTTCACAGGAAATTCAACCAATACGATATTCAATTAGCATCATTGTTCAGCGTAAAAACTGGTGGATGCGAGGAAAATTGTTCGTACTGTAGCCAATCCATTTATAGTGCTAGCGAAATCAAAAGTCATCCACAATTTCAAGTTGAAGAGGTTTTAGCAAGAGCTCAAGTAGCAAAAAATGAAGGTGCAGATAGGTTTTGTATGGGTTGGGCGTGGAGAGAAATTAGAGATGGAAAATCTTTTAATGCAATGTTAGAGATGGTTAGCGGTGTAAGAGATTTAGGGATGGAAGCATGCGTTACTGCTGGGATGCTTACAGAAGAACAAGCTTCCAGACTGGCTGATGCAGGCTTGACCGCGTATAACCACAATCTTGATACTAGTCCTGAGCATTATAAAAATATTATTACTACTAGAACTTATCAAGACAGACTTGACACTATCAAAAGAGTAAGGAATGCAGGAATAAATGTTTGTTGTGGAGGAATAATAGGCTTGGGTGAAACTAATGGCGATAGAGCATCTCTTTTGGAAGTGCTTTCAAACATGAATCCACACCCTGAAAGTGTTCCTATAAATTCATTAGTAGCTATTGAAGGTACTGGTTTAGAAGATAATCAAGAAATTGATTCTATTGAAATGATAAGGATGATAGCTACAGCAAGAATTCTTATGCCTAAAAGTAAAATAAGATTAAGTGCGGGGCGAGAAAAGCTTTCAAAAGAAGCCCAAATTTTATGTTTTCAATGTGGGGCAAATTCAATTTTTTATGGAGATGAGTTACTCACAACTTCAAATCCATCTTTTCAATCAGACAGAAAACTTCTTAAAGAGGTTGGAGTATCATTTAACCAAGATTTTGAAACTTGTGAAAAAACATTATCTTCTTTATGAAAGGAAAAATTTATAAGATAGTTTCTCTTTACTCTTTCTTCCCATTTCAAGAAAACTTAATTCTTGATCTTAAAAATAAATTATTAGAAATTGAAAATAAAAACGATCTTTCAGGTTTATTAATTTTTGCAAGTGAGGGCATTAATGGAACTATTTGTGCTGAGAAAAATGTAATTGATATCGTTTTGAATTTACTTAATAAATATTCAGATAATAGAAGTTTGAATATTAAAGTAAACTTTTCAAAAAAGAAAGTCTTCAAAAAATTAAAAATAAAAATCAAGAAAGAAATAGTTACAATGGGTGTCCCTGAAATAAAACCTTCAGAAAATAATGGGACTTATATTGACTCAGCTAATTGGAATAAATTAATTAAAAATCAAAATACAATAGTCATTGATACTAGAAATCACTATGAGGTTTCTATAGGTACATTTCAGAACTCCATAAACCCAAATACAAGAAACTTTAGCGAATTCCCCAAGTGGGTAGATGATCACTTAGATACCCACTTAGAAAATAAAGAGTCTGCAAATATAGCAATGTTTTGTACCGGAGGAATAAGATGTGAAAAAGCTACTAGTTTACTGAAAAAGAAAGGTTATAAAAATATATATCACCTACAAGGGGGCATTCTTCAATACCTTGATGATATACCAAAAGAAAAAAGTTTATTTGAAGGTGAATGTTATGTTTTTGATAAAAGAGTTGCTTTAGATCAAGAATTAGAAAAAGGCTCCTACTCGATTTGTCATGCATGTGGAATGCCGGTTTCAATTCAAGATCAAGAAAGAAAAGAATATAGAAAGGGAATCCAATGTCATTTCTGCATAGATCAGTTCAGTGATGATGATAGGAAAAGGTTTGAAGAAAGACAAAAACAGATCGATAGATTAAAAGTTGAAAATCTTAAAATCTATAAGGATTAATTTTCAAAATCATGAAAGTTGAAGAATTAGAAAAATTAGCAGATACCATTGGATTATTAATTAAAATTCAAGTTAGAGAAACTCTAGGATTATGTTTCTTTAGAATCGTTGTAGCAGAACAGAAAGATAACATCATTAAGATTTGGGCCGAAATGAAAGGTTGGACTTATCTAAATAAACAAGGTATTCAGCTAGATACATTAAGAATCCTTAGTAAAGCTCCCGCTTTCGTTTCAGAATTAATATGGGCAACAACTATGGCTTGGGCAATTGAAAAAAAATCAAGCAACAAATCAAGGCTTTTAGCAATTTTTGATAGTGAAGGTTATAGTAAAAAGCTAGTTAGATATTTTAAGTTAATAGGCTTCAAGGTTGTGAAAGAAGTTGGTTCTAGCCCAGTAGATCTTTTATTAAGATTGGTCTGGGGAGGTGCAGGTACACTTATGAGCGGAGAATGTATTTCAATATTGAAAAAACTTGAAAAGAAACTTTCTTTAATTGAAGAAAGTTAACCCGCATGATAACTACTTCTAACTAAGGGGCCAGAAGAAACTTTTTTGAATCCTAACTCATTAGAGAAGCGATATAAATATTCAAACTCTGATGGATCCCAATATTTCTTAACTGCCAAATGATTGAATGAGGGCCTTAAATATTGGCCGATTGTAATTTGATCACAATCTATTTTTTTAAGATCATAAATTGTATTTTTTATTTCATCCAATGTTTCCCCAAGGCCTAACATAATACCTGATTTAGTTTGAATATGAGGAGCGATATCTTTTGCCTTTTTTAGTAAACTAAGAGATTTTTTATAGTTTGCACCTCTCCTAACTTCTTTTTGCAGCCTTTCAACAGTTTCAAGATTATGATTAAAACATATTGGATCTTTTTCTAAAATCATCTTCAATCTCTCAGTCTGTAGGTTATTAGTTTCATCAAAATTTTTGCCCCCACCCCATAAATCAGGAGTTAAAACCTCTATTTTTATTGTTGAATCAATTTTTCTAATCTCATCAATTGTAGATATAAATAAATTTGCACCATGATCAGGGAGATCGTCTCTAGCTACAGATGTCAAAACAACATATTTCAAATTTAGTACTTTCACTGCTTCAGCGACTTGAGTACATTCATCAAAATTGACAGAACTAGGTCTACCTTTATTTACCTGACAAAAAGCACAAGAACGAGAACATATCGATCCACCCAGTAAGAAAGTGGCTGTTCCAGAGGCATAACATTCTGCTCTATTTGGACATCTTGCTTCTTCACAAATAGTATGAATATTAGATTTTTTGATGAGTGTTTGTATTTTTTCGAATTCTGAAGCTTTACTAATTGGAAATTTAATCCAAGAGGGAAGTCTTAAGATTTTTTCTTTCTTGATTAGATTATTGTCTCTCATTGTCTAATTTAGTTTTGTTCTACCTTCTAAGGCCCTTGCAAGTGTAACTTCATCAACATATTCAAGTTCACTGCCCATTGGGAGCCCATATGCAATCCTCGTAACTTTAGTAAAAGGGGCTAATAATTTTCCAATATAAAGACTTGTTGTATCTCCCTCAACACTGGGGGTCAATGCCAATATGATCTCATCTATTTCAGACTTGCTAACTCTTTCTACCAAGCTTCTTATTTCTAAGAGTTCGGGGCCAACAGAATCCATTGGGGATATTAAACCACCAATAACATGGTAAACACCTTTAAATTCTCTGGCGCGCTCCAAAGCAAGCAAATCTTTAGTTTCTGCTACTACACAAATTAGTTTTTGATTTCTTTCAGTATTTCTACAAATTTCACATTCATTTTCTGAAGTCAAATTGAAACATTTTTTGCAACGACCAACATTCCTATGTGCTTCTAACAAAGCCTTTGAAAAATCTCTTATTGTACTTTCAGGTTGTTTTAAAATAAACAGGGCTAATCTTTGCGCTGTTCTTGGACCAATCCCTGGGAATTTCTCAAAATGACCGATTAATTTTGAAAGTGGTTTGGTATAAGTAATCAAAATTAAACTATTTCTAGAGATAATTTAGACGCAAAATTCCGAATTGCCATAATTGTTTGCTTTTAATGTCTTATTATGTTTTTAGTTAGTAATTTCAAACAAAATGAAAAATATTAAATTTAACCCTTTCAAATATATATTTTTGGTTTTTTTGTGCTTAACACTGAGTGCTTGTAGTGGCGGACTGAATGCGGGATTAGAAGCTTATCAAAGTCCTGATGGTAGATATGCCTTTTTGTATCCAACAGGTTGGACTAGAGTAAAAGTCGATGGAGGACCTGAAATTATTTATCATGATTTAATAAATAGTAATGAGACCTTAAGTTTAGTTATTTCTGATGTCAATAAAGATGTTCAATTAGAGCAATTAGGAAGCCCAAGTGAAGTAGGTCAAACATTAATTGATAAAGTCATTGCTCCCGAAGGTTCAGGCAGAGAGGTAAAACTTATAAATGCCAAAAAGAGGGAGGCATCCAATCATATTTTCTATGATTTAGAGTATGAATTAAATTTAAATGAACAGGCCAGACATGAATTAGCTACTGTCGTAATTGATAGAGGAACACTTTACACTTTCGCTGTAGGAACAAACGAAGAAAGGTGGAATAAAATTGACGGCATGTTTAGTAACGTAATTGAATCATTTAACTTCTTAATATAGTTTAGAAATTCATACTAGATTCCTACTTGAACATTCCACAAATCAGCATATATTTTGTTCTGATCTAATAGTTTTTCATGTTTTCCGCTTTCAACTATTTTACCTTTATCAATAACTACAATATTATCAGCATTTTTTATAGTGCTTAATCTATGAGCTATTACTATAGTTGTTCTTTCTTTTGTGATTTTAGATAACGATTTTTGAATTAAAGCCTCTGTTTCATTATCAACTGAAGCTGTAGCTTCATCTAATATTAATATTGGAGCATCCTTTAAAACAGCTCTCGCCAAGGCAATTCTTTGACGTTGCCCGCCTGAGAGCCTTTGTCCCCTTTCCCCCACTATAGTTTTATAACCATCTGGTAATTGTTCAATAAATTTATGAGCTTCCGCAATCTTTGAAGCTTTAATAATATCTTTAAGACTAGGGTTGATTGAGCCATAAGCAATATTTTCTTGTACAGTGCCATGAAATAAATAAGTTTCTTGACTTACTAAAGAGATACACTTTCTTAAATCCCTCAAATTTATTTCTTTAGTGGAAACTCCATCCAAGGTTATTGACCCATTATTACTATCATAAATTCTAAGTAGTAGTTTTATTATTGTACTTTTCCCAGAACCTGTTAAACCAACAATTCCTAATGAAGAGTTTTTTTCAATTTTGAAATTTATGTTTTTTAAAGTTAAATCTCGTCCAGGATAATTAAAATTTACATTATTAAAAATAATTTCTCCTTTGATATCTTTAGGTTCAATTTTTATTTTTCCATCTTTTATTTTTATAGGCGTATCTATGAGATCAATTACTCTATCTATTGAAGCCATAGATCTCTGAAAATCATCTAAAACATGCCCCAAAGTAGTTAAAGGCCATAATAGTCTTTGTGTAATAAACACTAAAAAACTATAAGTACCTACATCAAGTGTCTTATTCCAAGTTTGGAAACCTCCAATTAATAGAATCGCTATAAAAGCAAATAAAATTGCAAATCTTATAAGAGGGATAAAAGCAGAAGATAATTTTATTGCAGCCTTATTACTTCTTTGATAATCGAGACTTTCTTTATTTAATCTATTTAATTCCCATTTTTCTTTAGTAAAACTTTTTATGGTTAATATTCCACTTAAATTATTATTAAGCCTTGATGCCAACAGTCCAGCTTTATTTCTAACATCTCTGTATTTTGGAGCAAGCTTCCTTTGAAATTTAATTGATCCTAAAAATATAATTGGGATAGGAAAGAAAGCAAATAAAGCGATTTTTGGAGCGACAAAAATCATAGTGCCCCCAATAATTAAGACAGTAATAAATAACTGAATAATCTGATTTGCCCCTTGGTCTAGAAATCTCTCGAGTTGATTTATATCATCATTCAAAATAGATAAT
The DNA here is from genome assembly GCA_003280995.1 of Prochlorococcus sp. AG-355-A09. Taxonomy (GTDB): domain Bacteria; phylum Cyanobacteriota; class Cyanobacteriia; order PCC-6307; family Cyanobiaceae; genus Prochlorococcus_A. The sequence continues at coordinate 3,336 of QCDG01000003.1, read as the reverse complement.
AACCTTCCAGTATTATCATTTTCAAAAAAATCCATATCTAATTCCTGGATATGCTCATAAGCTTTTATTCTTAATTTATGTTGCGATAACTGAGCCAAATTTCTCCATAAAATTGAATATAAATATTCAAAGGAGGATTCACCAGACCAAACTATTCCTGAAGCAAATGCAAGAAAAATCAATTGTGCTGGAACTTCTTTTATTCCAAAACCAGCAATCCATGAATTCTGTTCCTTTACAACGATATCCACTGCAAGACCAATTATTACAGGGGGAGCTAAATCTAATATTTTATTAATAATAGAACTAATAAAAGCAAAAAATAGTAACCTTCTTTCCTCAATCAGATTTAAATAAAGTCTAATTATTGGATTTTGACTTTTCTTAGACCTCATAAAATAATAATTAAATTTTTCTATTATGATTTAAATTTTCTTTAGTTTCTAATTTACATTTTGTTTTTGCATCTTGATGACTTGCAGTTTGCATAAATTCTTCGTAGTAACAATCACAAGTTTCATTCGCAATTTCTTTACTATATACCATTTCTGCATTCATCATCTCCTCTTTGACACTCTGAAGACAAAATAATTTTATGATTGAATTTTGTTTGGTTTGAGCTAAATAATAACTATTAAAGGAGTTGAATAGTATTATTAGATTCACAAAAATAAAGAAATTATATTTGCTAGCTTTCATTCTCTATCACTAGTTTCTGACTTTAATTTTTTTTAATTTATTTTTAGTTTCTCTATGCAGATCTCTGGGTAAATCTACCAAACTGTAATCATTAAAAATCTGTATCTTCCCTATGGATCTACCATTTATATTTGTTGAATTACAGATTGAGGATATAATATTTGCAACTCTAACTCCATCAAATTTACCAAAGTTAAATTTATAGGTTTCAAAAGAATCATTTTGATAATTATTCCTTCTATTTGAATTTCTCATACGATTATTACTATTTCTATTTGATCTATTTCGATCAGTATTATTTTGTTTATAAATCCAAGAATCATCGTCATTAACAAAAAATGATTTATTACCTATTACTAAATTAATCGCCGCCATTGCAATATTTGAGTCATCCATAGAGAATTTTTCTTTTAAATTATCTAGTACATCAATAATTAAAGCTTTATTTTCTTCATTTTCATCTTTAGCTAAAGAACTCTCATTAACATTATCTATAAGTTTCTCCATCCTTTTTTCATTTATTATTTTATTACTTGGTATATTAATTTCTTCAATCTTGGTTCTTGTTGAGTTTTCTAAGTTTCTCAGAAAATGTTTTTCTCTTTGATTAACAAATAAAATTGCTTCTCCTGATCTTCCTGCCCTTCCAGTTCTTCCAATTCTATGAGTGTATGTTTCCTTGTCAAAAGGAAAATCGTAATTAACAACAAGTTTTATCCTCTCAACATCTAATCCTCTAGCTGCGACATCAGTTGCAACAAGGATATTAATAAATCCTTTTTTCAATCTATCTACAGTATTTTCTCTTTGATTTTGAGGTATATCTCCATTAAGTACTGCAACAGAGTGACCTGAATTCTCTAAAGCTTCAGCTATTGAAGTAGTAAGTAGTTTTGTCCTAACAAAAATAATTACTCCCTCATTATTAAGTTCTAGTATTCTTTTTAAAGCATCTAACTTATGATGCCTTTGTACATATAGAAATTTTTGCGAAATTAATTGAGTTTCTTTTTTGACACTTTTGATTAATATTTCGGCAGGATCATTTAGATATTTTTTTGCTATGTTTCTTATCTCATTAGGCATTGTTGCTGAAAACAATACCATCTGTTTATTTTCTGGAAGTTGATCTACTATCCATTCAATATCTTCAAGAAAACCCATATTTAACATTTCATCTGCCTCATCTAAAACAAGACAATTTATATCTTTAATTTTAAAAGTCCCCTGCCTAATATGATCCATTATTCGGCCTGGGGTCCCAACTACTACGTCAACTTTTCTTTTTAATGCAGAAATTTGATTTCGATAGTCGGTGCCTCCATATATTGCAACCGTCTTAAAATTACTAGATTCAGAACTATAACTTTTAAAAGATTCAGCCACTTGAGTTGCTAATTCTCTTGTAGGAGTCATAACTAAAACCTTGGCATTTAATTCTTTATTATCTTTAAGTTTTTCTATTAATGGTAATGCGAAAGCTGCAGTCTTACCTGTCCCTGTTTGTGCTTGACCTAGTAAATCCCTGCCTAACATTAGTTCGGGAATTGCAGCTTTTTGGATGGGAGTTGGATTTTTATATCCTTTATTTATTAACGCGTTTATTATCGATTTATTAAACCCAAAATCGAGAAAGCCATTCTCATTATCATCGCCTTTAGATACTTCCAATAGTTGAGATTCAATTTCTTTTTTGGTATCAAAGTTCTTGAGCTCTAGTAGGTAAGAATCTTCATTCTGAGAATTTTCCTGCTCACTCCCAAGAGAGTTACTATCTTTTTTTAAAACCATTTTAAATGCCTAATAATCTTCTGATTAGGCATTCAACAAATATCTCAATTGACTTAAATTGTTGATTAGCCTTACAGAGCCGAATTATTAATCTAACATCTCGGGGTTAAGTTATCACTAATTTCTCAAAAATAAAATTTAATTTAATTAATATATATTTAAATATTTTTTCGCTCTTGTAACAGCAGTATAAAATAACCTTCTTTCAAAATTATCTCTGCAAAAGATATTTTGATTATCTTTTTTTTCTTTTACAGCATATTGATTTCTTCTATAATTTTGGGACCACAAAATGTTTACTTTTTCAGATTCACTTCCTTGAGATTTATGAATAGTAATGGCTATTGCTGGTACAACATTTTCTAAATTAGATGGATCAATCAATGCGACAATTTCTTCGTTATTATCATTAAATTTTCTAAAAAGATATTTTCTTTTATTTTTTAAACCTATAAGTACTCCGATATCCCCATTTGACAAACCAAGTTCATTATTATTTTTTGTACACATGATCGGAACACCCTCTTTAAGAGTTTTAAGGTCATAGGGTTTTTTTTGACCAAAAACAATTTCATTCAAATATTCAACACTCCATATTCCGGAATTTTTTTCGCATAAAATCAAGTGACTTTGTAAATCAAGAAATATCTTATCTACTAAATCTTTTTCATTAAGCAATAAATTATCGACACTCTCATCAAATATATATTTTTTTTTACTTAAATTTGAAGTTGAAATGTTTAATTGTTTTAGATAACTTGTAATTGAAAATAAAAGATCTTTTGGAATATCTTTTTCTCTACTCTTTGAAATAGTAATTTCTTTTGAATTATTATCTTTTTCTAA
>QCDG01000002.1 GCA_003280995.1 Prochlorococcus sp. AG-355-A09 | reverse complement strand
ATTTAAGAAGCAAAACACCAAAAGAAATTGCCAAACCAGAGAATCCAAGATTTATTATAAAAATTCTTAAATCTGCAAAAATTCTAATCTTATTTTTTTCATTTAAAGTATCTTTTCGTTCAAGAATTTCCTCAGTATCTGAAAGGCCTAAAGTTCTACCAATAAAGATAAATATGCTACCCAATATTGAAGAGGATAATAGACCCATTGTTGCCATAGCCAAACCAAGATCTAAACCATTTGGGAAACCTAGTTTATTAAAACTTTCACCGATTATTGATGCGGCTCCATGACCGCCCTCAAAACCTACCTCTATTAAACAACCCATTAGAGGATTTGCGTCCATAGATGGAGGCAGAAAATATTTAACAACAAGGCCGCCTACAAAAAATTGTCCGAAACCTAGTGAAAGAGCTAATAGAAATTGATTAAAAATCGGTTTAACTAAACCATTTATATTGGGTATAGGTCTTCCCATCATTAAAGTTGCGAAGACTAATGATAAAAGAGGAGTAGGAAAATTACTCCAAACATTTATTGTTTCTTTTGGTAAAAAGTGTATCGCACCAAATGGACCTATAGATATACCTAAAATTCCTGATATGACAGCTATCGGCAATCCAAATCTCTCGAGTTGAACAGCTAGTTTAAATTTCCTTCCAAAAATCAATAAAAAAAATATAATTAACAATCCAAAAAAACTTATCAATAGAGAATTTGAAAAAATATCTTTATTCTGTATCGAAAAAATATTCAATGATTTCAAAAACATATAATTCTAAATCTAAATTAATAAACAAAATTTTTCAAATAAAAAAGGCTCCGATAAGAGGAGCCTTTTGATATTGGTAAGAAAATTTTGAAATTAATCTTTAAGAGTAACTGTTGCACTATCAATATTACTGATAGCATTTGTTACTCTCTTGAAATCAAAGCCTAGTGCTCTTAAAGCGTGCCATAGATGACCTTGAATAAAGAAGAATCCAAAATAGTAATGAACATTAGCTAACCATGCCCTTGAAGTGTACTCACCATCAGGAAGATCAACAGTATCTACCCAATAAGGAGAAATACTAAACTTCAATTCAAGTGGTTCACCAAAGAATTCAGTTGGATAAACTGTTGTGTTAGCTGCACTCCAGAAAGCCGCAATAATAGCCATCCAGCCTATTCCAGCTAGTGACCATGAGAGAACAGCCTCTGCAGAGAGAAGTCCTTTGCCTTTGAATTTGGTATATTCACCAACTTGCTTAGTAGCAATATGCCAAGCACCACCAGTGATCTCAACGAAAGCAAGGAAAGCATGACCTCCCATTACTTCTTCAAGGCTATCAATAGTCAAAAAGTCTGTTTGGTGATTCCAAATTTTGGCCAAATTTAATTCATACTCAACCTGTCTTACAGAACCAATAGCTGGATCATAAATTCCATGCACTCTTGCCCATTCGACAAAAGCAATAACTGCGAAACCAAGAATAATTAGATGGTGACCAAGAATAAATGTCAATTTGTCTGGATTATCCCATTCAATATTGAATTTTCTAGCTCTTGCTACATCAGAATCTTCTAGATTTCCAGGAAGAAGTAAAGAATGTAAAAGTCCTCCGGCTGCTAAAACCATAGAAGAAACTAAGTGAACTATTGCTATAGCTAGAACAGGTTTAGTATCTCCCATCGCAACACCATTAGCATCAAACCCTATTCCAAGAGTTGCTAAGTGAGGAAGAACGATTAGAGGTTGATGCCCCATTGGGACGCTTGGGTCAAATCGTGAAAGTTCAAAAAGGGTGAATGCACCCGCCCAGAAAACAATTAATCCTGCATGAGCTACATGAGCAGCAATGAATTTTCCTGAGCGATTTGCTACACCTGAATTACCAGCCCACCATCCATAGGTAGTATCTGGATTTCCATAGGTTTGCATTTAGGAATTGATTAGCTTAAACGTTTTGAGAATACTTTATATTTCACCAAACAGTTGAATTCATAACAAAATTGTAAAGGTTATTAATCCTAACTATTACTAAACAAAAATTATTCGTAGGGCAAGACAAGATTAAAAAAGGTAGATTTAATGAAGAAAAATTATTCTCAGAGATATAAGTTCTATCAAATAAACCAGTATTTTTAAATTCAAACAAGTCAAATAAATTTCATTTTGCTGACATTAAACGATGTTTTGTTTCATTACACCATGGTGGTTATTGCCTCATTTTCAAACAATTATTAAATATGGGATAAGACATCTAATATTATGACTACTTCTCAAGAGTCTTCTAGAAAATTTTCACTAGAAATGAAATCTGAAGTTCATTACAAAAAGGCTGCAAAATCTTACAGAAAATCGAAACAATATATCAATATGATTAACTTATATCCAACTTTGCAAAACACTCTTATTGAGTGTAAGGATGAGAATCTTATCGAATGAATATTTATATATTTTTCCAAGTTAATTAAGATATTATCATTTTTTATGCTGCGATATTGTAGTTTTCTTCAGAATAATATTTATTAATTATTTCTCTGCACATTTTTACATTGTAAAGCGCTTTGGGTTTCCAAGGTTTTTTCTGACCGAGTGGAGAGCTTTTCCAATGAATTCCAGGCTTGAGTATTCCATTTTCACGTAAAAAAGAAAGTTTAATTTCAGTTATTCCAAGTTTTTCAGAGGTCAACTCAGATGAGCTCCACATATCCCCTAACATTGAATTAAGTAAATATAATTAATCCTTGATAACGTTAATTTTATTTTTTTGAAAGGGGTAAAACTTTTAAATAATTATTAAGTCACAAAAAACCTAGTATTTACAAAGAAAAGAGATTTGAAAGATTTATATCAAATTAAGAAATATTAAATAAAGAATCTTCATTAATGAATATCTCATCGATAACCTTTCCTTTATTGATGGATTTATAGTTAAGGTATTCTTCTGTAATCGATTGATGCTTTGAAAGATTGATCCAACCCTTCTGCCAATTTCCACTATTTATTAATTCTTCATAAGTAGTTTTTAAGTTAATTTCAGAATCAAGGACAGAAACCATAAAAAAACTAATGTTTCCTTTTTCTTTAGTCTCATTTACTAAAACAAAATGTCTTAATCCATTTATTGGTTTATTAGAAGTCCAGTAATTTTCCATAATTATTTTTTCTTAATGTTCCTCTCAGAATTTTTTCTAGATATTTTCTTATATTCATTTCTAATTTCGTCTAATAAAAGTTTTCTTTTTTCCATGTAGTTAAGAGAATCTTGTTTTGTTAAGTTATATCTTTCTTTTTTAGTTAAATTCATCCAATTATTAAGATTCTTTTTATTGAAAGTTGTTATTTTTTTAGAATTAAAAATTTTTTGTTTTCTATTTAATTTAAGAAAATTCCTTAAATTGAAAAAAATAATTATAAAAAGAAAAATTATCACTATCTTCAAGAACATCACTTTACAAGTAAGTTATTGTTTATCCAATTTTCTAATTTAATATCATTCTCAAAAGATATAACCTCCTCTTCATTTCCATTACCTGATTGATCAAAGAGCCTTATAATAAATTCCCCATTAACTGCCTCATCATCACCAATAACAATTATGCTTTTAGATTTAAGTTTATTTGCCTTTTTAAATTGCTTAGAGAATGAGGCTCCGCTTAAATCTAACTCAACTAACAAATCGTAATTTCTTAATTTTCTAGATAAATCCATTGCTAATGATTCAGCAACTAAGCCTTGATTAATGATATAGATATCAGTATTTCTTGGAATTTCAAGCTCTTTCCCTGCGAGTAAAATTAATCTTTCTAAACCAATAGCGAAACCAATTGCAGGAGTGTTTGGCCCTCCCATTTGTTTTATTAAATCGTCGTATCTCCCTCCTCCGCAAACTGTAGCTTGGGAGCCCAAAGCCCCACTGGTAATTTCAAAAGCTGTATGAGTGTAGTAATCTAAACCTCTTACAAGATTAAAATTTTCTATATAAGGTATTTTTAAAACCTCTAATTGTCTTTTTAAGTCTAAATATCTGTTATGACTTTTTTCAGATAAAAAATTAAATAATCTTGGTGCATTTTCAAGAACTTTTTTAGTTTGAATATTCTTTGAGTCCAAAATCCTCAAAGGGTTTTTAGAAATTCTATTCTGAGAATCTAAATCTAGAGAATCTTTATTTGTTTCTAACCATTTTAAAAAAGATTTTTGAAAATTTGATCTGTCATTACTATCACCTAACGTATTTATTTCAAGATTGAGTTCTTTTATTCCTAATTTGCCTAATATATCCCAAGCTAAAGCAATAATTTCAACATCACTTCTAACTGAATCATGTCCTATAAACTCAACACCTAATTGATGAAACTGTCTTTGCCTGCCTGCTTGAGGTCTTTCATATCGAAACATAGGACCCATGTACCAAAGTTTTTGAAGAGGATTAGAAGATATTCCGTTTTGTATTAACGCTCGTGCGACTGAGGCTGTTCCTTCAGGTCTTAGAGTGCAAGATCTCTCCCCCCTATCAAGAAATGTATACATTTCCTTACTGACAACATCTGTTCCTTCACCAATTCCTCTTATAAATAATTCGGTCATTTCCAATATTGGTGTTCTTATTTCTTTGATGGATGCTCTAGAAAGCTGCTCTAATAAAATTTTTTCAACGTTTTGCCACTTTATTAATTGATCAGGAAATAGGTCTACTGTTCCTCTTAGGTTTTTTAAGTTATTCAAAGTTCTAAAAAATAATTCAAAATTTTTAATTCATCTAGAAATTAATCTTTGATTGGTTATTTTGTGAGACAATTTTAATTTAACATTTAGAAAAACTATTGGGAATTAATAAAAGTAAAGAGAATCAACATTGCGGTACAAAACCAAAAAAAATTGCTTTTGGAATAGCACCCCTTGGTATAGTTTCAATAGGAATAGTGCCAATGGGAGTAATAAGTATAGGGGTAGTCCCAATGGGTGTATTTTCTTTTGGTGCAGTCGCAATGGGAATAGTCAATTTATCAGTAGTTGGGATGGGAATTATCTCTGCCGGTGTTACTACTATGGGGATATGGGAGTATTCACCTAATTCTCATGAAAATCATCATAATCATTCCAAACAAATTTCAAATTCAAATAAGGAAAATATGATGTCAGATCTATTTAACACTAAACAAGAAGCTGAAAAGGCTGCTTCAAAATACGGATGTATTGGAGCACATAAAATGGGAAATAAATGGATGCCTTGTAAGATGCACTAAATATTTTCTTAGTCAAAAATTAAATAAATATTAATTCAAAATCTCAACTCTAAAATCAAGATTTTTTGCCTCATCAGTAGTTAATTTTCTTGACCAAGCTCCTTGTACAGGACTATTCCATCTGAACCCAGCATTTTTAGCTAAAGACCTATCTTCATAACTAACCAAAGCCTTGTATAAAAACTTCGGTTCAGTAGCTTTAAGTAAAAGTTCCTCTAAGTTGTCGCATTTTTTGAAGACCTCAGATATATAAAAGCAATCAGATAAAGCTCTATGTAAATTCCAAACTGGTATTGAAAAAGATAAGGCTAGATCAGTTACTGAAGGTCTTGTTTTTAGTGATTTTTGAAAAGACCAATTAATATCCTCTAAACTACATATCCATTTCTTATTAAGCTTAGGCAATCTTCCTTTTCCAAACCATTTCTTATCAAACTCCACATTATGAGCAACGATGAAATCTGAAGAATCAACAAGTTTTAGAAAGAAATTCAATCCATCTTCCCATGGTTGAGAGATATTAGTTACTTCTGCAGCTATACCATTTACATGTTCGGCTTCATTATTATTAACTGGAAATAAAAAAGAAACTTGTGAAAGTACACATTTAAAAGATACATCAAATAAAATACAACCTATTTCTATCACTTCATCTTTATTTTCGTCTAAACCTGTTGTTTCAGTATCAAGAATTAAAACTTTTTCAATTTTTTTATTTTTATTCGTTACTCTCTCTTCGGAGGGATTGGTATTAATTTTATCATGAAGAAAATCCAATTGATCTAATTCTTTTTTGTTAAATAGTTCCAATTAACTCAAAATACTTTCATTTATCTTGACGCATTTTATAAATATTTCTTTTAAATTAATATAAATTAAAAAACAGTCTAGAAAATAATTTTTGAAACATTTTTGTTTATGAAAGATGACTTTTACAAAATTTCGATATAACAATTTCTGTTATTGGCCTTCAAATCCAAAAAAAATTGTTGAATTTATTGGTGGAAGTTATTTAGCTTCTAAGCCAGATTTAACTTATAGAAGATTCATAGAGAGTTTAATTAATAAAAATTATGCAGTACATGCATATAAATACACACCACAATTTGATCACCAACAACTTGCTATCAAAGCATGGAAAGATTTTAAGAATTGCCGAATATCTTTATCCAAGAGAATAGGAGCATCAATTCCTTCAATAAGAATTGGTCATAGCCTAGGCTGCAAACTTCATTTAATTTCTCCTGATGGCGGAAGAAATTGCGAAAAATTCATATCTATTAGTTTTAATAATTTTAGTGCTAACAAATCAATTCCATTATTAAAACAAATTTCTCAAAAATTAGAATTTAACAGTGAATTTAGCCCAAGTCCCGAAAGAACTTTGCTATTAATTGAAAAAACATATAGTCAAAAAAATAACTTCCTAATAAAATTCAACTCAGACGAATTAGATCAAACAGATAAATTATTTTCTTGTCTAAAAGCAAGAAAAGAAGATAATTCCAAGGGGATAATGCTAAAAGGTACACATACCATAATTGCAAGCGCAGGACTAAGAGAAAATTTTTTGGGAGACTGGGCAGATGATGAATTCAAAAGAAATACTATAAAAAAAATTTCTAATTTAATTGATGAATCTTAATTAGGATAATTCTTTCAATTTTTCCAAAACAGAACTATCTTCGAGAGTGCTTATATCCCCACTAATTTTTTCTCCAGCAGCCAAAGATCTCAAAATTCTCCTCATAATTTTTCCACTACGTGTTTTCGGAAGAGAATCAGAAATTATAATTTTTTCAGGTTTTGCGATAATTCCAATTTCATTAACAACATGTTTCTTTAGATTCTCTACTAATTCTGAAGAACCTTTCACGTCTTTCTCTAAAGATACAAAAGCAACTATAACTTCACCTTTTAAATCATCTTTTTTGCCAACGACTGCAGACTCTGCAACTGATTTATGACTTACCAAAGCAGATTCTATTTCCATTGTTCCTAACCGATGTCCTGAAACACTTATAACATCATCAACTCTTCCCATAATCCATATATATCCATCCTCATCAATACGTGCTCCATCTCCAGCAAAATAAACATTTTTTTCTCCTTTAAAGGACATATATTCCCAATAACTCTCCAAATATCTCTCTGAGTTTCCGTGGATTGTTCTCATCATTCCTGGCCATGGTTTCTTAATAATTAAATAGCCACCCTCATTCTCTTTAACCTTATTCCCATTCTTATCAACGATTTCAACTTCAATTCCTGGCAGAGGTAAAGTAGCTGAACCTGGTTTTGTAGCAACGACTCCCGGCAAGGGACTTATCATCACACCACCAGTCTCAGTTTGCCACCAAGTATCAACAATAGGACATTTATTTTTACCAATAACATCTTTGTACCATATCCATGCTTCAGGATTAATTGGTTCTCCAACTGTGCCCAAGAGTCTAAGACTCTCAAGATTATATTTATCAGGGATTTCACGTCCAGACTTCATAAATGCTCTTATTGCAGTTGGTGCAGTATAAAAAATAGAAACCTTATATTTTTGAACAATTTCCCAAAAAGCGCCTAAATTTGAGGGTCTTGGCACTCCCTCAAACATCAAAGTTGTAGCACCATTAGATAATGGCCCATAAACTATATAACTATGGCCTGTAATCCAACCAACATCAGCAGTACACCAGTAAATGTCGTCATCTTTCAAATCAAAAATCCATTTAAATGTTAAATGGGACCAAAGATTGTAACCACCTGTTGTGTGCACTACGCCCTTGGGCTTTCCAGTAGAGCCTGAAGTATAGAGAATAAAAAGTCTATCCTCGCTATTCATTACTTCTGGTTCACACTGATCTTTTTGATCTTTTAATAATTCGTGCCACCATAAATCTCTATCATTAACCATCGAAATATTTTTTTTTGTTCGTTGAACAACAACTACTTTTTCAACAACTTTATCTGCCCCACTTTCAATGGCCTCATCAACTGCTTTCTTAAGTTCAATTACCTTATCTTTTCTAAAGCCACCATCAGCAGTAACAACAAATCTGGCGTTTCCATCAATTAACCTATCTTTTAAAGCTTCTGAAGAAAATCCTCCAAAGACAACTGAATGAGGCGCGCCAATTCTTGCACATGCTAACATCGCAAACATCGCCTCTGGAATCATCGGCATATAAATACATACCAAATCTCCTTTTTTTACACCAATTGCTTTTAATGCATTTGCTGCTTTACATACCTCTTTTAGAAGTTCTTCGAAAGTATATTTTTTGCTATCTCCGGGTTCGCCTTCCCATATAAGTGCAGTCTTTCCTCCAAGCCCTCTCTTAATGTGTCTATCTAAGCAGTTATGTGTAATATTGAGTTTCCCTTCTTTGAACCATTCGAAAAAGGGCGCATTTTCGTTATCTAGTACAGTTTGAAATGGCTCAAACCAATCTAATTCGGATTTTGCAAAAGATTCCCAAAATTGAATAGGATTATCTGATGCTTGTTTTTTTAGACTAAGTAATTCTTCTTGAGAACTAATATTTGAGTTTTCTGCAAATTTTTTTGATGGATGGAAAATTCTCTTTTCTTCAAGTATGTTATTGATTGAATTTTTTTTATCTAATGACATTAAATAAATCTATGCTTAATAAATTTAGTCGAAAAAATTAGGGTTTTCAAAAATTTTAATATTAATTTAGCTCAAAATTTTATTTCTATATAGATTTAAAAAATACGGCTTAGGACAAATTCTGGAAGAGCCATTAAAGCTCTTTTATATTCTGAATCAGGAAGCCAGACTATAGCTTCTTTAGAAAGCATTGCAAAATCTTCAGCTAGTTTCCTTGAACTTTCAATAGCTTTAGAGTTCATGATGATATTAAGTGCATCATCTAAATCATCTTTTTCAGCAAGTTCTCTATTTATAAGAACTGACAATTGTTTATTTTCTTCTAGTGCATATAAAACTGGGGCGGTAAGATAACCACTAGCAAGATCGCTTACAGCAGGTTTTCCAAGTTGTTTATCATTTCCAGTAAAGTCAAGAATGTCATCTACAACTTGGAAGGCCAAACCAATATTTTTGCCAAAATCGTACAACGAGGTTAAGTTTTCGTCATTAATCCCACTCAAAACTCCAGCTGCTTTGCAACTATTGGCTATTAGTGATGCTGTCTTACAATAACTTTTATTGATGTATTTGGAAAAAGATTGAGCTGAATCAAATCTATTTAAATTTTGTTTAATTTCACCCTCTGCTAGATCCATTATTACTCTACTAAGCAATTTAACTACATTTACATTGTCAAGATTTGCTAGGTGCCAACTTGCTTGAGCGAATAAAAAATCTCCCGCCAAAACAGCAACTCTCGTATTAAATCTACTATGAACTGTATCAACACCTCTTCTTGTAGACGCCTCATCAACAACATCATCATGGACTAATGAGGCTGTATGAATCATCTCAGTTATTTCAGCAAGCCTTTTATGTTTGGTTGTCAAGCAAAATTCAGGAGATATGGCTTTTGAAATCAATAAAACTATTCCAGGTCTCAACCTTTTCCCACCAGCACTAAAAAGATGTTCTGCTGCGGCTTGAAGGATTGGGTGACCAGCTCCTATTAGATTTTTCAGTTCTAAAATAAGATCATCAAGATCATTTTCAACTGGTTGTAGTAGCTCTGTTACTGTATTCATGATTGACCTCCTTTATATCTTAAGGAATCAAACATTACTTCGGAGGTTAACCAACCTAATTTCTTTATTAATTCCAAGCCAAAATTTTACTTTTTTGGAAAACTCATCTATTTCTGAAGTAACAAAAAATTTTACATTTTCGAAAGAAATACACTCATAGCGGTCAGTTTCTGGAATATTAAAAGATTCATTAAATTTTTTTATTAATGCTATCGATGGATCAATAATTTTTATATTTGAATCTAATTTTTTTCTTAAAAAGTCATAAATTAAAGGATAGTGACTACATCCAAGTATTAATTCTTCAATATTTTTGTTTATTAGTGGTCTTAAGTATAAGTCTGATAGACTATTTAACTTATCGTGATTTAATTTTTCTTTTTCAATTTCTGATACAAATTCTGGACATTCTTGCTGAAATATTTTCGTATTCTCTTTTTTAGTATTTATAGCTTTCTTGTAATACGATGATCGAACAGTTGTTTGTGTTGCCAGGACACCCACTATTTGTTTATCTATTATATCCGATACTGAGTTTATAAGATCAAAACAGGGGACCTTTAGCTTATCCTCTAGAATATCAAGTGCACATGCATTTGTAGTATTACAAGCAACTAAAAGTGCATCTAAATTCTTATCAACAAAAAAAGTACAAATCTCCTTTGCAATTAATCTAATCTCTTTAGAATTTTTGTTCCCAAAAGGTATTCTTTCTGTATCCGCCAAATAAAAAACTTCTACATCTTTACGAGTTTTTAGTAAAGAATTAAGGATAGTAAAACCACCTATTCCACTATCAAATATACCTATTTTAAGTTTCACCCTACTTTATCTAGATATTCCAGGATGCCTTTTGCAATTGCATAGGCTAATCTTTTTCGATGGCTTATTTTTTCTAATCTTCTTGCATCTAATCTTCCCGTTAAAAATCCAATTTCTACAAGGACTGCAGGCATCCTAGTATTTTTAATTACATAAAATCGACCTTGTTTAACTCCTCGATCAGGACTACCAGGGGAAACTCTTAAAATTTGTTTTTGAATTCTTTTCGCAAGTAATCTTCCTCTCCACCCTCTGTAATAAAAGGTTTCTAATCCATTGATGTCTCTTCTTTTACCTCTTGAGGCATTTGCATGAATACTTACAAAAATATCTGCATCCGTATTATTAGCAATGGAAACTCTTGGAGGCAAATCCAAATCAACTTCATTTATTCTAGTCAACCTTACTTTGACACCTTTTTCAGAAAGTAATTTTTTAACTTTTTTTGAAACCTCTAAGACAACATCTGTTTCTCTAATACCACCTATACCTATCGCTCCTGGATCAGGTCCTCCATGCCCTGGATCGATTACAACCTCAAACTTGTTTCGTTTTACCTCTGGTAGTTTCAAGTAACCATAATTGTTTTTCTTCTTATGAATTACACTTTGATTTTCTTTGATATTTCTTCTTTTCTTTTCAACTAAACCTTCACCAATCTTTTTAAATGAATATTTTGAGTTAAATAGTTTAATTCTCCATCTATTTTGATCTAAGCCAACCATTTGCCAAGTCAAAGGTTTCAAATAAGTCTCTTCCTTAAATTCAATTACTAGTCTTGTTTTACCCCTATTTGGTTTACCTAATCTAATTTCTTTTATTGGGCCATTACCTTTTATAGTTCTGGGATTTTTTAATTCTCCTGGAAAATCTACCCAGAATCTATCTCCCGATATTTGGTTAGCCTTCTGAAAGTATGCTTTTAAATTTGTATTTGATTTAGTTCTTAATTCTAAAACCCCATTTGTATTTATAGCCCATGCCGCAAGAGCACTTGAAGATTTAACTGGGAGGATTGAAGAATTTAAAAATAAAAAAACAGATAAATAACGAAAAAGTTTATTATCTAAAAACTTTATCATTAGTTTGAAAACAATTTGTTTTTTCTATGTTTAAGGCTTGGCATTTGCTCCCTAATTTTCTTCACTCTTTCTTTATCAGCAGGAGCTATTGCAGCTCCCTGAGTTTTTCCGGCATCAGATAAAACCGTACCCCAAGGGTCAATTACCATTGCATGCCCATGACTTTGCCTTCTTCCATAATGAATACCAGTTTGAGCTGGAGCGACTACATATGCTGTATTCTCAATTGCTCTTGCTTGTAATAGGATTTGCCAATGATCTTTTCCAGTGAATGCTGTAAAAGCTGCGGGAATCATAATTAGCTCAGCACCATTGGAAGACAAATATCTATAGAGTTCAGGAAATCTAACGTCGTAACAAATCGATAATCCTATTTTGCATAAACCTGGGACATCTACAACAGGTGGATACTCTGCTCCAGATAAAATAGTGGATGATTCCTTGTATAGATTTCCATCTGGCAAATCAACATCAAACAAATGAATCTTGTCGTATTTTGCCAAAATCTGTCCATCTTTCCCAAATAAGGCTGACCTATTAAAAGTATGACTATCATCACCAGCAGGGACAGGATACCCTCCTCCCAAAAGAAATACTTGATATCTTTGTGACATAGTTTTTAGGAAATTTGTACACTTCTCTGACAATTCAGAAGCTAATCTAAGTTTTTCATCATCTCCTCCTAAAAAAGCAAAATTCTCAGGCAATCCTATTAACTCAGCACCTCTTCTAGCAGCTAATTCAATCTGTTCTTCTGCTTCAGTAAAATTTTCTTCAACATTTGAAGTACTCGTAATTTGCAATGCAGCTACCAAAAAATCAGTCAAGACTTTACTCCTAATGAAACAATTCGTAAATCATGAGGCACGAATCACACCTCTTTCAACTTGAGCTGGAACAATATCTAAGCAATCAAGTTCAGAGCAACATTTAAAATCATCCTCATAATCTCCAAGACTTGTCAATCTTTTGCCATGGGTTGCTGTTTTTAAACATTTCAAAATATCATTTTTCCAGACATCCCAAAGTGCCAAAGCAGATTGTAATTCATCATTAATAATATTAATTTCGAAATCACAGTTCTGTTTTAGGTATGAAGCCAAAGCACCAGCAGCTAAAGAATCCTCAAGTGAATAAGAACCTTCCCAACCACTACCAAGTATTAAAACGTTTTCACTTTTTAATGAAATGATTTTTTCGGCAACTGCTTTCCTGTTTGGGAGACCCATAGCAAATAAATGCTTAGCATTTTGAACTTTTTGCAATGATTTAGTTCCATTAGTCGTACTCATAAATAGTCTTTTACCATGAACAACTTTTTTTGTAACTGATAAAGGAGAATTTCCTAAATCAAAGCCCTCAATTTTCTTTCCGCCTCTCTCTCCAAGCATTAGTCTTTTTTCAGCTTGCCACTTAATTGCCGATTCTTTTAATAAATCTAAATCTGCAAAAACTTGTATTGAATCAGCTCCATTTTTTAAAGCCCAAGAAATTGTGGTTGTAGCTCGTAAAACATCAATGACCACTGCGATGTCTGGACTATTTTCAGGAACATCCTTTGCAACGTGATAATAAGTAAGATTAATAATCAAGTCCTTTTTCTGAATTTATTATAGAAAACAGTTACTTAATTTGATTATTTTTTTTTTAAAAACAAACTTATTGATAATATAAAACTAATTTGTTTTTACAGAAATCTTATCAAGTAATTAATTTGCAAATGAATAATATCCGCACAATAAAAGGTGGAGTTAATTTAAAAGGAAAAGTAAATGTGCCTGGAGATAAATCTATTTCTCATAGAGCTCTAATAATTGGAAGTATTGCCAAGGGTGAGACGACCATTGAGGGGTTCTTACATTCTGAAGATCCACTTTCAACTGCTGATTGTCTAAGAAAGTTAGGTGTAAACATACCAGAAATAAAAAAAAATGAGCCTTTTACAATTTCAGGATTGGGTCTTGATGGATTAAAAGAGCCAAAAGAAATTCTCAATTGTGGAAATTCAGGAACCACTATGAGGTTATTAATGGGTTTATTAGCCTCACAAGAAGGTAAGAATTTCATCTTAAACGGGGACGCTTCGCTTAACGAAAGGCCAATGCGAAGAGTTGGCAAACCGTTATCTTTGATGGGTGGCAAAATTTATGGAAGGGAAGGCGGTAACAAAGCTCCAATTTCAATTGATGGAAAAAAACTTAAGGGATGTGTTATTGGAACTCCAGTGGCAAGTGCTCAAGTGAAATCGGCAATATTATTGGCAGGCCTCAATGCTTCTGGGACTACTTCTGTAATTGAACCAGCATCATCGAGAGATCATACTGAAAGAATGCTAAAAGCATTTGGAGCAGACATCAGTATCAGAGGAGAATTAGGAAGGAATGTAGTTATTAAGTCAGGAAGCAACTTAATTGGTCAGAGAATATTGATCCCTGGAGACATAAGCTCTGCTTCTTTTTGGATGATTGCTGCATCTATTGTTCCAAATTCAGAGGTTTTAATTCAGAATGTCGGATTAAATCCCACTAGAACAGGGATTTTGAATGTAATGGATTCAATGGGGTGTGATTATGAGATTTTAGATAAATCTACTATCGCAGGTGAGCCAATTGGATCTCTTAAAGTAAAGACTTCAAATAATTTAAGATCATTCACTATTGAAGGAGATATTCTCCCAAAACTTATAGATGAAATTCCTATCCTTACTGTGGCTGCATGTTTTTGTAATGGAATTTCTGAAATTAAGGATGCACAAGAATTAAGAGTTAAGGAGACAGATCGATTAAAGGTTATGGCACGACAGTTAAAAAAATTCGGCGCTGAAATAACAGAAAAAGAGGATGGGTTAATTATTAATGGGCAATCAAAATTTCATTCTGCGGAGGTAGATAGTGAGACAGATCATAGAGTAGCAATGAGTCTTGCTATTGCTTCACTTCTTGCTAAAGGTACCTCAAAAATCATGGGAGCTCATGCTGCTAGCGTCTCGTATCCCACTTTTTGGGAAGAGCTGGCTAAACTAACTAATTAGCACAAAAAAAGTTTTTGTCTGAATTAATAGAAGTTTTAACTAAAGATGGTAGTTACTCTTTAAGAAGTGTTTTTTTTCAGGAGAACTTCCATAGTTTATTGGGCGCATTGGAGGAAACAAAATCAAAGTTCACAGCTACTTCTAATTTGCAAAGATTCAAAGGCAGATCTCTTAATGTTTTGGATATATGTTTTGGTCTAGGATACAATTCCGCTTCTTTATTAGATGAATTAATTAAACAAAAATCATATTTAAATTTGTATGCATTGGAGATTGATAAAAAGCCTCTTGAATATTCAATTAGAAACGAATCTTTCCTTAAATTATGGGATCCAAAAGTCAAAAAAATATTTGAATCACTTTATCGAAAAGATTACTTTGAGGATCAATTTTTTAAATGCAGTATTTTGTGGGGTGATGCTAGAGAAAAAATCAACATTATTCCAGCCTCTATTAAATTCGATCTGATTTATTTAGATGGTTTTTCTCCTCAAAAATGCCCACAAGTATGGACAATTGAATTTTTATCTAAAGTCACAGAAAATCTTAATCCTCAGGGTTATTTAATAACTTATTCTTCATCAGCGGCAGTAAGAAAAACCTTAAGAAATCTTGGATTAGAAATTTTTACTATTAAGCCAAGTTTTAAAAACAGCCCTATTTGGAGTCAGGGAACTGTTGCAATATCAAAATTTGACAAGAATAAATTGAAACCTAATTTCAATTTTAAAAAATTATCTTTAATGGAAGAAGATCATCTCTTAAGTAAAGCCAGTATTCCATATAGAGATCACGATTTAAACTCAAGTAAAGAAGATATAATCAAGAGAAGATTAGATGAGCAATTATTATCAAATCTATTACCTACAAATAAATGGAGAGAGAAGTGGGGAATGACGAAGTTATCCTTTAAGAGTTAGATTTAAATTAGGGTTTCAAATAAACATGTTAAGTGTTGCGATATTAGCGGCAGGCAAAGGCACTAGGATGAAAAGCTCATTGCCAAAAGTTTTACATAAAATTTCTGGCAAAAGTCTTCTACAAAGAGTAATTAATTCTTGTGTCGAATTAAAACCTGATAAAATTTTCGTAATTACTGGACACAAATCAAAAGAAGTACAAAAGTCAATCCCAAACGATAAAAAAATCCATTTTGTAGTTCAAGAACCTCAATCAGGAACCGGTCATGCTATCCAGGTACTTTGTAAACAAGTAAAAAAACATGAAGGAAAACTTTTGGTACTTAATGGCGATGTGCCACTTATTAGGCCTAGTACTCTAAAAAGACTTTTGTATCTACACGATTCAAAAAATGCTGATGTTTCTTTAATTACCACAAAGAAAACAAAACCTTATGGATATGGCAGAGTTTTTTTGAAGGGGGATTTTATAGAGAGAATTGTTGAAGAAAAAGATTGCAATGATCTAGAAAGAGAAAATCCATTAATAAATGCAGGTGTTTACTGTTTTAACTGGGGTAACTTGTTAGAAGTAATTAATACCTTACAAAGCAATAATAATCAAAAAGAGATTTACTTAACAGATACAATATCTCTTCTCAAAAATTCCTTAAGTCTCGAAGTAGAGGATAATGGAGAGTTTCAAGGAATTAATAACAGAATTCAACTATCAGAGTGCGAGGAATGTATTCAGAATTCAATTAAAGAAAAACATATGCTTAATGGTGTAACTTTTATAAATAAAGCAAGTTGTTCAATTAGTGAAGAAGCTGAAATTGGTAAGGATGTAATCATAGAGGCTAATACACATATAAGAGGAAATACAAAAATAAATAGTCATTGCATTATCGGTCCAAATACTTTTATTGAGAATTCTAATGTGGGATTAAATTGTGAAATTTTAAACTCTACTGTTTATGATTCTCAGATAATGGATTATATAAAAATTGGCCCTTATAGTCATATAAGACCTAATTCCAAAATATCTTCCCATAGCAAAATAGGTAATTTTGTTGAGATCAAAAATAGTCAACTAGAGGAAGAATCTAAAGTAAACCATTTAAGTTATATTGGTGATTCTATTATTGGAAGATCTACAAATATTGGAGCAGGCACTATTACTGCTAATTTTGATGGACAGAAAAAATATCAAACAAAAATTGGCAAAAATTCCAGTATTGGAGCAAACACAGTTTTTGTAGCGCCAATAAATTTAGGCGAATCAGTAACAACAGGTGCTGGTTCAGTGATCACAAAAGACTCTAAAGATAACTCATTAGCGATCTCAAGAACTAAGCAAGTAAATATAGAGAATTGGAAAAAAAATCCTGATCTAGTTAATTAATTCAATAATTTTTTCAAGTTGCCAACATCTGCTCCCTTTTATAAGAATAGAATCACCTTTTTTTGTAAATTTGTTTATCTCTTGAGGTACATCTTTAATATTATTTAAGACTAAGAATTTATTCTTATCTTTTAGATAATTGGTGTAGGTTTTTTCATTTTCTTTATAACAAATAAATAAACATTTTTCTATATCTGAATTATTTATTAAGTTAAATATTTCTTTGTGATATTTTTCAGATTCTTTTCCCAATTCTTGCATACTTCCAAATATGAAAAATTTATTTCTCGGTTTTTCAAGCAGGTTTTTAATACATGCTTTTACTGACTCAGGGGAAGCATT
Organism: Prochlorococcus sp. AG-355-A09; assembly: GCA_003280995.1. Classification (GTDB taxonomy): domain Bacteria; phylum Cyanobacteriota; class Cyanobacteriia; order PCC-6307; family Cyanobiaceae; genus Prochlorococcus_A. Next base: position 143,566 of record QCDG01000002.1, on the reverse strand, counting down.
ATATGATTCATCATATATTATTGTTTTTACTGATTTAAGAATTTTATTCCTTCCACCTAAACTTACAAAATCAAATTTATTAAAACTTGCAAAATCAATGCCTAGCTCTTTAGCAACTGCATAAGCAAAGAGGAAATTAGAAGCATTGTGAAATCCCTCAAATGAAATTTCAAAGGTATTTTCTTCAATTAAAATTGTTTTATTAGAAGGATTATAAAATCCTCGCAAATCATCATTTTTCTTAAAATTTTCCTTTTGATTTTCTATATTTAATAGTCTTACTTTTATCACTCTACCTTTCCAAAATTCTTTTAAAGTTTTTTCTAGGAATGGATCATTTGCTGGAATTATTACTACTCCTTCAGGATTTAAATACTTACTAATTTCACACTTTGCAAAAGTAATGTTTTTTTTCGAGCCTAATAATCCAATATGGGCCATCCCAATGTTAGTAATTACTGCAATATCGGGTTCACTATATTTAGATAAATTTTCGATCTGTCCAAGGCCTCTCATCCCCATTTCAAGAACCAAAACTTTATCATCTATATCTGTTGCAAGAATAGTAAGACCAACCCCAATCTCATTATTGAAATTTGCATTGGATAGTTTAATTTTGCCAAGTTTATTTAAAACTTCACCAATCATTTCTTTTGTAGTTGTTTTTCCTACTGAACCAGTAATCGCAACTAAAGGGATATTTAATTTTTTTCTTTTTAGCAACGCTAATTTTTGAAATGCCTCTAATGTGTCATTTACAACCCAATAAGGAAAATTACTAGGAAGTAATCTCTGCATCCCTTTTTTAATTACTACTGATTTTACTCCTTTATTTAAAACCTCTGGAAGAAAAGTATGTCCGTCAAAATTTTTACCCTTGATAGCTATAAAAAGATCATTTTTTAATACAGTTCTACTATCAATACTTATATTTTTAAAATTTAAAAAATCTCTTTTCCCGTCACTCAGATTTTTAATATCCCCCAAAACATTGTTTAATTCTGATAAAGAGAATTCCATTAAAATAATAAGTCATACTTTTTTTAAAGATGGATCAGCTGATTGTCCGTAAGAGAACTTTTCAACTTCAGCAAAATCTGGAGATGGTTCTTTTATTCCACAGACATCTTTATACATAATTTCGTATTCGAGTGCGGACCTTTGCCAACTAAACTCTTGGCTCATCGCTCTTTTTTGCAATAATTCCCAACTATCTTTATGCCTAAAGGCCTCCCAAGACCTTACTAAAGATGTATAGAAATCTATAGGTTCAAAGCGATCGAAGCAAAAACCCGTGCCACTATTATTTTCTGGATCATGAGGTAAAACTGTGTCAACTAAACCTCCTACTCGCCTTACTATCGGGATAGAACCATACCTCATAGCAAGGAGTTGGCTAATACCACAAGGTTCGAATCTACTTGGCATTAAAAACGCATCAGAGCCACCATATATAAGTCTTGATAAAGAATCATCATAGGTTAGAAATACTGAAAATCTTCCTGGGTAATCTAATGCAAGTTGCCATAATCCTGATTCTAAATTCCTATCTCCAGTACCTAAAACAACTATTTGTGAATCTGTATATGCCAAAAGTCTTCTTGAAACTTGAAGAAGTAAGTCAACCCCTTTCTGATCAACTAACCTACTAACCATACCTAAAAGATATTTTTTAGGATTAACTTCGAGACCCATTTCTCTCTGCAAAATTTTCTTATTTTCTATCCTATTTTCTAAATTCTTAATACTAAATTTTGCAGGCAAAACTGGATCTTTTGCTGGATTCCATTCATCAAGATCTATGCCATTAAGAATTCCCCTTAATTTACCTGAAATATAATTAAGTAATCCTTCAAGGCTCTCCCCGTATTCATTGGTTTTAATTTCATCTGCATAAGTCGGAGAAACAGCATTTACTCTATCTGCGTACAACATTGCCGCAGCCATTGTGTGATCTCCATGCATATACCAAGGACACCAAGTCATTTTTTCTAGTTTCCATCTCCAAGGACCTTGGTATTTTAAATTATGAATTGTGAAGACAGTACTAATTTCGGGGTCCTGATGCATCCACACAGGAATCATGCCAGTATGCCAATCATGGCAATGGAGAACTTGAGGTTTCCAACAATTCCAGGCAAATTCAGCAGTGGCACTTGCAAAAAATGTGAAGCGCCAGTCCTCATTTTCACCTCCGTATATTTGGTCAGAGTCAAATGTTGGATGACCCACTAGGTAAATCACATAATTATTATTGGGATGTCTCGCTTCATATACAGCGAAATCAGTGCCCATTGTATTTGCTCTAAAGACTGGTTCACTAGGTACCTCCAAAAGACTCCACAATTTTCCATATCCTGGAATTATTACCCTTACATCGTGACCAAGTTTTATCAAAGATGGAGGTAACGAACCAACCACATCTCCCATACCTCCAACTTTGATCATTGGAGCACATTCAGCAGCGGCAAGAAGGATTCTCATTGATAATTATTTAAAAAGTTCTTTTGAAAAATAAACTAGGGTGTCCACTTATAGTCAGAAAAGTCTGGTGGACGCTTTTCAAGAAAGGCATCTCTACCTTCTTGAGCTTCTTCAGTCGAATAGAATAATTGAGTTGTGTATCCAGATAATTCTTGAATACCCGCAATCCCATCATTCTCTGCATTGAATGAAGCTTTAAGAATACGAATAGCAGTTGGACTATTTCGTAAAATCTCTCTTGCCCAGATTACACCCTCAGCTTCTAATTCTTCAATCTTTGTAATTGCATTTATCAAGCCCATCTTAAGAGCTTCCTTGGAATTATATTTTCTACATAAAAACCAAATTTCTTTAGCTTTTCTTTGACCAACAAGTCTTGCTAGATAACTAGATCCAAAACCGGCATCAAAACTACCAACTCTTGGACCTGTTTGACCAAATATTGCATTTTCAGAGGCGATACTGAGATCACAAATTAGGTGAAGTACCTGCCCTCCTCCAATAGCAAAACCAGGAACTAAAGCAATTACCACTTTAGACAAACTTCTTATTAATCTTTGAAGTTCAAGTACATTTAATCTCTGCTTCCCTTCATCATTTTTATATCCATTTTTACCCCTTACACTCTGATCACCTCCAGAGCAAAAAGAATAAATGCCTTTCTTATCAGGTCCCGCACCTGTAAAGAGAACTACGCCAATATTTTCATCATTTCTTACGATATCAAATGCGTCAATGAGTTCATCTACAGTTTGTGGCCTAAATGCATTTCTTTTTTCAGGCCGATTAATTGCAATTCTCGCAATTCCCTCATCTGATTTATGAAACAATATATCCTCATAAGATTTGCATTCTGACCAATTTAAAGTTGTTTTACCAGGTAATACTTTCATGAAATCTAATTATTCAAAGATAGAAAATGATGAATTTAACTGCCAATTATTTTTTCTAGTAAGGCATCTTTTTCACAAATTTCATTTTCTGGATCAACATCAACTTTAATTATTACAGATTTCTGGATAGAAATGCTCCAATTTAATGCCTCTCGTAATTTTTTAAAATTTGCCACACTTTTAAAGTTTACTTGATAACCCTCTGCGAGTTTTGGCCAGTTTATTTCTTTTGGCATAAGAAATAGTTTTTTTAATTCATCTTCTTTTAAATTTTTTTTATAAATACGATTAAATATATTCCCGCCTTTATTATTTATTAGAAGAATTGTTAAATTCATGTCGATTGAATTTTCAATCAGCCAACCGTTTATATCATGAATAAAAGCCAAATCTCCAGTCACAAGAAGTAAAGGATTTTTAATTCTAGAAATCCCTAATGCAAGAGATAAAGTACCGTCTATGCCAGAAGCGCCCCTAAAGCTGAAACAATTTCTTGTTAAAGTACAATTTTCTGAAAATGTGAGCCAATCTCTTATCGGGCTACTTGCGGAGAGCATTATAGGATTTTCAGTTGGCCAAAGTTTTGGAACAAGATTTGCAATCATATACTCAGTAATTTGATTATCTTGAGTAATTTTCTCTTTTAAAATTTCTTTAATCTGCTCGCCTTCCTCTATTAGATTTAGAGCTATCGGAGTAAGAGACTTTTTGTTTTTTTCGTTGATTGATAATTCTTCTAACAATAGATTAGTGAAATTTGATAGCCCAAAATCATATTCAAATGATTTTTTTATAGGGTCCAATTTTCTATAATTTTTTTCTTTTATAAGGATTTGTATACCTTTGAAGTTAATTAAAAACTTCTCCAAATCAATTGAGGATGACATAGGTCCAAGCCTCAAAAGTTGATGACAATTTATTGAATTTTTATTTTTTCTCAAGACTAATTCCCAATTCACGACTAATCCTCTCAAGTCAGAATAAACACCTGAAACAGGATCAGCAAATACTGGCCAACCAGTAATCTCTTGTAATCGTTCTAAAGATTTATTGAAAGAAGTTAAATCATTTATGGAGCCTTGATAGGGACCTACCAAAATAATGCCAGATTCATCTAAATTTAAATTTTTTGAAATTTCGAAGAATTTGTTTTTATCAGACTTTATTTCAACTTCCTGAAATATATATTTTTTCTTTAAATAAATTTTCTCAAAAACCTCTAAAACATTTTTTTTATTTAAAAATGAAATACCTAAAGGCATATCAATAGGAATATTTAAATGAATAGGTCCAGGGAAGATTGATATTTGTTTCTCAATAGTTCGAACTAAATTCAAGATTTCATTTTCTTGTGTTTCATGAAGTCCATTTAGATTTGTACTTAAAACTTTTCTGCAGACTGAGCTCAAAAAATCTTCTTGATTTACTGTTTGATTAGCGCCACAATCTTTTAATCTTAAGGGTCTATCAGCAGTCAGAAATATAATACCTTTACAAGATCGGTCTGCCTCAACTGCTGATGGCAATAAGTTACTTACAGCAGTCCCAGAAGTCGTAATAACTAAAGAGAGATTACCTGATGCAGCAGAAATCCCAAGAGAGTGGAATCCCGCAGATCTCTCATCTATTGAATTAAAAATATTTACCAGTCCTAATTTATTTAATTCTCCAGCAGCTATTGCTAAAGGTGCCGATCTACTTCCAGGGCATATTATTAAATTTTGAACTCCTATTTTTATAAGAAGATTCAAAAGTTGTAAACTTCTAAGAAAATTTTTGCATTCAATAGATGATGTCATAATTTATATAAATGCTTTGTGATTTTTCCTATAACTGAATTAAATAAAACATGTCTACAACTCAAGAAAAAAGAAATTCAATAATAAAGGATTTAAAAAATCTTTTAATCTGGATATCTATAGCTTTAATTATACGATGGCAGGTTATAGAGCCAAGATGGATTCCATCCGGGTCAATGCTTCCAACTCTTCAAATACAAGATAAAATTCTTGTTGAGAAACTAACCCCCAAAATCACATCCAAATCAAATCTTTCAAAATTAAAAAATGAAATAGTTGTTTTTAACGTTCCGGAACAATTAATTAATGCTGGTTATGAAGTAGATACTGCACTAATAAAAAGAGTAATTGGAATACCTGGAGACAAGGTAGAAGTAAGAGATGGTAACCTTTACTTAAATGATATCGCTCAAAACAATTACGTTTTTGACAAAAATATTAATTATTCAACGGGGCCTTTTATTGTCCCAGAAGAATCATTATGGGTGATGGGAGATAATAGAAATAACAGTATGGACTCACATATTTGGGGATTTTTACCCTATGAAAAGGTTATTGGTAAAGCTATTTTTAGATATTGGCCGTTCAATAAAATTGGACCTATTCGGTTCCCTGCCCTTAATAATTTAGATTAATGGGTACGTGATGTTGTAGTGTTTTTATATCTTGAAGTTGTAGAAATGTTTAACCCAGAATTTCTTGCTACTGAAAATAATGATCCAAATGATGAGAATGATTTAATCCAATATTTACAAAAACAATCTCCAGAAGTTTTGCAAAGAGTAGCAAAATCAGCTAGTGAAGATATTCAAGAAATTATTAGACATAATGTTCAAGGTCTTCTTGGAATGCTTCCTTCAGATCAATTTGATGTAAAAATAACATCTTCAAAAGACAACATTGCTAATTTATTATCTTCTGCAATGATGACAGGATACTTCTTAAGACAAATGGAGCAAAGAAAAGAGCTGGAACAAACTCTTAAAAATGATGAAAACATGTCTATTGAAGAATAGTAGTTTTAAAGATTTACTTCTTCAGGAATTATTCCTAGTTCAAACAACTTTTTATATAAACTCATCAAAAATTTATTATCCTCAGGTAGTTTGTCCCACTTTTGGGAATTAATTTCATTAATTAATTTTTGACAATCTTCCATTGTAAATTTTATCGGAGCAGTAAAATGAGCTGGAATTAAATATTCCATATCTTCAAAAGACTTGATATTTTCAAGCCATTTAAGTAACACTTCTTTTGAACGGGGAAAAATTAGTTTTTGTAAAACTGGTGCCACTTGAATCTTAGGAGTAGATTCACCCATTATTTCAAAAAGAGAGGATTCCCAATCTTCATCCCATAAAAAGGGATAAATACCGAAATGAGATCTCCAATTTCTAAGATCTTTTTTGAACGAATACTTAAATATTTCTTTTAAAGGTGGAATATTTAATTTACCTGGTTTCAAAAAAGATGAAAATAAGACTAACCTTTTCCACCCTTTTTTTCTTTGTTCAATGGAGTCAATCAAAGGTTCATCTCCTCTCTCTCTAGAATGAAAAAGAAGTGGAGTTGGATCAAAATTAAATATCTCAGGTGGAGTAGAGTCTATTCCAACTATTGCATCTGTTACATGAAGAGTTTTCGTAGAATAATGGAAACAGCTTATCTCCTGATATCTCCCAAGTCCTAAATTAAGTGGGCCTAATGAAGACCATTTAAAGGAGTTAGTATGTGGAGTACCTTCCTCAAACAGTATTCTTGATCTTTTTGATGGAATTCCTAAAAAATCTAGTGGTAGATTGATCGGGAAACTCCACTGTCCAGGACATAGCCAAATTTCTGCATCTTTAAAAATTCTTGAAAGAGCTGGTAGTCCGATTTTATGTTCTAGTCCGGATGCACTTGGGAGAATTATTGTTTTTACTTTACCGTGAATTGCAATTAATTTTTCTAACTCATTTATTAATTCTTTTGTAGGAGGCAATGGGTTTATTAGCATCAATCCATTATCAACCTTTATTACCGTCATTCTTATTGGAACCGCAACATAATAAAGTCCCTGTATTTGTTCCAAGGACCATATTTGATCAGGAATTAATTCTCTTAAGATTGTTTTCTTTTTTCCATAGGGATATAAGGGAAATAATGGCCACCAATACCACTTTTTATTTAAAGTCTCTTCCACCACTATCGTTTATAACCAGCAAAAAATTTCTTTAACTTAAATATTCCGTATCTTGGAGCGAATAAAAAAGCGAATAAAAATATAAAAGTTTGTGCCAAGACAATTGATCCACCTGTCTCAAGATCAAACCAAAAACTAATATAGATTCCTATTAGGCTTGAGATAATTGCACTTAATACTGAAATTACTGTCATCTTATCAAACTCATCCGTAAGTAAATACGCTGTAGCCCCAGGTGTAATCAACATCGCAACTACCAAAATAATTCCAACAGACTGCAAGCCCACAACTGCTGCTAAAGATAAGCAAGTGAGAAGTAAATAGTGAAGAAAAAATACATTAATTCCAACTGTTTTTGCATGCCTAGGATCAAAACAATAAAGCATTAAATCTTTCCTAAAAATTGACAAAAGGATTACTACCAATAAAGAAATGAATATGGTTTGTTTTACATCTGAAAGTGATATTCCTAATGGACTGCCAAAAAGGATAGAGTGCAGATCAATATTACTTTTAATCTTAGAAACCAATACAATTCCAAGAGCGAAAAATCCAGTAAACACCAACCCAATAACAGTATCTTCCTTAACCCTAGATTTCTGCTTAATAAATCCTATCAGTGCAACAGAACCAACTCCAAAAATAAATGCCCCTAATGAGAAAGGAAGACCTAATGCATAAGCAACCACAACACCAGGCATTACTGAATGTGACACTGCATCTCCCATTAAAGCCCATCCTTTAAGAGTTAAATAACTAGATAGGAAACCACAAACAGCGGCCACTAATGAACTCATAAGAAGTGCTTTTCTCATAAAGCCATGAGTTAAAGGATCTGTTATGAATGAATCTAAAGTTAAAAAAGAACAGAGCTCCATATAATTTAGAATTTAGGATTCAGGTCCAAACAAGAAATCAGGTGAGATTCCTCCAAAAGTAGTTGTAATATTTTCGGGGGTAAACACTTCAGAGGTCTCGCCATAAGCTACAACAGTTTTATTTATTAAAAGAACCAAATCACAAAATTCACGGACATGAATCATATCGTGCGTTGACAATAATATAGTTTTCCCCTCATTTTTAAATTGAATAAATAATTCCGAGATAAGTTTCTCAGTTCTTATATCAACACCGGAAAAAGGCTCATCAAGAAGTAATATTGACGCCCTTTGCGCTATTGCTCTAGCTAAAAAAGTTCGTTTTCTCTGACCTCCAGATAAGTTTCCAATAGGTGTAGATATATGATCAGTAAGATCAACTCTCTCAATAGCATCTTTAACCGCCTGAACGTCAGACTCTCTAGGACACCTAAAAATATTCATCGAACCATATCTTCCCATCATCACTACATCCCAAACATTTATTGGAAATTGACTATCAATTCCCTCACTCTGAGGAACATAAGCAATTGTCTGATCTTTTTGAGCAGATCTTACAGACTCTCCATTAATTCTAATTTTTCCCTTTGAAATATTTACAAAGCCAGTTAAAGCATTAAAAAAAGTTGTTTTACCAGCCCCGTTCATCCCTACTAAACCACAAATCTGGCCAGATTTCAATCTTAAATTGGCATCATACAAAGCCACCTTACCGTTGTAATCCACGCAAATATTCTCTGCATCTATCCTAAAGTTTTGATAATTGATTGATTCCATAATTCAAAAAAGCCCTTTTTTAATTAAATCAAAATTATGCTCAAGCATTTTTATATAGGAACTAGCAGGCCCACTATCATCAGATAATGAATCAACAAAAAGATTTCCGCCAAAATTAGCCCCAGTTTCGTTTGCAACAACCATTTGAGATTCGTTACTTACAGTACTTTCGCAAAATACAGATGGGACATTTTTTTCTTTAACTAATGAGATTGTTCTTGTCATTCTTTTGGGCGTAATTTGACTCTCAGCATTAACTGGCCATAAATAAACTTCCTCTAATCCATAATCATTTGTTAAATATGAAAAAGCACCTTCACAACTTACTAGATACCTCCTTTCTTTATTTAAGTTATTAATAAAAAGTGAGAATTCTTTATCTATTTTAGAAAGTTTATCTTTATATATTTTTCCATTTTCTTCAAATAATTTCCTTTTGGATGGCCTCAATTCAGATAAAGAATCCACCAAAATATCTACGTATAGGATCCCTCTTTTTGGAGAAATCCAGGCATGAGGATTGGGTTTCCCTTTATAAAAATCTTCACTGATAAAAATAGGATCTAAATCTTCCGCGACAGTAATTCTTTTAACTTTTAAATTAGAAACAAATTTTTCAGCCCATAATTCAAATCCAAATCCATTATCAATAAAAACAAAAGCACTAGAGGCATTTACCAAATCGCTCGGAGTTGGTTGGTAGCCATGAACTTCAACTCCAGGTTTCGTAATTGATCTAACAATAAAATCATCTTTAGCAACATTGCTAATTATGTCCGCCAAAACAGTAAAACTTGCCAGTATTAATTCTTTACTTTCATTTTTATTTGATATTCTCTTGCATGAGCCTGAAGCAAGAGAAAGCAGAAGTAACAAACTTAAAAAAAGAATTTTTTTTCTCATATTTAACTTTCAAAATTAGATTATGAACTAAAAGATACTTTCATAAGTGGTTTTCTAAGATCAGAAATAAATCTTTTCCAATTTATTTTTTCTTTTTCAAAAGCTTCTTCAACAATTTTCTCAGAATTATTCTTTATGAAATCCAAATCAGGTTCTTCTACTCCTTTTGTTATTGCCATAAAATCAGCCAAAGAACTTGATACTACTCTTGTTAAATAAGCAGCACTGACAGCCTGAAATGTTCCAGAGACAAGCCAATTTGGGCCATGTAATTTTGTTATACCAATTAGAGTCTGTCCACTCCATTCAATAACTCCCTGAGCAATTGCAGTCTTTAAAATCTCTTTGGATACTTTATCTAAAATTTCAGGAGACCAATTACATCCCCATATAGACTTAATTTCTTTAATCATTAAAGAATTTAATACTGTCATTGCCATAACATCAATTGATGGGATAGGAGATAAGAAAACAGTTGTTGCAACAAGAATTTGATTTTTTCTTTGTATACCTTTTAACTGCATTCTTCTTATACCTTCAATTTCAGATTGCCAGGCAGTATGAAGTTCTTTCAAGAGCCTTTTTTTTGTATTTTCAATATTTTTAGATGAACTTATGAAAAACTTCCTTAAAGAAAAAGGTATATTTGTTATTTCACTCTTATTCACATCAAAAGAAATAATTTTGTTTGTAAAGTCACTTGAGATTTGAGACTTTAAGTCTTCTATCTGATTTTTGGCTTCTATTTGGTTGGAAGTTAAAGCCACCAACCAGATTGGCATATTTTTAGGAAACTTTTCCAGCCACAAAAAATCATTTGCCGACAAAGGCAAGTTTATAAAATACAAGATTGCATCACTCTTCAAAGCTTCTTCTGGAATAACTTGAGAAGAATTGTATTTAGGCAGTTTTTCGTATAAATCAAAGTCAAACTTATCTGCTTTGAAATTACTTTTCAAAACAGATTGAAAACTTTGATAATCTTTTTGTCCAATGCAACTTATTTTTTCTTTTTCACATCTATTAAGAATAGATTCAAGTGTTTTTTGTCTTTTTGAATTCTGTTTTTCTAATTCATTTGTTGCTTCAAGTTCTTCAAAAAAATTTAAATCTTCATTACATAGGTTTATCCAACCATCTAAATTACTTGGCTCATTAAATTTAGGCCTATCATTCTTCAAGTAAAAATATCCCCCCAAACACAACGCAATAAATCCTATTGAACCTCCTGCAAAATGAATTAAGTCACTAACAAACCATTCCCCAAAACCTAACAATAATAAAATAATAAAAAGATTTTTTTTTGGAAACTTTATGAAATCCTTTAAAAGGTTGTCTTTACTAATATCAAACACAAAACTTTATTTTTCTAATTTTATTTTAATGCAAGTTGTGAATGAGAGAAGCAAAATTTCATAAGTCGTTAATCAAAAGATAAAAATTTAAGCCTTTTAAAAAGACTTATTGCATAACAAGATGCTAAGTTAATAGACTATTTAAATAACTTAAGAAACATTAAGATGTCTAATTCAAATTTCAGCAATAATCCTGGACAAGAAAATTACAGAGATCGTTCTAACAATGAAAGATCAAATTTCAGAGATAGATCTGGCGGCAGAAGAGATGGAGGAGGATTCCGCATAAGATTAAGTGATAACGAAATGAAAGCTGTTAAATCAATACAAGAAACCTTTCAATTAAGATCTACCGTTGCAGTTCTGGGTTTCTCTGTTAGAACACTTAGCGAAATGATCAAAGACGAAAATTTGATTGAATCAATCAAAAAATATGCAAAAAATAATAAAAACTCTTCTCCGAGTAGACAATCACAAAATTCTTATGAAGAAAAGACAAAAACAGCACCTGACCCTTTTGCAAGACCTGTAAAAAGTACATCAACTGAAGAGATCCAATCTAGCGAAGTAGAAGAGGATGGCAAATAAAAAAAGAATTCTTTCGGGAGTTCAACCAACTGGTGATTTACATATTGGGAATTGGCTTGGGGCAATAAATAATTGGGTTACGCTTCAAGAACAATATGAAACATTTCTATGTGTAGTTGATTTGCACGCAATAACAGCCTCATATAATCCCAAAGAATTATCTAAAAACACTTTCTCTACAGCGGCTTTGTACGTCGCTTGTGGGATAGATCCAAATATATGTTCAATTTTTGTCCAAAGTCAGATTTCAGCGCATTCAGAACTTTGTTGGATATTAAATTGCATGACCCCAATAAATTGGATGGAAAGAATGATTCAATTCAAAGAAAAATCCATACAACAAGGTAATAATGTATCTATTGGATTATTTGACTATCCAATACTTATGGCTGCAGACATCCTTCTTTATGATGCTGACTTCGTCCCAGTAGGCGAGGATCAAAAACAACATCTTGAACTTGCTAGAGATATTGCACAACAGAGAATTAATGCCAGATTTAGTAAGGATAAAAATATTTTAAAGATCCCTCAACCAATCATCATGAAGAATGGTTCAAAAATAATGAGTTTAATTGATGGTTCAAAAAAAATGAGCAAAAGTGATCCTAATGAGGGCAGTCGCATTAACTTATTAGATCCACCTGAAATAATCACAAAAAAAATTAAAAGAGCAAAAAGTGACAGTTCTATTGGAATTGAATTTAACAACCCTGAGAGACCAGAATCTAAAAATCTCTTGATGATTTATTCAATATTATCTGGCAAAGAAATTTCTCAATGTGAAAATGAATTCTCAGAGACTGGATGGGGGACATTTAAAAAATTAATTACAGAACAACTTATTGAATCACTAGAACCTATTCAGAAAAAATATAAATTATTAATTAATGATCCCTACCAACTAAATAAAATCCTTAATGAAGGGAAGGAAAAAGCTGAAGATCTAGCGAATCAGACTTTAAAAAGAGTTAAATCAAAATTGGGATTTTTTGAAATGGAGAAATAAATTATGCCAATAATTACCTTGCCCGATGGTTCAAAAAAGGTTTTCGAAAAATCTGTAACTATTCTAGAAATTGCCCAGAGTATAGGCGCTGGATTAGCTAAAGCAACAATTGCTGGGAAAGTAAATGATGTTCTTCTTGATGCAACAATTCCTATAAATAAAGATTCCAAAGTTGTAATCATCACATCAAAAGATAAAGAAGGAATTGAAATAATAAGACATTCTTTCGCTCACCTTATTGGTCATGCAGTTAAACAAATTTACTCTGATATTAAAATGGCAATTGGGCCAGTAATTGAAGATGGTTTTTATTACGATATTTTTTCTAAATACAGATTTACTCCTGAAGATTTAATAAAAATCGAAAATAGAATTAATAAATTAATAAAAACAAATTATGACGTTGAAATTTTACAAGTTTCTAAAGAGGAAGCAATTAAAACTTTTAACGAAAGAGATGAGACTTTTAAATTACGAATAATTGAAGAAATTCCTGAAGATGGTCTCATCAATCTATACAAACACGAAGAATATATCGACATGTGTAGAGGGCCTCACGTACCCAATACTAGACATTTGAGACACTTTAAATTACTTAAATTATCAGGTTCATACTGGAGAGGGAATAGTGAGAATGAATCATTACAGAGAATATATGGGACTGCATGGGCAAAAGAAAAAGAGCTCAACGACTACTTGATAAGAATTGAAGAAGCGGAAAAAAGGGATCATAGAAAACTTGGTAAAAAACATTCACTATTTCATATACAAGAAGAATCTCCAGGAATGATTTTTTGGCATCCAAATGGATGGACAATCTACCAAGTATTGGAAAAGTACATAAGAGAAATACTCAAAAAAAATGATTATTTAGAAATCAAAACACCACAAGCTGTTGATAAATCTCTTTGGGAAAAATCTGGTCATTGGGAAAAATTTAGAGACGATATGTTCACTACTGCTTCAGAAAATCGAACTTATGCAATTAAACCAATGAATTGTCCATGCCATATTCAAGTATTTAATCAAGGTTTAAAAAGTTATAAGGATTTACCTATTCGTCTTGCTGAATTTGGTTCTTGTCACAGAAATGAGCCCTCTGGTGCACTACACGGCTTAATGAGAGTAAGAAACTTTACTCAAGATGATGCACACATATTTTGCACAGAAGAGCAAATTCAAGAAGAAGTATCAACTTTTATAGATCTTGTTTTCGAGGTTTATAAAACTTTTGGTTTTGATGAAATTATTATCAAATTATCAACCCGTCCTGAAAAAAGGGTAGGTAGTGAAGAGATTTGGGATAAATCAGAGGAGGCTCTTACCAAAGCTCTCGATAATAAGAAACTAAAATGGGAACTCCAGCCAGGAGAGGGGGCTTTTTATGGTCCAAAAATAGAATTCTCCTTAAAAGATTGTCTTAATAGAGTTTGGCAATGCGGTACTATTCAGGTTGATTTTTCAATGCCTATTAGATTGGATGCCACTTATGTAGATATTGATAATGAAAAAAGAAATCCAGTTATGCTTCATAGAGCAATTTTAGGATCCTTTGAAAGATTTATCGGAATCTTAATTGAACAATATGAGGCGAAATTTCCAATTTGGCTTGCGCCTTATCAAATAATTTTATTGAGCATTACTGATAGAAATATTGAAAAGTGTTTAAAGTTTAATGAATTAATTAATAATAATGGTTACCGATCAAAAGTTGATGTTAGGAATGAAAAAATAGGATATAAAATAAGAGAGGCAACTCTAGGAAGAGTTCCTTTAATTGCAGTTATTGGAGATAAAGAAGAGGAAATTGATTCAGTCGCTTTAAGAGCTTTGGATGGAACAAATTTAGGAATTTTCGACCTGCCTAATTTATACAAATTAATGGATGAATTAATAGAAAAAAAAGGGAGAACAGAATAATTTTAAATATATGAATTTTCTCGCTTGTGATCTAGGAGGTACCAAGGTTCTTTTGGGAATATTCGAGAGAGTAATAAATGATGATTCGCCTAAATTGTTATTCAAGAAGAAATATATATCTTCTGATTGGGATTCTTTTGAACTAATCCTTGAAGATTTTCTCAAAAATGAATGCAAAAATATTACTCATCCTTCTTCTGCATGTTTCGCTGTAGCTGGTCCTTTATCTAACAACAACGCAAAAATAATGAACTTGTCATGGAATATTTCAGGAAATAAATTAAAAAATAAATTTAAATTTGAACAATGCGAGCTAATAAATGATTTCGCTGTACAGATTTATGGAATACCTTTTTTGAAAAAAAATCAATACTCTAATATCCAAAATGGATTCCATACTGAAGGAGCAAATAATGATTTGCATGCCATTGTTGGAGCTGGAACTGGCTTGGGCATTGCAAGAGGAATAATATCAGGGGAAAAGGTAAAAGTTTTAGCTAGTGAAGGTGGTCATGTTGAGTACGCCCCAAAGTCAAGATTAGAATGGGAATTAAAAATTTGGCTCAAAAATTCTTTAAATATTGAGAGGATATCTTGTGAAAGAATTATTAGTGGCACTGGTTTATCAAGAATTGCGGAATGGAGACTTAGCAAACCTGACGCACAAAACCATCCTCTACAAGAATATTTAAAAAAAATTAAAATTTTTGATGATGCGAGAAAAGAACTACCTGAAAAAATTTGTAACCTTTCTAAAGAAGGGGATCAGCTAATGATTGAAGTTGAGAGGATTTGGTTAGGCGCTTATGCCTCTTTATTGGGGGATGTTGCTCTTCAAGAATTGTGCTTTGGCGGGTTATGGATTTCTGGAGGAACAGCATCAAAACATTTTAAAAACTTTAAATCAGATTTATTTTTAAAACAATTTTTCGACAAGGGAAGATTAAAAGATATTCTTAAAACAATCCCTATAAAAGTAATTTTAGATGAAGAGTTTGGACTTTTTAGTGCAGCCTGTAGAGCAAAAATGCTTTTAAAAACTTAAAAACAAAAAATGTCTATTCCTGAAGTAGGTAAAAAAATAAGGGTGACAGTGCCTTCAACAACTGCCAATTTAGGGCCTGGATTTGATTGTCTTGGAGCAGCATTAGATTTGTATAATGAGTTTATTTTTACAAGAATTGAAGGTGGTGGAGATAGGTTTGATTTAATAATGGAAAGTACAGATGGTAATCATCTAAGAGGAGGACCCGAAAATTTAGTTTTTAGAGCAGCTCAGAAAGTATGGGAGAGCGCAAATATGGATCCTTTTGCACTTGAAGCAAGAGTTAAGTTGGCGGTGCCACCTGCACGCGGGCTTGGAAGTAGTGCTACAGCAATAGTTGCTGGATTAATCGGAGCAAATGCAATAATGAGCTCTCCATTGTCCAAAGAAAAACTCCTTGAACTTGCCATTGATATAGAAGGTCATCCTGATAATGTAGTTCCCTCTCTTCTGGGTGGGCTTTGTTTAACAGCCAGGTCTTCTTCTCATAGATGGAGAATCATTAGATGTGAATGGCACGATTCAATTAAAGCTGTTGTAGCAATACCTGCAATTCGTCTAAGCACAAGTGAAGCAAGAAAGGTTATGCCCAAGAATGTACCCATATCAGATGCAGTGACAAATATGGGGGCGCTTACTTTGTTACTTAACGGATTAAAAGCAGGGAATGCGGAACTTATAAAAGAAGGAATGTTTGATAAGCTACATGAACCCTACAGATGGAAACTTATTAAGGGTGGATTAGAAGTTAAAGATGCCGCACTAAATGCAGGTGCTCTAGGATGCGCAATTAGTGGGGCTGGGCCAAGTATCTTAGCTTTGTGTAAAAAAGAAAATGGTAAAAACGTCAGTCAAGCCATGGTGAAAGCATGGGAGAAGTCAGGTGTAGCTAGCAGAGCGCCATTTTTAAACGTTCAAACAAACGGCAGCCAATTTAGCACTATCTCTGGTAAGTAGTTTTACTTAGGCATTTTTAATGTTATAGTCTCAAGCTAGTACAACTTCAACTAGAATAAAAAAATTATTCATTACATAAATGAATTTAGAATCTTTTCCTTGGCTATCATCAATTGTTTTACTGCCTTTAATTGGGGCATTAATAATGCCTTTCTTGAATTCAAAAGAAGGAGAAGATAACACACTTCCTAGAAATATCTCATTAAGTTTTTTATTTATAGATTTTTTACTAATAATCGGCGTCCTTTTTCAAAAATTCAATACTTCAGATAGCTCTTTACAACTTGTAGAAAGAGCTTCTTGGTTACCATCAATAGGCTTAGAGTGGTCTCTTGGCGTAGATGGGTTATCTGCTCCTTTAATAGCATTAAGTGGGTTAATTACATTTTTATCAGCTGCGGCTAGTTGGAAAATTAAGAAAAAATCAAATTTATATTTTGCTCTTTTATTAGTCCAAGCATCAGCACAGGCATTAGTTTTCCTATCTCAAGATTTTCTATTATTTTTCTTAGCATGGGAACTTGAATTAGTTCCGGTATATCTTCTTATTGCTATTTGGGGAGGGAAAAAGAAATTATATGCAGCCACTAAATTCATTCTTTATACAGCCTTAGCTTCTTTATTAATACTCATAAGTGGCTTAGCACTTGCCTTGAGTGGTGATACTTTTACTTTAAATATTACCGATTTAACCAATAAACATGTAACAGGCAGCCTTGCTTTATTATCTTATCTAGGATTTTTAATTGGTTTTGGAGTAAAACTTCCTATCTTCCCATTACATACTTGGCTGCCCGATGCTCATGGAGAGGCTAATGCTCCAGTTTCAATGTTACTCGCAGGAATACTCTTAAAAATGGGAGGTTATGCCCTCTTAAGATTCAATGTTCAAATACTACCTGAGGTACATCTTCAAATTGCTCCTGCGCTAATTATTCTTGGAATCATTAATATAATTTATGGAGCTCTTAATGCATTTGCTCAAGATAATGTTAAAAGGAGAATTGCATGTAGCTCTGTGAGTCATATGGGTTTTGTTCTATTAGGGATTGGAGCAGTAGATGCTTTAGGTATAAGTGGGGCGATGCTCCAAATGATAAGCCACGGACTTATCGCAGCAGCTATGTTTTTTGTTACGGGCTCATTCTATGAAAGAACAAATACTCTTTCGATACCCAATATGGGTGGTTTAGCAAAGGTCCTGCCAATCACTTTTGCTTTTTTCTTGGCAAGTTCTTTGGCCTCTCTAGCACTACCTGGGATGAGCGGATTTATAAGTGAAATAACTGTATTTTTAGGAATAACTAGTCAAGAAGGTTTCAGCTCTATCTTTAGATCTATCACTATTCTTATTGCAGCTATAGGTTTAGTTTTAACACCAATTTATCTACTATCAATGTGTAGAAGAGTATTCTTTGGCCCTAGAATTCCTGCACTAGCTACAGTTAAAGAGATGAATGGTCGAGAATTGACTATTGGGTTCAGCCTATTGTTGCCTACTTTGGTGATAGGTTTTTGGCCAAAAATTGCTATAAATTTATATGAAACTTCAACGAATGCTCTCAGTCAGCAGCTCACTCTAGCTAAATTAATAGGGTTAATACCAACTTTAGTTAATTAGATTTTTTTAATAAATGGATACCTCAATTTTTAAATATGGAGAATTACCTGAATTTAAAAAATTTACTCCCGAAAGCATAAGTAAACAATTTCCAATAGTACTAGAAAAAATAGCTGAAGATTTTAAAAACGTAGAGAAAAATTTTTCTAACTATTTGATTCGCGATGATTTAAATTGGGATGATGTAATAAATCCCTTAAATGAACTCAATGAAATTCTTAGATGGAGTTGGGGAGTAATAAGTCACCTAAATGCAGTAAATAATTCTGAAAGTCTTAGAGACATTTATTCAAAATTTCTTCCAGAGATTATTAGCTTGAGTAATAAATTCGGACAAAGTAAAATAATTTACAATTCATTAGTCAAGCTTAAAGAGACAAATAACTTTGATCAAATCAAAAACAGAATTTTAGATAAAGAAATTCTTGAGATGCAACATAGAGGAATTTCACTACAAAAGAATGATCAAGAAAAATTCAACAACATTTCAGAAAAGCTTGGAAAGCTATCAACAGACTTCAGCAATAATGTTCTTGATGCTACTAATAAATGGTTTTTAATATTAAATAAAAAACCTGAAGTGGATGGTCTTCCTGAACGAGTACTTGAATTGATGGCAATTTCTGCACATAACCACTTAAAAAAAGATGAAGAAGTCGATATCAAAAATGGGCCTTGGAAATTAAGTCTAGATATTCCAACCTATACTTCATTTATGACATATGCCACCGACCGTAACCTTAGAGAGAAACTATATAAGGCATTCGTTGGCAGGGCATCTCAAGGAGAAAAAAATAATTCTCAAATCATTGAAGAGATATTATCTCTTAGAACTAAACAGGCTAATCTTCTCGGTTATAAAAGTTGGGCAGAACTAAGTTTGTCAACGAAAATGGCGAAAGAAATTAAAAATGTTGAAAACCTTTTAGAAGAATTGAGAGGGCCAGCATTCAAAACCGCAAAAGTTGAATTAAAAACCCTCGATAAGTTTTCTAAAGCTAATGGATTTCCAAAATCACAGAATATCGAGCCATGGGATATTAGTTATTGGTCCGAACTTCTTAGAAAGGAAAAGCTCAATTTGGATCAAGAGTCTTTGAGACCTTGGTTCCCACTAAATGATGTTTTAAAAGGTTTATTTCAATTAAGTGAAAAGCTTTTTGAAATTAAAGTAGTTGAGGCAACTGATGAGGCACCTCTTTGGAATGATGACGTTTTATTTTTTAATATCCTCAATAAAGAAAATGACAAAATAGCATCATTTTACCTAGATCCATATTCGAGGCCTGAATCAAAGAGGGGAGGGGCATGGATGGATGAATGTTTGAATAAAAATAATGTTGGCAAAAAGACCCTCCCGGTAGCTTATCTCGTTTGTAATCAGACTCCACCATCAAAAGATAAACCTAGCTTGATGAGTTTTGAAGAAGTTCAGACACTTTTCCATGAATTTGGTCATGGTCTTCAACACATGCTTACTACTGTAAATCTTCCTCAAGCAGCTGGCATTAACAACGTTGAGTGGGATGCTGTCGAACTTCCAAGTCAATTTATGGAAAACTGGTGTTTTCATAAAAATACACTTATGAATATTGCTAAGCACTACAAAACAGGAGAAAAATTATCCGATGAGAATTTTGAGAAGCTCCTAAAGAATAGAACTTTTAATTGTGGTATGGCTACTCTTAGACAACTACATTTTGCAATAACAGACCTCAGATTGCACAGTAATATTGATAAAAACGAAGGTAAAACAGCAGATGAAATAAGAAGAGAAATTGCAAAACAAACTACTGTTATTGAACCAATTCAAGAAGATCACTTTCTTTGTTGTTTTAGTCATATATTTGCAGGCGGATATTCTGCAGGATATTACTCATATAAATGGGCTGAAGTTCTAAGTGCAGATGCATTTTCAATGTTTGAAGAAGCTGATCTAGAAAACTCTGAAGATTTAAAGTTAATAGGAAAGAAATTCAAAGATACAATACTTAGCTTAGGAGGAAGCCTACCTCCATTAGACATATTTAAACTATTCAGGGGAAGAGAGCCACAAACTGATTCCTTAATAAGACACTTAGGTCTATCTGGAGCTACTTAATAATTTCATCGATTATTTTGTCAACCACAGATTTATTTCTTATAAGGTTTCTATGTTTATATACTTTTACTGATATTTTTTTTCCAAAATTTAAATTTGTCCACCATCCAGGGAAAACCATCATATCCCAATAAGTAAAGAAATTTATACACTCAATTTCATCAAGAAAAAAATCATTATATGCGAGTTCTCTTAAAAACTTACTATTTATTTTCATTTCTGATATTCCTCTAAAGGGGTATTTAGGTATTAATTGAGCCATCAAAGTTCCTTTGTGAGGGGAACCTATAGATATTAATTTTCTTGTTCTTTTATGCCCATCAAATTTTTGAAGCCAGTATCTACCAATTATTCCTCCCATAGAAAATCCCAACATATCTATTTCTTTTTCTAAACCATATTTCTCTAAAATTAATTCGTTTAATTTATAAGTCAAATCCAGAATTGAAGTCATTCCATATGAATGCTTAAGAGTTGGGGCAAAATATTCAATGCCAATATCATCAAGTTTTGAAGAAATAGAAGAAAAAATACTTGAAGTATTCCAAAGACCATGAATCAATATAATAGGATTTCTTTTTTCCAATACTTTAATTATTTTCAAGAATTCTTACTATTGAAACCTTTCCATCGAAACCTGTGATTGGAGGATTACATTTTGTCAAAATAATTTTAACTTTAGAAAGCTTAAATTCCTGATCAATGATTTCTAAAATTTCGTTTGAATATTTTTCTATTGTAAAACAATATATTTTCTTTGATTGATCTTTTAAAATTTGAACTAATTTTGAATAGTCAATTGTTTTTTTTATATCATCATTTACTGTACATTTTTCAAAATCAGTCCACAAAAATATATCTAAAATAAATAGTTGTCCTAATTCCCTTTCTACATCAAGAACACCAACCCTAGCCCAAAGTTTAATATTCTCAATTTTTAAAAAAGTTTCCATCTTTAAAAGTTTTAAATATCTTTATGCGTATAGATAGCCTTTCCTGATGAAAAATCATCAACTATATTCCCATCACCTTTTAGGAAATATTTATAAGTTACCAAACCTTCTAGACCTACAGGTCCCCTTGGTGGAAGAGTTTGAGTAGATATTCCAACTTCAGCGCCAAATCCATATCTAAACCCATCTGCAAACCTAGTAGAGCAATTATGAAAAACACCTGCACTATCAACTACATTCATAAATTTATTGGCAGTATCTGAATTTTCAGTAATTATTCCATCCGTATGTTTTGAACTATATTTTTGAATATGTGTGATTGCCTCCTCAAGATCATCAACAATTTTTATCGATAGAATTAAATCCAAATATTCAGTTTCCCAATCTTCTAGGCTAGCCTCATACTTTAACCCTAATTCAACTGATCTATTATCTCCGATTAATTTAACATCATTAGAATTAAAAAGAGGAATGGCCTTTTCTAAAAAAGCTGGTGCGATATCTCTATGGACTAATAAAGTTTCGATAGCATTACATGCTGCAGGATATTGAGTTTTGCTGTCCAAAGCAACTGATAAAGCCATCTCTAGATTTGCCTCAATATCTATAAACAAGTGACAAATTCCATCAGCATGGCCTAGCACAGGAATTCTTGTATTCTCCTGAATAAATTTAACTAATTCATTGCTTCCTCTTGGAATTATTAAATTAATATATTTCTCAAGATTTAACATCGCCATGCTATCTTTTCTGCTTGTTAATAAACATATTGCATTTTTATCAAGGCCTGATTCATTTAAACCTTCTTGCAATGCTTTCACTATTGAAGTATTTGTTAAATTGGCTTCACTACCACCTTTTAGTATTACTCCATTACCTGATCTTATTGCTAAAGAACTAATCTGCATCACAGCATCTGGCCTTGATTCAAAAATAACCCCTAAAACTCCAATTGGTACAGTTTTTCTCTCTAAGATCAACCCCTTTGAAAGCTCTCTTTTTATTTGAACTTGATTTATAGGATCAGCCAAGTCTCCAACTTTTCTTACCCCTTCAATTCCTGAATTTAATTTTGATTTTGATAACTTTAATCTAGAAAGTAAAGCCTTAGAAATACCCTTTTTCTCTGCATTTAAATAATCCGCATTATTAGCCTCTAATATTTCTTTAGAATTTTTTTCTAGATAATCAGCCATAAAATTTAAGGCTTTAATTCGATTTTGATTTTCAGTCTGACTTATTTTTATTGATGCCAAACGAACTTTCTCAGCTTTTTCTAGAAGATCATTATCTGGCTGAGGGACTTCAAAGATATTAGCCATAATATTTTTTAGATAATATAATAATAATTCAAATTAACGATTCTTTAAACTAAATTTCTTTCTAAGTTAATATCTAAAAAATAATTGAACTTGACTTTTCCAATCTCCATTGGAATCATAAGAACCTAATAATTCTAAGTTTGGATTTGCCTGAAAAGTCAAAATTCCTAAAGGTGAAATATCATCCCTACTTGGAACCGTTTGAAAGGCAAAATTTATCGCATCAGTAATATCAAGCCCTATTTCGGCTACCCAAGCTTGAGAAGAAAATTCCTTATTAGAAGATTGACCATCATTTTCTATTTCTAAATTTTCATTGGAAAAAATATTATTAAATGAATCATTATTTTCTATTAACGCTGGATATAGAGATAACTGAAATCTTTCACTAAATGCATCAGCATTATTAAGTTGAGAAATAAATGCTCTATTTATTAAATTTGCAGAGTTACCTCCAATTAAACCAATTATTTGTGATCTGTTATAACTTGGCGTGCTCCTTAATTGAATTCTTCTATTTTCATCAGCAAAAGATAATTGATCTAAAAATCCTTCATAAGATGCTTCAATTTTGATAAGCCTTGAATTACCAATCCCAAATGAACCCAAACCACTAGAAGTCGTATTTACATCAAGATCACCTGAGATGTTTGAATCCTGATTATTTTCACTTATAGGTATTATAGAATCTGGAACTTTACTAACCAGAGAAAAATTAATAAATGGAACAACGCCACTTCTTGATGCAAATAAAATATAGTTATCTTTATTTTTATCAAGTTTAAATGGAGTAGTATATAGATTAGCTCTACCTTTTTTAAGGTAAATTAGTCCTCTAGCATTTAAATCTTTGCCTACCTTTCCGTTTATATTAAGGTCTAATTTAGTATCTAAATAAGCTTGAATTAATTCTGAATATTGAAGTTTAAAATCTGGACCAAGTTTTAATTTAAGATTATTAAAACTTAAATTATCCAAATAATTAGGCAAAGTTTCTCCCAAAAGAACTGAATTCAAAATTGTTTCATTTGAAATTATTTCAATATTCTTTTCATTATTCCAATAGAGTTCTGGCCAATCTTTTTCATCCTCTTTTCGAATAGGATTTTTTCTTTTTTTATTATTTTGATTTGTACTATTTAAATTAATAAATCCATTATTAAAAGATAGAGAACCTCCCAAAACAGGACTTTCAAATGATCCACTTAAATCGATATTTGAATCTATTAAAAAATTAAAATTATCTTTCTCTAATGTAAATCTATTTGTTATCAAATTAATTTTTGCCTTCTCGGAATCATTCTTACTATAAAAAGGCAAAGAGCCTTTTATAAAAATTTCTCCAGAATCTTTAGCCTTTGCTTGTAGATTATTGATCTCTAAAGAATCAAAATCGAAAATTATTATGCTATTAATATCCTTTATTAAATTGTTGAAAAAATCAATTTCAGAATCATTAATTGCTACAAATCCATTTAATAGAGGCTTATTTAAGGTACCTTTTAGAATAATTCTAAGATTCACATCACCTTCTTTAAAGGTAAAGTATTCATCAGCAAAAATATCTATTAACTCAATAAATTTTCCATTCCCAATCAATCTTAGATCTAAGTTATCTGATTTATTTATAGGTATTGACCCTTCAATATTAATTGGAATTTCAGAATCATTAATTAGAAGGGAAAAATCAATATCAAAAACAGAATTATCAAATTCAACTAGCCCTTTTTCAAATATTATTGTTTTATTTTTAATTGATGAATTATTGGAATAAATTTCACTAGCGAAAGATTTTGTATCAAGATCATAAAATAAATTCATATCTATCCCTCCAATAAAATCTCTTGGTTTATTTAAAAAGATATTGGCAGTACTTAATGGTAATTTATTAATTATTAAAGAACCTTTGCCTGTTAATAATCCTCCTTCCAAATCAATAGAAAATTCCTCTTTACTATTATTGTATTCATCTTTAGGTACATCAAGATAGCCATTTAATTTTGCAGTCAATTTATAATTGTCTGGTCTATCGCCCTGAATAGTAATTTTTCCATTGTATCTACTTCTAAATTTATTTAAATATTTTTGCAAATTAAATTTGTCCTTTAGCACATTACTATTTTCATTAAAGTTATTTATAAAATCGATCCTCTCCTTAAATGATTTATTATTATTTATTTCCAAATCATCCAAAATATTCGATTTACTTATGGGAATAACTTTTTTATTATCAAAGTTAAAAATATCAACCATGGTAAGGATAGTCCAGCTAGTGCTTACATTCGTGAACTCTGAATTAATAAAATTATTTTTATTTGAATCATATTCGACTTCAATTACTCCTCCATCAATTGGATACAATGAAGAATTTATATAAAAATAATTATTTTTGACACTGAAATCAAATAATGAATTGGCTAGATTAATATTTCTATATTTACCTAAACTCCAAGCAAGTCGTCCAACAAGGGATGACTGGTCTGACGAAATTGATCCCTCACCATTAATAATTCCATCAATTCTATCGAATTGATTTTTGTTTAAAGATAATTCAAGTTCATCAAGAGGAAAATTATCTGCTCTCCAGTTATAAATATCGTCATCTTTGACTATACCTACAGTCCCTTTATTTGAATTAAAAACTCTTATAAAATTTGCATTATCTAGTTTAAGATCAGAATCAAACTTAATCGAAAGAAATGAAGGAATTGGAGAATATCTATTTTTCATATTTAACAGAAATTCATTATTTTCATTTTTAATATCTCCCTCCCATATCTCTCTAATGCGGATACCTTTAAAGTGCGGATAATCAACATTAAAGTTTATAGAAATATCAGGATCAGTAATTTTTCCTTTTAATTCTCCTTTAGCAGTAATGAAACCCCTTATATCATTTTTTCGGAAAATATTTAAATTAGATAATTGTGTTCTATTTATTTTGAAACTAGTATCTATATCACCAAAATTAATACCTCTTCTATCAAACCAGTAGGGAATATTACCTGATAATTTGATATCTGGATTAAGGCTATTAATGTACCCAATACTTCCTATTAGATTAATATTATTGGAACTTTTATTAAATGGTACATTGAGATTAAAATTCGAAGTCAAAGTTCCATAATTTAATTTTTCTGTATTGCCAATTAAATTATTATCTTTACAAAAAAACCTAGTTGAATCTGAATTTATATTCTCTGCAAAATCTTCTGGTTTTATTTTTAAATTAGAAAAAGAAAATCTTCCTTCACAAAATGTACGCTTTGATGATTTATTAAATTTAAAGTTAGATTTAAACGTACCATTTTTAAAGCTAATTTTTCTATTGCCAATAATATATTCAGAATTCTCAAGATCTAAACCCTTAGAAAATAAAACCAGTTTTAAAAAGTCTTGATTTAACTTTGTGTTAAATTTAAGTTTTAAAAAACCCTTTTCATCAAAATTTGATTTTACATTTGCAATGATTTGTCTATTTCTTGACTTGTAAATAACATTACCTTTTACTTTTGTTTTTAATCCCGCTTTATTAAACTTCAGATCTGAATATTTATTTAAGTTAAAGTTCAATTCATAATTTGATTGTGATTTTTTTGTGATTCGATCATTTTTATAAGATTCGTCCCTTTTAAAAAAATCTCTATCTATACTTATAGCTGCTTTCTTAGGACTTATTTTTACAATCCATTTTTGTTTTAAAAAAGATCTAAAAGGCATAATACCCACATATACATTTTTGGCTGTAATTTCAGAATCTATATTTTTTTTATCGTTAATTTTTGAATTACCTAAAGAAATACCTAAAAATCTAATCCCGACATAATCACCTAAATCAACATTTTTATCTAAAAGATTCTCAATACTTTTTTCTAGTTCTAACTTTCTAGAACTATAAGTTTCTTTTAAAAAATTATTTAATAAAAAAGTGCCTAAAAAACCTAAAGGTAAAAGCATCCCTACCAAAAGAATCTTAGTAATTAAATTTAGAGATCTAATTTTTTTCAAGTTAGAGCCCAAAAATAGAGTAGGCTTACAAAATATAAGAAATTAATCAGGTCAAAGCCACTAAATGTCTTTTTTTGAACTATTAGAGAATACACCCAAATTTTTTGGATTCTTTGGAATATTTCTTTTCATTTGCACAATAGCAGCTTTTATATTTAATTTTGGTTTTAAATTTAGAATAATTGGAGCGACTATCTTTTCATTATTGCTTTCTTTGAGTAGTTGGGCATTTATACAAAGTTACTCCGAAAACGTTGAAATAGAAGGTGCAAAATATGTTCCAATTGTTTATGACAATGGGTTCGATTTGATTATTGCTAAAGCAGATGATGACTTTCCAGAAGAATCTATCGAACCAACTTTAGAACAATTATCGGAAAACTTAAGGAAAGGTAGCAGATCTGGTGCGAATGTAAAAATCAAGATAAGAAAACTTGAAAAAATTTCAGATGATGTAAGTAAACCAGTTGTTATAGGAGAAGTTAATAAAAATGTCAAAATGAATTAGCCTTTTAAAAAATGGAAAGTAAAATTTTTTTAGATTTTTTGCCAACAAATTTTAGACATGAGAAATCTTTTTTTATTCAGAATAATCTAACTGACTTTAAAAAATTAAGTAAACTTTCGGACTTAGATATAAATCAGATTCAAAGAAAATCCTCACTCTGTACATTGAATAATCTAAAGAAAATTAGAGCTATAGCTATTTTTAAAAAAGAAATTGGAATTTCTCCGCCGCAAGCATATCTACTTTTACATTGCGGTATATCTTCTATAAAATCATTATCACTATCTACTCCTTACGAATTAGAACGCAAAATTGGTAGATTAGAAAGAACTCTTAGAGTAAAAACTGAGACAGATATAACTTTTATTCTCTTAAAAGAATGGATCAAAAAAGCTAGTCAAATCGACAAATCTATTGGAAATCTTGGATAAAAAAAATTTTTAATGTAGAATTTAGAAAAAGTTAGTGATAATGAAACTTTTGTTATTTTTTTTATTTTTGTTTTTCAACTCTTTATACCCTGTTTTAAGTCAATCTAACTTATTGGAAACTGTAAAAAAGAATCCAAGCGAAGCTAGGAATTTATGTGATAAGTTTAGAGAGTTTAATTCCAAAGGTATTTCAGCTAGTTCAGATAAAGTTATAGAATATGTATCAAACAAAAGAAAGTTAACTCCCGTTAACGCAGAAATATTTTCTATTTACGTCATTGGGCTGCACTGCCCAGACATTATCTAAAGCCTAAATGTCTGGTTTAAGATGGTTTGACAAGTCTCTAGTCCTTAGAGATGGAGTAAGACTTATATCAAGGATTTGGTTACCTAATAGTAATGGGCCATGGCCTGCATTATTGATGAGACAACCATATGGAAGGGAAATAGCCTCAACTATTACCTATTCTCATCCAGAATGGTGGGCTTCCAAAGGGTATATGGTAATAATTCAAGATGTTAGAGGTATGGGTTCGTCTGAGGGGGTTTTTAATGGTTTTTCTCAAGAAGCTAGTGATACTTCAGAAACACATGAATGGGTAAGATCTCTAAAAGAATGTAATGGAAAACTTGGCTTATATGGTTTTTCATATCAAGGATTTACTCAACTAACTGGTGAATTAAATTCAAAGCCGCCCGATTGCTTATCTCCAGCAATGACTGGAATGAATATTAAGGATCATTGGTGCTCAGATGGAGGAGCATATTGGTGGCATAACAATATTGCTTGGGGACTTCAAATCGCAGCAATAAAAATGAAAAGAGAAAAAAAATTGCTTGAATGGGAAAAAATAAGATTAGCCTTAGAAAATAAAAGTTATTTAAGTGAAGGAATTGATATTTTAAAAAAATATGATCCAAATAGCTTTGTTTTGGAATGGCTTAAAAATTTAAAAATTGCTCGCCCATTTGAAGAATTTAAACCAATTTCAACCTGGATTAAACAACCTATGTTAATTATTGGAGGACTATGGGATCCACATTTAAAAGGTGCCTTTGATCTTTATAAAATATCTAAAGAAGCTGGTGGGAACCCTGAGATTATTATTGGGAATGCGACACATCTAAATTGGTGGAAGGGATCACAAGAATCTTTATTAAAATTTTTTGATAAACATTTAAAATCAGATGAAAAATTTAATTCTAAGAATTTTAAAGACGAAAAAAAAATATGGAATATTTCATTAAATAAGTGGGAAGAATTAGATAATAAATTTCACCCTGAATTTATTTTTGGGCTTAAAAGCGATGGCATAGCAAATGTAGAGGTTGAAGATGGAAGTCTGACCATAAATTCAAAAGGATCAGGATGGTTCACAATTGTTAATGACCCGTGGAGACCTACTCCATCTGACGGTGGTCATTTAGGTCCTAATCCAGGAAAGTTTAATAGAAGTTTTATTGATAAACGCCTTGATGTAGGTGTTTTTCAAACCAATGCTTTTGAAAAAGATCAATATTTGAGAGGAGTTCCCACATTAGAAATCCAAGTAAAAAGTGATCAGCCCAATTTTGATATCTGCCTTGCTTTATCTCTAGTTGAAGAAGGGAATGAAAAGGTAAATCAATTTTCAACAGGGTTCTTAAGGGTTAAAAACTCCAAAATAAGTGAAGAATGCATTTATCAAATAACAATGCAGCCAACAAATATTTGTTTGATTAAAGATAGCAAACTTCGTTTATCTATATCTGCATCAGCTTATCCCGCTATTGGAGTTAATCCTGGATTTGGGGAGGAAAATGTTGGAGCGCCTTCAGCAAATCATAGAGTTATTACTCTAAGTTTTAGCCTTAATAAAACATTTATGAAAATGAACCCTTTTTTTTATAAATAATTATTTTTTTGGTTAATCATTTGATATTATTAATCCTTAATATCTACCAGTCATGATCGAGACAATTCAAGCAGACTGGATTAAATCAGAAGCCATCAACCTAGAAAATTGTTGCAATGATAATCCATTAAAAATATTAGGTCCTCATTTTTATCAAGAACAATGGGTAATAAGGGTATGGATGCCTGAAGCCGAAGAAGTTAAAATAAATTTTAAAAACAATACCTATAAGGCGGAAAGCATAAACCATAAATGGCTTTTTGAAGCTATCCTGCCAGAAAATCCGAATTATAATTACGAAATAAATATTTCACGAGGAGGAATCACACATACACAACATGACCCTTGGTCATATAGAGAAGAGTGGATGGGAGAAGTTGATAGACATCTTTTTGCAGAAGGTAACCATCATCATATTTGGGAAAAAATGGGAGCACATCTCATTGAAGAAAAAAACCAAAAAGGAGTCATGTTTTGCATTTGGGCTCCAAATGCAAAATCAATCTCAATAATTGGAGATATAAATTCTTGGGATGGAAGACATCATCCAATGCAAAAAAGATTAGGAGGAATTTGGGAACTATTCATGCCAACAATGCAAGAGGGCGACGCATATAAATACGAAATTAGAACTCAACAAGGTCATATTTATGAGAAAGCTGATCCATATGGTTTCCTTCATGAAATCAGGCCTCAAAATGGTTCAATAGTTTCAAAATTGAAAAACTTTAATTGGAATGATAGTTCTTGGATTTCAAATAGAGATTCTTCTAGTCAAATTAATAAGCCAATTTCAGTTTATGAAATGCATTTAGGAAGCTGGCTCCATGAATCAACAGATAATAGTTATCTGGAGGATAATGGTGAACCAAGAGACCCAGTGCCTGCAGCCGATTTAAAACCAGGAACAAGATTATTAACTTATCCAGAATTAACGAAGAAACTCATCCCTTACGTAAAAGAGAGAGGATTCACACATATTGAACTAATGCCAATATCTGAACATCCTTTCGATGGTTCATGGGGATACCAAGTTACAGGCTGGTATGCACCTACGAGTAGATTTGGCTCCCCAAATGAATTTAGAGAGTTTGTAAATCAATGTCATAAAGAGGGAATAGGTGTAATTCTTGATTGGGTGCCTGGTCATTTTCCAAAAGATAAGCATGGTTTAGCATTTTTTGATGGTTGTCATCTTTATGAACATGGAGATTCACGAATAGGTGAACACAAAGAATGGGGAACCCTAATATTTAATTACAGCAGAAACGAAGTAAGAAATTTTTTAGTAGCCAATCTCGTTTATTGGTTTGAAGAGTTTCATATTGATGGCATAAGAGTAGATGCTGTAGCTTCTATGCTTTACAGAGATTATCTACGTCCAGATGGAGAATGGATACCCAATGAAAACGGTGGTAATGAAAATATAGAAGCCGTTAAATTTCTTCAACAGGCTAATCATGTACTCTTCCAACACTTCCCAGGTGCACTTTCTATCGCTGAAGAATCAACAACTTGGCCAATGGTAACCAAACCAACTGACATGGGAGGGTTAGGATTTAACTTGAAATGGAATATGGGATGGATGCACGATATGCTTGATTATTTTGAAATAGATCCTTGGTTTAGGCAATTCCATCAAAATAGCGTAACTTTCTCAATTACATATAACTATACAGAGAACTTTATGCTTGCACTTAGTCATGATGAGGTTGTCCATGGGAAAAGTCATCTTTTGCATAAAATGCCAGGAGATGACTGGAAGAAATATGCCAATACTCGAGCATTACTAACTTATATGTGGACCCACCCTGGTAAAAAAACGATATTTATGGGAATGGAATTTGGGCAAAGACAAGAATGGAATGTTTGGGATGATCTGCAATGGGAGTTACTAGAATTTGAGCCTCATAAAGGTATCAGAAACTTGATTGATGACCTAAACATTCTTTATAAAAATGAACCTGCATTATGGAAAAATGACTTTGATCCTTATGGATTCCAATGGATTGATTGTAATGACAAATCTAATTCGGTTATTAGTTTCATGAGAAGAGAAAACGATACCAATGAGTGGCTTGTTGTTGTTGCTAACTTTACACCTAATACCCATGGGTCATACAAAGTAGGTGTTCCGGTGGAGGGATTCTATAAAGAAATATTTAATTCAGATGGTTCTAGATACGGTGGCAGTAACAAAGGAAATATGGGGGGCAAAGAAACTATAAATTTCAATATTCATGATTATCAAAATGCTCTAGAACTTGCTTTACCACCATTAAGCGTGAGTATCTTCAAACATCAATCAAAAAAATAAGAAGGCTCATTTAACTAAGTGCTTCATATAAATGTTCATATAACGCTTTTGTTCTGCTTTACATTGTAAGATTTTTAAGTTGGATTTTAATTCTTTTTAAAAATATCAAATTGTAAAATGGGTCAAGATTTACCACTACTACTGTCCGCCGCATTGGGTAAAAAAGTAAATAGGCCTCCGGTATGGATGATGAGGCAAGCAGGAAGATATATGAAAATCTATAGAGATTTAAGGGAGCGTTACCCAAGCTTTAGAGAGAGGTCTGAAAATCCAGAATTATCATATGAGATTTCAATGCAGCCTTTTCATGCTTTCAAACCGGATGGTGTGATCCTTTTTTCAGATATTCTCACACCTCTACCAGGGATGGGCATAAATTTTGAAATAATAGAAAGTAAAGGCCCAATTATTGAGGACCCAATAAGAACTCTTAACCAGGTAGAAAATTTAAAAGAATTAAATCCGAATGAGAGTTTAAGTTTTGTTGGGCAAGTTCTTACTTCACTAAAAAAAGATGTGAATAATGAGGCAACAGTTTTAGGTTTTGTTGGCGCACCTTGGACTCTTGCTGCATATGTAGTTGAAGGTAAAAGCAGTAAAAATTATTCTTTAATAAAATCAATGGCTTTTAATGAACCAGATTTACTTCATAGACTTCTTGATCATTTTGCAAAATCTATTGGTGAATATCTTAAATATCAAATAAAATCTGGAGCGCAAGTAGTTCAAATTTTTGATTCATGGGCAGGTCAACTAAGCCCACAAGATTACGATATCTTTGCTGGGCCGTATCAAAAAAAAGTTGTTGAAATTGTAAAAGCGGAATACCCTGAAACACCAATAATTCTTTACATTTCAGGAAGTGCTGGTGTTTTAGAAAGAATGGCAAAAACTGGAGTAGATATAATCTCATTAGACTGGACAGTAGATATTGAAGAGGCTTGTAAAAGAATCCCCAGGGGGATTGGAATTCAAGGTAATGTTGACCCTGGTATTTTATTCGGAAACAAAGAATCAATAAAAGAAAGGATAGATAATACTTTCAATAAAATTAAAGACAGGAAATATATTCTTAATTTGGGTCATGGGATCTTACCTGGGACTCCAGAAGAAAATGCTCAAACATTTTTTGAATATGGGAAAAAACTCACTTACTAGTCAAAGTCTTGGCATATAAAAACTTATTAATAACAGGCGCTAATGGATGTGTTGGCCAATATTTAGTTGATTGGTTTTTGAAAAACACAAAATTCAGGCTTTATCTTATGGTAAGAGACAAAAGTAAGTTACCTATTTCTGTCCAAGAAAATAAAAAAGTCAAGTTAATGGTGTGCGATATCAGGGAATCAAGTAGGTATAAAAAAGAAATTAGTCAAATTAATTACCTAATACATACTGCTACAGCTTGGGGAGATCCAAAAAGAGCCTATGAAGTAAATATTAAAGCTTTTGAAGAATTACTAGAAATGCTTGATATTGAAAAGTTAGAAAAGATTATTTATTTTTCAACGGCTAGTATTCTTGATACCCAAACAGAATTAATGAGGGAATCATTGATTTATGGAACAGAGTACATTCAAACAAAATATGAATGTTTCCAGAGACTTAGAGAAAGCTCATTTGCAGAAAAAACATTCGCTGTCTTCCCTACCTTGGTTTTTGGAGGGAATCTTGGAAAAAAAAGTAAATATCCTGTGAGTTATTTAACTAGTGGATTGAAAGAAATTGGGAAATGGCTTTGGTTAGCAAGATTTTTAAAACTCGATTCTAAATTTCACTTTATACACGCAAATGATATCGCCCAGATTTGCGGGTTTCTAATTAAGAATCATAAAGAAGAGCAATACAAAGGCTTTAGAAAATTTGTTCTAGGTCAAAAATTCATTTCCATTGATGATGCCATAATTACACTGTTAAAAAGACAAAATATGAGGAGATTTTTTGCGATACCGCTTACAAAAAAAATTCTAAAAATATTATTAAGAATTCTCCCCATCCAAACTACTCCTTGGGATAGCTTCAGTATCAAAAAATATGACTTTAATCATGTCCCCATCACTAATCCTGAGACTTTTAAACTCAAAAGTTATGCCAAGTCACTGAATGATATTTTAAGGTTATCAAAGTTACCAAGCTGTAATAACAATTAAAATTCTCGCAGTTAGGTTACCAAAGCCTTGTAATATGTATAAATAAGCAAATTTTTATTATGTTACGTTCAATCTTTGCAGGGTTATTTGCAATAGTTTTAACTCTAGGGCTAGGTATTTCATCAGTTTCAGCCAAGACTGTTGAAGTAAAACTTGGAACAGATGCTGGAATGCTTGCATTTGAACCAAGTACAGTAACCATTAGTGCTGGTGATACAGTTAAATTCGTCAATAATAAACTTGCCCCTCACAATGCAGTTTTCGATGGGCATGAGGAATTAAGTCATGCGGACCTAGCTTTTGCTCCAGGAGAATCTTGGGAAGAAACATTTGATACGGCTGGGACTTATGATTACTATTGCGAGCCACACAGAGGAGCTGGAATGGTAGGTAAAGTTATTGTTGAATAAATTTTTTAATACCTAAGCACTTTTTTTACTTAATAATTACTACATTAATAATTATTTTTTGATTGATGAAAGTAGTTCCAAGCGAATTTTCATATTCAGCTTGGAACTATTTTATTTTGGCCAAAGAAATTTCTTATAAAAATCATCAACAAAACGTAGACTCTGACAATTTACTATTAGCTCTTATAAAAAAAGACAACCTTACAAAGGAAATCTTAAAAAAAAATCAAGTAAATATTAGAAAGATTGAGAACGAAATAATGTCTTCATTAAATTCGAAGGCAAAAATGAAAGATAAACAAGATAATTTATATATTGGTGATACACTTCACAAAATATTTTTGAAAGCAAATGATATTAAGAATACTTTAAATGATGTAGTGATATCAACAGAACACTTAGTTTACGGTTTCACTTATGATGATAAATATGGATTTCAAATTTTAAATCAAAAAGGTATTCCAGAATTTCTTGAAACTATAAAGAAAATGAAGTCAAATCAAGCAGTAAAAAACGAATTTGATACTTCTAATGAGTCTTTAGAAAAATATGGTATTGATCTAACTCAATCTGCACGAGATGGATTTTTAGACCCAGTTATTGGTAGGGATGAAGAAATTAGAAGAACAATTCAAATATTGAGTAGAAGAACAAAAAATAATCCGGTTCTTATTGGGGAACCTGGGGTAGGTAAAACAGCCATTGTTGAAGGGTTGGCTCAAAGAATTATTAATGGAGATGTACCTTCTGCTCTACAAGATAGGCAACTAATTTCATTAGATATGGGTTCACTTATAGCTGGGGCAAAATATCGTGGAGAATTTGAAGAAAGAATAAAAAATATCCTGAAGAAAGTTAAGGAATCGGACGGTAAGATCATTCTTTTTATTGATGAGATTCACACAGTTGTTGGAGCTGGTGCTAGCGGAGGTTCTTTAGACGCAAGCAACCTATTAAAACCAATGCTCGCGAGAGGTGAACTTAGATGTATTGGTGCTACAACAATTAATGAACATAAACAAAATATAGAAAAAGATCCTGCTCTAGAACGAAGATTTCAGAAAATAAAAATTGATGCTCCTTCAATAGAGGATACTGTATCAATACTAAGAGGATTGAGGGAAAGATACGAAGTACATCATAGTGTGAGAATTTCTGATAATGCTTTAGTTGCAGCTGCAACCCTTAGCGAAAGATATATTAACGATAGATTTCTTCCTGACAAAGCAATAGATCTAATCGATGAAGCCGCCTCAAGATTAAATATGGTCATAACTTCCAAACCTGAAGAGATCGATGAAATTGACCGAAAAGTTCTGCAGTTTGAGATGGAAAAATTATCTTTAAAAAGAGAAACAGATGATTTTTCTATAGAAAGATTAAAAAAAATCAATAATGAACTAATATCCCTTAAAGATAAACAGGCAGAATTAGGAGCTCAATGGAAAAAAGAAAAAGATGAAATTGATGAGATTAGCACCATAAAAGAAGAAATTGAATCTGTTCAATTACAAATAGATCAAGCCAAAAGGAGTTTTGACCTAAACAAAGCAGCAGAATTAGAATTTGGGACTTTAAATTCTTTGCAAAAAAAATTGAAAGAAAAAAGTGATTCCTTAGTAAATTCCAAAAAAAATGGAGATACAAGTCTCTTAAGACAAGAGGTAACTTTTGATGATATTGCAGAAGTTGTCTCAAAGTGGACCTCTATTCCAGTACAGAACTTAAACCAGTCAGAAAAAGATAAACTTTTGAGCCTCGAATCAATCCTAAAAGAAAAAATTATTGGCCAAGATAGTGCGATTAGGACTGTTGCAGATTCCATAAAGAGATCAAGGACTGGTCTAAATGATCCATGCAAGCCATTAGCCAGTTTTCTCTTTTTAGGTCCAACTGGTGTTGGAAAAACAGAGCTAAGTAAAGTAACAGCCAAAATTATATTCGATTCAAATTCTTCAATTACAAGACTTGATATGTCTGAATATATGGAAAAACACTCAGTTAGCAAAATTATAGGTGCGCCTCCTGGATATTTAGGTTTCGAATCAGGCGGTCAACTAACTGAAGCTGTACGCAAAAATCCTTATTCATTGATACTTCTTGATGAAATAGAGAAAGCTCACAAAGATATTTTAGATATT
Source organism: Prochlorococcus sp. AG-355-A09 (assembly GCA_003280995.1). Lineage (GTDB taxonomy): Bacteria > Cyanobacteriota > Cyanobacteriia > PCC-6307 > Cyanobiaceae > Prochlorococcus_A. Next base: position 106,919 of record QCDG01000002.1, on the reverse strand, counting down.
CTTTTACAGGTTCTTGATGATGGAATCATCACTGATGGTCAAGGTCGTACAATCAATTTCAAAAATTCAATTATTGTTCTCACAAGTAATTTAGGAAGTCAATCAATAAATGATTTATCAGTTAGACAAGAAGATACAAATGAAATTAAAAAAGTTGTAGATAATGAAATTAAAAAATTTTTCAAGCCTGAGTTTTTAAATCGACTTGATGAAATAGTTATTTTTAATAATTTAGAATTAAATGACATAAATCAAATTGCAAAAATCCACCTTCAACATTTAGAAAAAAGACTTAACAAAAAAAACTTAAAATTTAAAATTACGGATGAGGTAATTAACCAACTTGTCGAAAATAGTTTCGATCATGCCTATGGTGCAAGGCCTTTAAAAAGAATTATTCAAAAACAAATTGAGACAAAAATTTCAAATAATATATTGAATAATCATTACCTTAATAAAGACGAGATTAATATTTATCTGGTTAATGGAGAGATAATTGTTGATTGAAGATCTCAATTAAAGAATTTTATATGACTCGAAATTTAACAACTTTAATCTAAGATTTGAACCAATCAGGAATTTCCTCAAAACTTCCTTTATTAGATTTATTTTCTTTTGATTCTGTTTTCCAACAACATGTTCTACCCTTATCCTTATCCTGTAAGTATTCATTAGCCCATCTCCAAATTAATTCAGAGGTGAATTCCATTCCCACATTATCCATAATTCTCAGATCAAGAGCATCTAAGTCATGTAATTTTTCCCAGTAATTCAGCAAAGGGTCATCTTTATTTATTAAAAAAGTATGATCAAATTGCTGCTTGAGTCTATTTTCTAGGGGCTTTAGACTTGAAAAATCGACAACAAAACCATTTAGGTCTAACTTTTTTGCAGTGAACCAAAAGGTGAATGATCTTGAATATCCATGCACAAATCTGCAGTGGCCTTCATGGCGCCATTGCCTATGTGAACAGGGAAAATCCTCGTAACTTTTGCTGCATGAAAATTTCAGAGAATGAATATACATCAATTAACTGTTAAGATAATTTTTAATAAAACACATTGAGTAGGATTTAGCATAACGAACATAATGACTTATTCAACTAATTTTTCGATAGAGGATCTATGCTTTGATAATTATGGATTAATCCCTGCAATAGCACAAGATTGGCTTGACGGATCAATTCTTATGCTTGCTTGGATGAACAAAGAATCTTTGACAATGACACTTGAAACCAAAAACGTTCATTACTGGAGTAGATCTAGATCCGAAATCTGGAGAAAAGGAGCTACTAGTGGAAGTACCCAAATACTTAAGGAGATAAGATTCGACTGCGATAATGATGCACTAATACTTTTGATTGAACAAAATGGTTCAGGGGCATGTCACACTGGGGAAAAAAGTTGTTTTTTCAACGAAATCCAAATTAATCAAAGTAATAAAAAAGAGAAAAAAACAACTCCCTTCTCAAATATTTGCTCTGAATTATTCAATACAATTAACGAAAGATCAATAAATCCATCTGAAAAAAGTTACACAAATCATTTATTAACAAAAGGCAGTAATACTATTTTGAAAAAAATAGGAGAGGAATCTGCAGAATTTATAATGGCTTGCAAAGATAATGATAAAAATTCAATCTCAAATGAAGCTGCTGATTTAATTTATCATCTTCAAGTCGCCCTTATGCATAAAGGCGTTGAGTGGAGAGATGTACTTACTGTTCTAGAATCAAGAAGAAAAAATTAAACAATTAATACTTGTAATTTTTAAACTAAAATTTTAAAAATAATTATAATTAACTAATTAATAATTATTAATTAATTATTAATTAATTATTACATGTATGGCTTATTACTGAATTGACTATAAGTTAAATATATTAACAGTGAGGTAAATCGTGAGTTCATTAAGCGATTTTCTTGGTGAAATAGGTCGGCATCAACTTCTGACTCCTGAAAGAGAACTCACAATGGGCAGAAAAGTCCAAGAAATGGTTTTGCTTATAAATAGATGTCAAGAAGCAGGAGGTAAAGGCCCTGCTTGTGAATATTCCGAAGCTGAAAGAAAAAAGATCAAAATTGGTGAAAAAGCTAAAAACGAGATGATAACAGCCAACCTAAGACTAGTTGTCAACCTTGCCAAGAGATACCAAGGGAAAGGATTAGAATTGCTGGACTTAATTCAGGAGGGGACATTAGGTCTTACAAGGGCCGTAGAAAAATATGATCCGTCTAGAGGGCATAGATTTTCTACCTATGCTTATTGGTGGATTAGGCAAGGTTTAAATAGAGCATTGTCAACTCAAAGTAGAACGATAAGGATCCCTGTTAACATTAATGAAAAACTTACAAAACTAAGATCAGCGAAATCAAAGCTTATGCAACTTAAGGGTATTCCACCAAGTAGTAATGAGCTAGCTGAAGAAATGAAAATTACCAAAGAAGAAATTGACGAACTCCTTTCTTGTGAATTGAGAAGCATAACTGTCAGTCTCCAAGGCACTGTTAAATCAAAATCAGACCCTTCCGAGTTGGTTGATATTCTTGCAAGTGATCAGACTCCCCCAATGGAATTAGCCGAATTAGCCGAAAGGACAGCCTCGGCTTGGAAGTTATTAGATAAAGCAAATTTAACTGAGAAAGAAAGAAAGATTGTAAGCCTAAGATTTGGTTTAGACGGCTCAAATGAATGGAGAACTTTAGCTGAAGTTGCAAGACACATGAGTTGTAGCAGGGAATATTGCCGACAAGTTGTTCAACGTGCTTTAAGAAAACTTAGAAAAGCAGGAATCCAGAATGGATTAGTTGATAGTATTAGCTAATAATTCCATTAAAAGTATTTAAATTATTTTTTTAAGGATGAAAGATAATTACAAAACCCAAGAAAAAATCTATGAAGCTGAAGTTTTAGAGAGTTCAACATTTGATGAAAATATCATTATCAAGATTCTTATTAAAGCAGGAAGAACAATTGCCAAGCCTGCATTAGAAGTCTTAGAGATGGCTTTAGATCCTTATACTCCAGCACAAGTAAGGGTTTCATTAATGGCTGCGCTAGCCTATTTAATTATGCCATTTGATCTTTTCCCTGACTTTATGCCTTTAGTTGGTTTTAGTGATGATTTTGTAGCCCTCACAGCAGTACTCAGTATATGGAGCAAATATATGACTCCTTCAATAAGAACAAGAGCAGAGAAAAAGCTTAATAAGTTATTTCCTTTTTATTGAATGAGTAAATTATCTATTCAGGAAGAAAAAGAACTCATCTCTTTCATTAAAGATTGGTTAAAATCCCATGGTTTTACCCAAAAAGATTTAGCAAATGAATTAAATATTAAATCGGGCAGAACCTCTGAGATTATTCTCAAAATTAAAGAATTATATAAAAAAGGAGGTATGTTCTATATCGCAGAAAATCTTATAAGGATTGAGCAAAAATGGATAAACAATATCAAGAACGATTATCGAGAAACAAAACAAACACCACCATATAATCAGTTAGATATCGACTCCTTAGTAAACCAGATAAATCAAGATACTAGTGAATAAATATTATTTATAATATTAAATCTTTGGTTAAAAATAATATAACCTCTTTAAACTTATCTTTAAATATATATATATATATCTTTTTAACTCCTAAATAAAATAAATAATTATATTATTAAAGCAAAAATATTGCGTTTTTCATTTTAATTAATTCTTTTTCAATTAATAGTTAATAATCACTAAATTTTTCGTAAATCTTATTTAAAATGCTTGAATCCAAGGATAAATATCATAATTAGTCCATATACCTTTTTCCCAATATATATCCTTCTCAATAAGATTTTGCAAGTCGTTTACGTCATTAGCATTAAAAATTCCAAACAAATATTTGGTACATTTTGTTGGCCCTAATGTAACTAGAATATCGCGATCTTTTAAGTTTTTAAGTCTAGTAAGATGTTGTTCGCGAAATGGTTCCCTTTTAATAATTGCATCTTCACAGTACCTTCCAAAAACTACAAACTTTTCCATTTTAAAATATAAATAATAGGATAAATCTATACTAAATAATTGCATATATTACACGCAAATTGCTATGTTATTTAATACAACTTTCTTTTGATTAATTATGCTAACTGGTAGCGATCTCCTTGCAAAAGTTAAAGAACTTGGTGATGTTAGCAAATCTGAGCTAGTTCGCGCCTGTGGATATGTGTCCACTAAGAAAAACGGAGGTGAACGCTTAAACTTTACCGCATTTTATGAAGCACTTTTAGAAGCAAAAGGGGTTAATCTTGGAGAATCTGGAGTTGCAGGTATTGGGAAAGGAGGAAGAAAACTTAGTTATATAGCTACAGTTCAAGGCAATGGGAATCTTCTGATTGGGAAAGCATATACAGCACTGCTTGATTTAAAAGCAGGTGATGAATTCGAAATTAAGCTCGGAAGAAAACAAATTAGATTATTACCTACAGAAGAATCTTAAAGACAACAAAAATAAATTGTCATAACATTTTTAATTAATTTTCTATAAATAATTCTTTTAATTAATAAATTATCTTTGTATTTATTTTTTTTGATCAGCAGCCAAACGCATTTCTTTACAAAACTCACCAACATTAGCGACAACATCTTTTTCACTTGAGCTCGAGATTCGTTTTACAAATGCACTCCCAATAATTACTCCATCTGCTCCCCACTCACGAACTTTATTAACATGTTCAGGAGTTGATATTCCAAAACCAACAGCAATTGGATTGCTATTTACATCTTTTAATTTAGCAATAAGATTTTCTACTCTATTTTCCATTTTGTTTCTCTCACCAGTGACACCTGTAACACTTACTAAATAAGTAAAGCCTTTTGTATGATTTGATATTTGTTTCATTCTTTCAAAAGGAGTAGTTGGCGCTACCAATAAAATTAAGTCCATAGAATGATTACTAACTATTTTAGAAAATTTATAAGCTTCCTCCAAAGGAAGGTCAGGCACTATTAGTCCAGAAACTCCAGCATCAGATGCCATCTCACAAAACCTTTCAAAGCCAAAACATAGTAAGGGATTCAAGTAAGAAAAAAGGATGATGGGAATATTTAATTTACCTTTTAAAGACTCTAAAAGTTTAATTACTTTTCTTAAGCTAGTCCCTGACTTTAAGGCACGAGAGGCCGCCACTTGAATAACAGGACCATCTGCAAGTGGGTCACTATACGGGATACCTAATTCAATAAGGTCAGCCCCATTTTCTTGTAACTTTAATAATATCTCAGACGTTATTTCAATATTGGGATCCCCAGCCATTATAAAAGGCATTAAAGCAAATTTTTTTTTATTTTTTAACTCACAAAACATCTCATCTACCTTAGATAAAGATTCATTTTTAGTAATTTGCATTTTGTTATCTTTCATAATTTTTAGATATTTTTCTATGAAAAATTTATGGATTTTTCTCTAAATCTTCCATAAGTTTTTGCTGCTCTTCCTTTGACAATGAATTGAATTTGGTTTCTAGTTTATCATTAACAACTTTTTCATACTCTTTTCTATAACGCTTCCTTTGTTCCATAAAAGTCATTTTTCCATTTACAACTCTATAAACATAAGATGTTACCCAAGTAATAACAATCAAAATCAAGATGCAACTTGATAGAGTAGTCACTGTAAAAGTATCGATGCCAATTTGCGGTGCAAATTTATAACTAATTAATCCTATTAATGAAATAAATAAGCCTATTTGTATAACTTTCCCTTTAGTCAATTATTTAGCCTTTACCACTTCCTTTTAATCTGAGATTTAAAAATGGAGAAAATAAAATTAAACCTGGAAAGAAAAGAAATACAAGGCCATAAATTCCTAATCTTTCAAATTTGCCCATATTATTCCATCTATTATTCATCCAGTAAAATAGTAACAATGGGATAACCAATAAATAGGTAGAAATAATTCCGATATAAGCAATTAAAGTAGCGAATGAATTATTGAAAAGACTTTCCATTTTGATTTATGGTTGCTTAGTTAAAACATAACAACTATTGGAAGTTATCGTCAGAACTAAAAATAAATAATTAAATAATGGGAGTGGGGGGACTTGAACCCCCACGAGCTAAATCGCTCGACGGATTTTAAGTCCGGCGCGTCTACCAATTCCGCCACACTCCCAAAGGAATTTGCGCTTTCTAATCGTAGCTGAAAGCAACCCATTTAACCAAGAAAAATTGGAAAATTTACACTTTTAATTGTCAGATTAAATCTAATTTTTTAATTTACTATTCCTTCTACTTGCCAATGTAAAGTTTCACCTGCATGAAATGGTTTTATTTGTCCGACAATATTTTTTTCTTCAACAACATCAATATATTCTTTAATTTTGTTAGGTCTAGAAACTAATTTTAATTTTTCTTTATTTGGTGGGACATTATAAAAATTAGGGCCATTCAAACTTGCAAACATTTCAAATTTATCTAGAGCATCCTCCTCTTCGAAAACTGTTAAGTAGCTTTCTATTGCTACTGGCGAATTAAAAATGCCTGCACATCCACAAAAAGCCTTCCACTTCCTAAGGTGTGGAGCAGAGTCAGTCCCCAAGAAAAAACATTTTTTCCCACTTGTTGCCGCTCTCCTTAAAGCGAGTCTATTATTTTCCCTCTTAGCAACTGGTAAGCAGTAAAAATCACTATTCAAGCCTCCAAAAAACATTGCATTTCTATTTATATGCAAATGATGCGGTGTAATAGTAGCCCCAATATTATTTTCTTGCACAAAATCCACTGCGTAAGAGGTGGTTATGTGTTCTAGAACGATTTTTAATTTTGGAAATCTTTTGGTTATTTGAGAAAGTTCTTTATCTATAAAAACTTCTTCTCTATCGAATATATCTACTTCAGAATCAGTCACTTCCCCATGAATTAAAAGAGGCATTCCAGAATCTTGCATTAATTCAAAGATCTTATATAGATTTTCTATTTTCCTAACTCCATGACTGGAATTTGTTGTGGCATTAGCAGGATATAATTTTGCTGCAAAAAAAACATTATTTTTAAAACCATTAATCAGTTCCCCTTTATCAGTGTCATCTGTAAGATAAATTGTCATTAATGGTTCAAATTTAGAACTACCAGGTAGCGCTTCATAAATAGATTTCCTATAAGAGATAGCGCTATTGATTGATGTTATGGGACTTTTAGTATTTGGCATAACAATGGCTCTCCCAAAATATTCCGAAGTAAACTGAATGATATTTTTTAATACAAGACCTTCTCTTAAATGTAAATGCCAATCATCAGGTTTTATTATGTTTAAAGTCTTCAAAATTTTTTCTATTTAATCAATTTTAACAGCAAATTAAAATTGACAATAATTTATAGATATTCGAGGATAGTTATTAACCAATTATGAAAATTTTTATTATCTTAATTAAATCCTAAATATGAGTGATTTTTTATTTCCAATAATAGAAATATTTTTAGGCGTAGTTCTACTTTTTGCTGGAGGAGAGTTCTTTATTCAAGGAGCCATATTTTTATCTTTAATTTTAGGAATACCTCAAATAGTAATTGGTTTGACAGTTGTTTCTCTTGGAACAAGCTCTCCAGAGTTGTTGGTAAGTTTGAGTTCAATTTTAAAAGGCAGTGATTCGCTGGCGGCAAGCAATGTAATTGGAAGCAATATTTTTAATGTTCTCGTTGTTTTGGGCATAAGCTCATTAATAACACCTCTTAAAGTAAAAAGCAGAATAGTCAGAAGAGATGTGCCTCTTTTAATGGCAATTTCTTGCGCAGTTTGGGCTATGTCATCAACAGGCTTATTAACATTGCAAGCAGGGATATTTCTAATATTTTGTTTAATCTTAAATACTATATGGGAAATTAATACCATCAAAGAGAAAGGAGAGGAGACAAAAGATGCTGAACCAGAGATAGAAGAATTAAAAGATAACTATAAAGGGAAAATGAATATTTTACTAAAGTTAATATTGGGAATATTTCTTTTAAGCTTTGGTTCAAATATTTTAGTTAATGGTTCTCAAACACTCGCTACTCTTTTGGGTGTAAATGAAATTGTTATTGGTTTAACTATCGTCGCGACTGGGACATCTTTACCAGAATTAGTAACTTCAATAATTGCTGCATTTAAAGGCAAAACAGATCTTGCGATTGGGAATGTAATAGGAAGTAATTTACTCAATCAACTTTTAATACTTGGAAGTTGCAGTATTTTTTCAGGATTTAAAGGTTTAGCAATTGAACAGAGTCTAATAAAAGTTGACTTACCTTTTATGGTTTTAACTACCTTTGCATGCTTACCAATTTTCTGGAGCAAAGGGAAAATCACAAGAATTGAAGGATTTATTTTGCTTAATCTTTATATTTTTTACATTCTCGATAAGATACTTTTCCTGAATGAATTCAACTTTCTTTTCGAATTAAGGATAGGTTTATTTATTTACTTTGCATTACTTATAGTATTTTTGATTTTTCAAGAAAAATTAAAATTTTCTAATTCATAATTTTATCCATACATAGTCACAAATTCTTCTGAGATAGTTGGGTGCAAAGCCATAGTAATATCAAAGTCTTTTTTTGTTATCCCTGCATTTAATGAAATTGATACCATTTGAATAATCTCAGACGATGTTTCTCCAAACATATGACATCCTAGGACTTTGTCAGTTAGCTTATGAACTACAATTTTCAACATACATTTTGATTTATTTTTTTTAAAGGTATTAGACATAGGGGTAAATTTGCATTTGAAAATTTTTATATTTTTTTCAGTGTAAATCTCTTTAGCTCTTTTCTCACTTAAGCCAACTGTTGAAATTTCTGGAATAGTAAAAACGGCCTTAGGGATATATTCATAATTTACTTTTCTTTTTTGGTCATTAAAAAAATTATCCGAAAAAACTCTCCCTTGTTCTATTGCTACTGGAGTTAAATTTGGCTTATTTATGATATCGCCAACTGCAAAAATATTTGCGTTGCTTGTTTGATTAAGTTCATTGACATCTAAATATTGACCATCCATCTTTAGATTTAAAAAATCTAAATTTAAAGGCAAAAGATTTGGTTTTCTTCCTGTAGCAATAAGGATATTATTAGTTAGGAGCTTATCTCCCGAGTCTAGGGTAGATTCCAGATTTCCATTTACTTTCTTGATAGATTTTAATTGAGAATTGGAGATTATATTGATATCAGTAAAAGTAGGTGATTCCTCTAGGCATGAAGAGAGATCCTCATCAAAACCATTAAGTAAATGTTGACCTCTAATTAATTGAGTCACTTCAGTCCCTAAATTTCTGAAAATAGAAGCAAATTCACAAGCAATATATCCACCTCCTACTATTAATATTGATTTAGGAAACTTTTCTAATTCAAAAATATCATCACTAGTCCATGCCAAATCTACCCCAGGAATATTTAATTTCTTTGGTTTACCTCCAACTGAAATAAGAATTTTTTTTGAACTTATTTTGTTTTTAATTTTCTTTGTGTTTGAACAAATAATTTCTAATTCATTTTGAGTAATAAATCTTCCTAAGCCTTCAAAAATAGTTATATTCAACTTTTTTAAAGAATTTCTATGTAAATTACTTAATCTAGAAACCTCCTCTCTAACATTCTTCAACAAAATATTTGATTCAAAATTAATACCTTCATTTTTTAATCCATATCCTTCAGAAGAATCCATATTTTTTTTACTTTTAGCTGCATAAACCATTAATTTCTTAGGCACACATCCCCTTATCACACAAGTTCCTCCTATTTGATTAGTTTCTATGATTGCGACTTTTGCTCCATAACTAGCCGCACGTTTAGCCGCCGCGAGTCCGCCAGATCCAGCGCCAACAACAATTAAGTCAAATTCAAATTCCAAGACTTTTTTAATCAATTATTATAACGTTAGTTTATAGCTTTAATTCAAATAATGAATGGGATTTTGACATGGGATGATTTAAATAAATTTGAAGTTGAAGATCTCGATAGAGTCCATGGTATAAATAATTCCTACGCAAATTTAAGATTATTTGGACATAGTGAAAATGATGTATTAGTTACCCTCTACAGGGATAGGCATTCTTGGTGTCCTTACTGTCAGAAGATATGGTTATGGCTTGAATTTAAGAAAATTCCATACAGAGTCAAGAAAATAAATATGTTTTGCTACGGCCAAAAAGAAAGTTGGTTCCTTGAAAAAGTCAGATCGGGGAAATTACCTGCAATTGAATTTAAAGGGCAAGTTATAACTGAAAGCGACGATATCATAGCTTTTTTAGAAAATAAATTTGGAGCACTTGGATCTTTCATAACATCAAGTCACCTCATCAAAATTCGAGAGTTAGAAAGAGAAATTTTCAGATCCTGGTGTAATTGGCTCTGCCGAGAAAGCTTTAATTTTATAGATAACTCTTTTAGAAAAAAAAGATTTAAAGAATCCATTTCTAAACTCGATGAAATCTTAAGTAGCTCAAAATCAGGTTTTGTTGATCCATCAGTTTCTAACACGGGTGATATAGAGCCTGGTGTTGGAGATATAATTTTTATTCCCTATATGGAGAGAATGAATGCATCACTTACTTATTATAAAGGGTTTAATTTAAGATCTAATTACCGTCATGTAAATAACTGGCTTACCCTTTTTGAGGGGACAAGTGCTTATAGAGGCACTCAAGGAGATTTTCACACTCATTCTCATGATTTACCCCCACAAATGGGAGGATGCTATGAAGAATGCAATGAACAACAGATTACTTTCTCTAAGCTAATAGATACTGGGGAAGGTTTAGGTAATTATGAATTAAACCAAAATTTTGAGTCAAAATATTATGCAAAAATTGCTCTTAAAAGAGTGATAAAGCATAAAGACAATTTACTAAAGGTAAACCCATACAATAAAGAATCCTTTGAGGAATCATTGAGATCAGCTTTGAGCCATATGATCACAGGTGAAGTATTAATCCCTAAAAAACTTTCAGGAATCTCTCTAAGATACTTAAAAAATAGAATCTCAGTCCCAAGAGATATGCCAATCATTTCAGCAAGATTATTAAGGCAATCACTAAATAAAATTGAATCGCTTAGTGTTATCAATGAAATAGATAATATACCTTTCAGGCATAGATATGATCAAGATCCTAAAAATTTCATTTCAAGTTATAAGTAAAACTATAAATTTTTTCTTGAATCTATTTGAAGTAAATCTCTTATTTTTTGTACTTGACTTGCAATATTTGGATCAATAGATAATTTTTTTTCAACTTGCTCAATAGCGTACATAACTGTTGTATGGTCCTTACCCCCAAACTCATCTCCAATTCTTGGTAGACTTAAATCCGTACCATGTCTCATAAGATACATACCTATTTGTCTAGCTTGACTTACTGGTTTTCTCCTACTTGAACTGATCAATTCATCGGTAGAAACTTTAAAGAAATCTGACACTTTATTAATAACTTGTTTTGGTGTAACAACTACTCCAACACTATTCGGATCAAGCATTGGAGCGATTGATTGGACTGTCATTGGCAAGCCTGTTATTGATGCAAATGCGACAGCTCTAGTAAATGCTCCTTCCAATTCTCGAATATTCGAAGTGAATCTTCCTGCTATAAATTGAATTAAATCTCGTGGAAGACTCATCCTCTCTTGTTCTGCCTTTTTTTGAAGGATGGCTGTCCTTGTCTCAAGGTCAGGTGGTTGAATATCTGCTGTCATACCCATTGAGAACCTAGAAATTAATCTCTCTTGAATTCCCGACAATTGATTTGGAGGTCTATCACTTGCAATAACTATTTGACTTCCTGATTCATGAAGAGCGTTAAAAGTATGAAAGAATTCTTCCTGTGTATACTCTTTGCCTTCTAAGAACTGTATATCGTCTATTAAAATCAAATCTACATTTCTATATTTATCTCGAATAGCTGTCATCCCATCTCTTCGAATACCACTAATGACATCATTAGTAAAAGTCTCTGTAGATACATATTTAACTTTTGCTTCTGGATCTATTTCTACTCGATAATGGCCTATTGCTTGCATTAAATGAGTTTTACCAAGACCTACCCCTCCACAAATAAATAATGGATTGAATTCTCTACCAGGAGATTCGGCAACAGCCAAAGCTGCGGCATGAGCCAACCTACTATTTGGACCTACAACAAATCTTTTAAATACGTACCGTAAATTTAAACCATTAGGATTTTTGAATTGATTTTTTGAAGAATTAATTTGGTTATTACTAGAAGAAGAAGAACTTTTTTTATGATGAACTTTCTGTTCGTTAGGTTTATCTTCATTAGTTAAATCTCTGCTGGTATTAGTTACAGATTTAAAAACAACTTTTACATCATGACCGCAGATTTCCTTTGCGGCTTTTTCAATAGTTTCACAATAATTCTTTCTTAACCAATCACTAGAAAATGTATTTGGAGCGATTAGGGTTAATAAGCCATTTTCAAAACAATTAAATTTAGCAGGCCTTATCCACGTTTCAAATGAAGGCTTACTTAAAGTTTTTTGGAGTAATTGTTGAACTTCCGCCCAAATAGGATTAGTTGCTTGCAAGGTTTTATTATCTAGATTATTAATCTAGTTGGAATTTAATAATTGGCCATTATCAAATCACAAGATCACGATAAATTTAAAATTATTTAACAAAGCATCGACTAAATTTATAAAAATAAATTTTATATTTTTTTATAGGAATATAATTATCTTAAATCTCACTAAAATATTGGATAAAGCATTACTTATTATCATGGCGAAATGGCATGGTTTTGGAAGATGCAAAACAAGATTATCAAAAGACATAGGTAAAAGTAATTCGGCGAAAGTACAAAGTGTGATGACCAAACACACTATTTCAGTTGCAAAATTTCTCCTAGAAAATAAACTAATTGATGTTTCTATTGCTATATCTGGTTTGGGGATAAGTAACTGTAGAAGATGGACTAGAGAATTAGGCATTAAAAAATTTAATTTACAAGGTAAAGGCTGCTTGGGGGAAAAAATGAAACGGCAAATAATTATCAACAAAAAATTTTGCGCAAGACAAAAGATTAAAAATATTATTTTTATTGGTACTGACCTTCCAGATTTATGCCATCAAGATTTATTGAATACTCTAAAAGAGCTTCAACAAAATGATCTTATTTTAGGACCATCTAATGATGGAGGATATTGGCTTATTGGTTTATCAGAAAAAATAATGTCATCTCATATATATTTACCCTTTATCAACATAAAGTGGGGGACAGATAATGTTCTTAGCAATACAATTGATAATTTTGCTTCTACAAAATTAAAATATAAGTTTTTAGAGAAAAAAATAGATATAGATACAATTATTGATATTGAAAATAGAAAGTAATCAACTTGTCAGAAATCTCAATTATCATTCCAACTATTAATGAAGCTAATAATTTACCATTATTGCTTTCAGACTTGTCAAGTATTCAGAAAGAGGGCGAAATTATAATTGTTGATTGTGGAAGTAAAGACAAAACAGTTGATATAGCAAATATTTATGGAGCGAAAGTATTTATATCCAAAGAAATGAATCGAGGTTTACAGTTAGATATTGGAGCTAAAAATTCAAAAGGAGAATGGCTCATATTTTTACATGCAGACACAAGATTAACTTATGATTGGTTTAAAAAAATAAATTCATTTTTAAAGGGAAACAAGAATCGTATTTACTATTTTGAATTCAAAATTAATCACAAAAAGATAATTTATAGAGTCCTCGAAATTTTTGTAAATTTTAGAAGTAAATTTTTTAAACTGCCTTATGGTGATCAAGGTTTAATAATTCATAGAACTACCTATTTTAAGAATAATGGTTTTAGAAAGATACCTTTAATGGAAGATGTAGATTTTTTAAGAAGATTAAACAAAAAAAAAGATTTAAAACAATTAAATTTACCTATTTTTATAAGTTCAAGGAAATGGGAAAGAACTAATATTTTTCTCCAAGCAATTAAGAACTGGCAATTTAGAAGAAGATGGTTAAAAGGCGAGTCGTTAAAATCTATATATTCTGACTACTACAAAAAATGATTAATTTGCATACCAAAAAGCACATTTAGAGCCTCTAGGTTCTAGTATCCAACCTTGTCTTTTGTAAAATGAAACCACTTCAGCATCAGCAAAAAGGGTTACTTTAGAAATTCCAATATTTTTCAATTCTTTTAGGACGTATTTCATTAACTCTTTACCCAATCCAAGGCCCTGATAGACAGGGTTAATAGCCACATCCCAAACTGTTGCTTCTAGAATTCCATCGCCAGTACATCTTGCAAATCCTACTAGTCTGGGGAATTTATCATCATGACGCCATAACCCAACCACCAAAATACTGAAATCTAAAGCTCTTTTTACCCTCCTTATAGGTCTTCTGCTCCAACCAACAGTTTGCAAAAGTTGATCTAGTTCTATTAAATCTAAATCTTTATTTTTACTACATACAAATATTTCTTCTTTATTTCTTTGAGTGAACTCATAAGAATTTAAACCATAGAGATCTATCAGCTCATCCCTTGATAAACTGTTTGATTTTTTTATTAATGATCCTTGGTTTCTAAAAATCATTAAAAATTCACGAATCCTTTTTGTTGAAGCTCAGAGAGCTGAAAATATAAACCCTTTTTCAGTCTCAAATCACTATGTGTTCCCTCTTCAACTAATGATCCCTCTTTTAAGACTAAAATCTTATCAGAACTTTCAATAGTTGCTAATCTGTGAGCTATCACTAATGCTGTTCTTTTTGACAGAATTCTTTTAAGATCTTTCTGCAAAGTAGCCTCTGTAGAGGGATCCATAAACGCTGTTGCTTCGTCCATTATTAAAACAACAGGATTTCTAATCGCAACTCGAGCTACTGAAAGAAGTTGCCTCTCTCCAGAAGAGAGATTTCCCCCTCTTTCTCTTAGCAAGGTGTTCAAACCATCTGGTAATTTTTTTAACAAATTATCTAACCCTAGTTCGTTACAAAGATTTTCTAATTCAAGATTGTCTACATCCGAATTAAGTCTTAAATTATCTGCGACATTTCCACTAAAGATAAAAGTATCTTGCAAAACTACTCCCAACATATTTCTAAGAGTTGCAATAGGAATATCTTTGATATCTATATCGTCGATTAAAATTTGGCCTGATTGAGGTTCATACAATCTACATAATAGTCTTATTATGGTGGTCTTACCTGAACCAGTTGGCCCTACAAAAGCCACATGCTCTCCTGGATTGATCTTGAAAGATAAATTCTTAATGATATGTTCTCCTTCGTTGTAGAAAAAATTAACATTCTTGAACTCAATTTTGCCCTTAAATTTTTTATTTACATTTTTAGCATTTTCTAAAAAATGTCTTGCGGAAGTAGAATCCGTAATCTGTATTTCTTCGTCCAATAATTCGTTTATTCTTTCTACAGCTGTTAAACCTCCTTGTATTTGCGTAAATCTTTCTGCAAGCTGTCTTAAAGGTTCAAAAAGTCTTTGGGAATATAAAATAAAAGTTGTTAATGTTCCTAAACCAATATTTCCAGAAGTAACAAGATATCCTCCAACTGCTAAAACTAAGGAAACTGCGGCAAGAGAAATCCATTCTATAAATGCCGAAATACTACTGTCATAAAATATTGTTCCATTAACTGCTTTCTTATAAGCAACTCCAGTTTTGGAAAATTTCTTGCTATTAAAAGCCTCTCTTCTGAACATCTGAACGACTTCTAAACCTTGAAGATTCTCTTGAAAATCAGAGTTGAGTTGTGACAATTCTTCCCTTACTTGATAATTAGCTCTTCTATAACGTTTTTGAAGCCAAATAATAAAATATGAAACTGGTATTTGAGTCAAGAGTAATAAAATGGCAAGCCCTCGATCAATTGACAGCATTGTCAAAGAAATTACTATCAGACTGACGAAGTCAGCAATTACTCCAACTGCCCCACTACCAAAAACCTCAGCTAGCGCATCAACATCGTTTGTTAATCTCGTTAATAATTTCCCTACAGGCATTTTATCGTGATACTTAAGAGATAAAGATATTGAATGATCAAAAAGTTCTCTTCTTATTCTTGCTGTCAAACGTTGTCCAACTGCTTGAATATTGTAAGTTTGGTATCCCTGCAGAACTAATCTGAATAATACAGTTATAAATAAAGTAAAAATTATGGCATTTATTGACTGCCCAAAGAAAGTTTTACTGAGCCAAACATCCGTAGCTTCGTTCTTTAGAATGGTAATTGCTTGACCTACTAATAATGGTTGAATAGCTCCAGAGAAAGAAACAGGTAACAAAACTATCAAGATTAGATAGATTGTTTTTTTATCTTTATTTAAATATTTACCTAACTTTTTTATCCTTCTAAAATCTTTAAAAAACATTTAACTAATCTTCTATAAACCATTAGTCGATTCTATTGATAAAATCGTATCTCTGAGATGATTATCATCTAACCTCATAGATAAAGGATTTCCAATTAGTCTTGCAGTAGAATAGTAAAGATCATCTATTTTAATTAAACCATTCTCTTGGAGAGTCTTTCCGGTTGCCACCAAATCAACTATTGCCTCTGCCATACCCGTGATAGGACCGAGCTCAACTGATCCTGTCAAATGAACTATTTCTACAGGAATATTTAATTGTTCAAAATAAGATCTTGCTGTTTTTATAAATTTACTTGCTACTTTACAATTCGCTGGGAGATCAGTTGGTTTTGAATAATTGCTATTTTTCTTAACCGCCAACGACATATGACAACCACCAAATCCTAAATCTAGTAACTTTGCAACTTTTAATTCAGATTCTCGCAGAACGTCATAACCAACAATACCCAAATCAGCCTGACCATAACTTACATAAACAGGCACATCTCCATTTCTTACTAATAAAGCTTTTGCCCGTTTGCAATATGATTCAAAGGTTAATGATCTATTATTTTCGTCCAACGCATCAGAGAAATCTAACCCAGCTCTTTTAAAAGTTGAAATTGAATCTTTTAACAGAGCTCCTTTTGGTAAAGCTATAGTAAACATAGATCAATTTCTTCCGAGGATTCTACATTCTAAGTTAACAATGGAATTTAATAAAGCTCGAAACATAATCGGACTTAGAGTTTTAAGGGATAACGTCATTTGGTTGTTGGTAAAAGATAAATCCGCTGTGGTTGTAGATCCATCTGTTCACGAACCAGTTATAAGATATTTAGATAAAAACAATTTTCACTTACAAGCTATTCTGCAAACTCATCATCATTCAGACCATATTGGAGGGACGAAGTCTCTTATTGAAAGATGGCCAAACGTAAAGGTGATTGCTTCCTCCAAAGAAAAAAAGCGAATACCTTTTCAAAATGTATCTGTAGAAGATGGAGAAACTTTGAAGATTTTAGGTGAAGAAGTAAAAATAATTGAAGTATTAGGACATACAAGCTCACATATTGCCTTCTTTTTGAAAGGGAAAAATCCTGTTCTTTTTATTGGTGACACATTATTTTCTGGAGGCTGTGGAAGAATTTTTGAGGGAACTTATCAACAAATGTATACTTCACTAGAAAGAATCAAATGTTTACCAAAAAATACTCTCATATATTGTGCACATGAATATACAAAGGCAAATATATTGTGGGCATTGAATCTCAAGCCAAAAGATCAAGATATAAAAAATAAACTTTTGGAAGTTGAAAAGAAACTTTCTCTTAATGAATTGACAATTCCATTTGTACTTGATGAAGAGATGAAAATAAACCTTTTCTTAAGAGCAAAAAATCTCGAAGAATTTACTTTTTTAAGAGCAAATAAAGATTTATGGGTTTAAATAGATAGGTATCCTCTTAAACAAATGTCCCCCAAACAAATTATTAAAACATCAAATGCTCCAGATCCAGTAGGACCTTATAATCAAGCAATAAAAGCTGGGGATTTTATCTATTGTTCTGGTCAAATTGCTATAGATCCAGCTTTAAATGAAATAACATGTTTAGGTGATATAGAGAAGGAAACTATTCAAGTTTTAAAAAATCTCGAAGAAGTTCTTAAAGCTGGTGGAGCAAAAATTGAGGATGTAATAAAAACAACTATTTACTTAACGGACTTAAGTAATTTTCAAATTGTCAATCAAATATACAGTGATTTTTTTAATGTAGCAAATCCTCCAGCAAGGGCCTGTGTTGAAGTTTCATCTTTACCAAAAGGAGTTTTAGTTGAAATAGATTGCGTCGCATTTCTAGATTAATTTCTAATTATTGAGAAATTTAAAATATGAACCAATTGTGCACCATATTTGTATAGATTATTAATTGATAATTAATCTTTGATCTATGTCAGCAGCAAAGCTTAATATAGATGAACTAGAAGCAGGTTATCCTTTATTTTGCAAAGCACTTAGACTATTAATTTTAAAAGGAAACTCAGTTAAAGATATAGAAAAGACAGTGTGTTGGAGTCATCTTGAAACTTTAAATCGATGTTTACCTGGCAGATATAAAGCCCCAACATATTTAATGGCTTTAATCAAAAGAGATATTGCAAAGCCAAATAATTATTAGAGAACTAATCTTCTAAATAAAATTTATCAATAGCAGTAGAAAAGTCTTTTTCCTTATCTGATATCTCTTTATTATCTAAAAATATTGAAAGACTTACAAAATTCTTACCGAAGCTGATATTAGGATAGATATCCTTTTCTTTACATAATTTCTCAATTTCCCCCATGAATTTACTGATTTTTGAGTATTGATCAAATTCAAATCTTTTTTCAATCCTCAAAGGTGATTCTCTTTCATTCCACATTACATTCTTTATTCAAGACTAATTACACTATACCTTCAACAAAGTTTCTCAATAAATTTTTAAAGATAAAATTTTTAGTCACTCTCCCAATAATCAATAATACCGCCAATTGTTAAATCTGTTTGAACTTCAGGATTAGGGCATGCAAATCTAGCGGCAGACCCACTAGCAGTAAAAACCCAGTTGCCTTCTCTAGCTCCAACAGGATCAACAGCAACTAATTTCTTTCCTTTATTATTTTCTAAAATCCGTAAATTCATATGACCTAATCCAGCGACTCTTTGAGTGCATACCATCCTTCCTAATACCTTCATAATTTCCACAATTTATATCCTCCTTTTTATGACTTGTCAGGATCCCAACGATCAATAATTCCAACAATTGTTAAATCGCTTGGATAAGATTTACTTCCCGCAGCTTCTCTAGCAGCAGAACTTCCAACACAAATAACCCAATCTCCTGGCTTACAGCCAACAGCATCAACTGCAACTTTATTAGAAGAACCATCTAATACAACCTGCAGATGTTTATGTTCAAAACCAGGAATCCTATTGGTAGAAACAAGTGGTTTTACAACCTTGCAAATTAACATAATTAGTGAGCCTCCTCTGTTTTTTTATCTAAAGACATTCCAATAATTTGGGCGGAATGAATTTTGTCCCTATCTCTAATAGTAGAGCAAGTATGTAACAAACCTTGATCAACTAAATTTTTATATCTAATTGATATCGCATTATTAACTCTTTCACAATCATTTATTGCCCTCTCTTTTGCCCCGGGTACTTTTCCAGAGTAATCAAATCTTATTACTACCGGAATAGGTAGATCTTGAGAAACATTTAATCCTGTAAAAATCTTTACTCCTACATCTAAATCTGGAGCCCCTTCTTCGACTGTATCTAAATGAGCAAAATAAGTTAAATTTCTGAGATGTACTTCTTTGAAACCTATACCTACTCCAATAAACCTCTCTGCATGTCCAATATCTTCATAAGAACCATTATGAAAACTCTTAACATAATCAATTTGAGAAATATTATTGATAATTAATTTATACGTAAATTTTTCCAGTCCACTGAGTTTATCTTTTGAAGATTGCTTAGAAATTATCTGGCAAATTTCTCTTTCCGCATCCTCTTTTGAAAAATTTATTGTTGAATTATAAATTTCTAATGTAGAAATAGTTTTTTCTAAATCTATACCGCCATCGCTAGTTGATAAATGTATTTTCAATGAATCAGTGTCTGTATCAAGTCCAATTAACATTAAATCCACAGAAGCTCCGCAGCAAAAGCTATTCTCCACAGCCTCTTTGAAAGCATATAATTTATTTCTACCTTCTGTTGCAGCTAACTCGTCATTACTCCCATGAGCTGCGCATCCCTGATGCAAAGGATCTACTGAACTAAAATGGTAAGTTACAACTTTTAAGTACCTGGTATCTTTATGAGCTTCATTTGGGACATTCTCTCTATATCTTTTATGTTCAGTTTTAACCCATCGATTAACGGTATTTTCAATGTCAAACAATGCTCCAGCATGGGATCTTCTTCTTACTGAACTAAAAGGTATTCTCATTACATAAGCAACTGAATGAGCTAATCTTCCATCTGAACAAGGAGTTATATCAAGTAAATGTATTCCACAATCTAAGAGAAATTTTTCAAAATCTTCCGCATCCCTACTTCCAGCAGCACCTTCAAGTGGATCATTGTTAAAAAAATTGTCGCTAAGTTTCTCATGCTGTTTGAAAGCACACCATGCATATAAAGCTCTCATATCAAGAGGTTTTACCCAAGATTTATCTAATACATGGAGAGGTAAATCTATTCCCAAATTTTTTCTTGATATTTTCTGAGCCTTATTTATAAAATCTTCGTGATGTTGGATTCGAGCAATTTCCTTGAGAGTTGGAACAATTTCGTCAAAATCACTTTTTATTTTGCTTTCATACCTAAATAGATTTTCATTTTGAATATTATTGGTTAATTTATGAGACTTTCCAGAATTTCGGAAATTATTTGATTCTTTAGTTTGTATATGTATATTTTCAGTAAAGGTTTTCATTGGAGCTGTTGGCCCCAATGTGAAATTCTTGGCTTTAGCCAGTCCTCTTAAAGGCATTATTTACTTAACCTCTTGCACCGCCTGAAAAGGTAACAAGTTGTCCTTCACGAGTATTTCCACTAGATCCAGTTATCAAGAAATCTGGTTTTTCTGTTTCCTCATTCCTTTTAACTTCCATAGGAGGCATTGCGCTCATGAATCCTGCTCTTGATGGATTTCGCTTTCTAGAAGAAGCTCCCTCTGTACCTGTTACCTTATCACCGCGATCCCAATCATCACCAGTTACGTTTCCTACTGATTGTCCTTCTCCAGTAATCCTTGATGCGACTCTTTTTTCTGGTGTCTTTGCAGCACGATCTACCTCTTCAATTTCCATTTTTTGTTTATAAGTAATATTTTTATTCGGTTCAAATCTAAATTTTTCAGTGCCAGTGACCTTATCAACTGCCATATCAAAAGGTCCTGTTACCTTTGAACCATTTTCATATTCATTCCCCGTAACACCTTGAGTATTTTTTTCAGAATATTTATCTCTTGATGGTGATTTAACAGAGAATTCCTTCCAAAAGTTACCTGCCGACTTTTCCGGATTCGCATAAGCCGCATCATGTACAGGATTATCACAAGCTTGTGAGAGCTGATCTCCACCAACATAGGGAGTCCCTGTTAGATTTTTACAAGCACCTTTCTTAGCACCTGTCATTACTCCGCCAATTCCTGGTTGCTGTCCTGTAAGTCTGGCATTTGAATTATTTCCAGAATTAACTGTTGCTCGGGATTTCATATCTTCTGAAATCTCAGTACTACAATTTTCATTAATCTGATCTAAGCCTGCGTATGGTGTTCCTGTTAACACTTTGCATGAACCTGGTTCATCTCCAGTTACTATTTCTGATCTTCCTGTCATAGTACCGCTTATTAAATTTGACTTTGAAGAAAGGCTTAAACCTACTTTTCTAGCTTCTGGTTTTGGTTTTGAACCGCAAAACTTCTCATATTGTTGAGATCCTATGTACTCATCGCCAGTTACATTCTTACAACTCCCATGTTCATTACCTGTCATATGGTCTGATCTTCCAACTCCTGTACCAGTTACATTATTCCCATTGAGAGTGTTGTAACTGCCTACTTTTTCAAATGCTTTACCTTTTGGATTTGGCTCAGAGCCAAGATATTGATCTCCAGTTAATTGATGTCCAGAACCTGATTCATCTCCAGTAACTAGGGTGGATCTACCAGGAAGTGATCCAGATACTTTTAATCCATCGGTTGTAGTGCTGTGTTTAACCTTTGAAGGATTTCTTGGGACATCACCACAATACTTCTGCGATTGATTAGAAGATACATATTCAGTACCTGTAAGGTTTTTACAAGTTCCTGGCTCATCGCCTGTGACCCAATCAGATCTACCAACTTCATTTCCAGTTACTTTATTACCTGATGTTGTAGAGGTAACAGTAGATCTAAGTGGCTGTTTATAACTTGGTCTATCTTGACAAAATTGATCAGTGACTTCTGCGCCCATATATTGGGTACCAGTTACAGTTCTGCATGTACTCGCTTCATTACCTGTAGTTTTTACAGATCTATTAGCTTGAGTTCCAGTAACTATTTGACCTGAATCAGTTTCACTTTTACCAACTTTCCAGCTAGCATCTGCAATATTTTGTTTGGCACCATTTTTGTTTGGACCACATGGTCTACATTTACCATTACCTTTTTTGCCTGTGGCACCAGTTTTACTTCTTAGCTCTCTCACTCTCTGAGAAATTTCTCTACTACTTAAATCTGGGTCTCCTCTTCTAGCTAATGAAGCGGCACTAGTATTTTGTTTAGTTGCGGATTTACCATGTTTAGATTGAGCTTCTCTTCTCGCCAAAACAATATCTCTACTTGTATTAGTAATAGGCTTTCTCTTCTGATTAATTCTTCTTTTAACGTTGGGTTTTAGGGACTTAGATTCTGTACTAGTTGAATCCTGAATTTCTTGATTTTTATTTATCGTTGATTTAACTGTGTTTACAGGACTTTCTTTTTTAACATCAGTACGGGTTCTATCGGATGAAGTTATAGCTGATTTCCCATGAGTAGACATTGCTTTTCTTCTCTCTATTACTAATTCTTTACTAGATAAAGTTGTTGAAGAATTTATGTTTACCTGAGTTTTTGGAATATGTTTTGTAGCTGGTTTAGAAATATTATGATTATTAGGAGAAGACTGAGTCCCAGAAATCTGTATATCTTGAGAAGATCGAACTCTATCTTTGGTAGTTGAAGAATAAGCAGCAGCTTTTTTACCGCTATCACTCATCGCCTTTCTTCTTTCAAGTGCAATCTCTCTACTGGTTTTTTTTGACATGATCTTCAAGTTTAAATTCTTTAAAAAAACTTTTGAAAAACTTTCTCCAAAAAATTTTTTGGAGAAAGATATTAACTACGAAAAGTAGCTTTAACGTCCTTGGAAAACTACAAAAGCTGTTCCTTGACTTTGAGTGTAAGCATCGTATCCGATGATTCTTACATGATGATCAGGGTATGCTCTATGGCATGCCTCTAATTCGCTCACGATCAAGTTAAGATCTTTTTCCCCAAAGAATGGGAGTTTCCAATAAGACCAATAAGTTTGCATACATCCACTTGGATGAACATGCTCAATAACTGGACTCCAACCTTGAGCAATTATGTACGCAATTTGGTCATATATTTCTTCCTGGGTCATCGGTGGTAAAAAACCGAATGTTTCCAGGGTTGCAACTGTTTGATAGTCGCTTACTGTGCTCTGGAAAGGCATAATTAATCAAAATGTGAATGAAAGTACTCGTAAAAACGAGATTTTAATAAGTCTGAGGAGAATAAATCTCCTCGATTTCGAAACTTGAGTTAACCCTGAACATCAAGTTTGTCGACAGTGTCAAACTCAAACTTAATTTCCTTCCAAGTTTCTAGAGCAATAGCTAATTCAGGACTATGCTTAGCAGCTTCCATGAGAATGTCTCTACTCTCTTTTTCGATTTCGCGACCAGCATTACGAGCTTTTACACAAGCTTCTAATGCGACTCTGTTAGCTGCAGCTCCAGCAGCTGAACCCCATGGATGACCATGTGTTCCTCCACCGAACTGAAGGCAGGAATCATCCCCAAAGATCGCTAGAAGTGCAGGCATATGCCAAACGTGGATACCACCTGATGCAACTGCAAATACTCCAGGCATTGAACCCCAATCTTGATCAAAGAAGTTACCTCTTGATCTATCTTCAGGAACAAATGACTCTCTTAGGTTGTCAATATAACCAAGAGTTGTTTGACGATCACCTTCTAGTTTTCCAACAACGGTTCCAGTATGTAATTGGTCTCCTCCAGAAAGTCTCAAACATTTTGCAAGAACTCTGAAGTGAATACCATGCTTTGGATGTCTATCAATAACAGCATGCATAGCTCTGTGAATATGCAGAAGCATGCCATTTTTACGACACCAATTAGCTAATCCAGTATTTGCAGTAAAACCACCAGTTATATAATCATGCATGATGATTGGCATATCTAGCTCTTTTGCAAATTCAGCTCTTTCATAGAGTTCTTCAGGAGTGTTAGCGGTACAATTTAGATAATGACCTTTAACTTCTCCAGTTTCCCGCTGAGCAAGCTTAACTGCTTCTGCAACAAACTCAAATCTTTCTCTCCAACGTTGGAATGGTTGAGAATTAATATTCTCATCATCCTTTGTTAAATCAAGACCGCCTCTAAGACATTCATATACAACTCGACCATAGTTTTTACCAGATAATCCTAATTTAGGTTTGATGGTACAACCAAGTAGAGGTCTTCCGTATTTGTTAAGTCGATCTCTTTCAACTACGATTCCGTTTGGTGGACCACCGCAAGTTTTAATGAAAGCAATTGGGAATCTAATATCTTCTAGACGTAGATGTCTTAGAGCTTTAAATCCAAAAACGTTTCCTACAAGAGATGTTAATACGTTTGTAATTGAGCCTTCTTCAAAAAGATCTAAAGGATATGCAATAAAAGCATAGAAAGCTTCAGGATCTCCAGGAACGTCTTCGATTCGATAACAACGTCCTTTATAAAATTCTAAGTCTGTAAGTAACTCGGACCAAACTGTTGACCAAGTACCTGTTGAAGACTCAGCGGCAACAGCTGCTGCAACTTCTTCTCTTGGAACACCTTCCTGACCTGTACATTTGAAACAGGCTAGTAAATCGGTGTCTAGGGGTACATATTCTGGAGTCCAGTAGGTATCTCTGTACTCCTTTACCCCTGCGTCATACTTCTTACTCATAAGGATAAATTTAGGTCTGTGTAGGGAAAATAATTATTGTGCAAAATTTATAAATCTTGCTTTACTTAATTAGTCCTTTTGACCAAGAAATTCACCGTTACCTAGAGCAGGTTCAACTTCTCTATGAGGACGAGCAATAATGTGAGCTGCAACTAAACCGTCACCAACTCTTTCACAAGCGTCAGCACCAGCTCTTACAGCTGCGTTAACTGCTCCTGTTTCGCCTCTAACTAATACTGTGACATAACCGCCACCAACGAATTCACGACCAATAAGGCGAACTTCTGCTGCCTTTGTCATTGCGTCTGCTGCTTCGATTGCAGGTACAAGTCCGCGTGTCTCGATCATGCCGAGAGCGATACCCATTGTTTCTGTAGCCATTGTCTACTAAATACTAAATGTGGAATGTTCAATTCGAAGAATGCTTCATTAAGTACTTATAAGTCAAGCGTTTTCTACAAAATCTCCATTAATGTTTTTTCTATCATTCATAAGTTAAACTTATCACCCTTGGTACTATTGATATGTCAATACTTATGCAAATTAGTTAGTGCATCAAAACATACTGTTGTGTTAAGAAAAAATTTACATTATGTTATTTCCGTACGAGGCAGGCCCTGTCTACACAGGTGTGGAATGTTCAACCTTTCCTGTCTCCGTATCAAGCTTTGAAGTAAGATAATATTCACAATAAATTTATTAGTTATTTTGAACCTTCCAGTTCTAACTATTGCGAGTGGCAATCAAAGGAAAGTATCTGAGATTTCAGAGATGCTGGATGTTTTATCTTTAAAGGTTGAGAAGCAACCAGAATATTTAAATGTTGAAGAGACTGGAAACACATATTTTGAGAATGCACTTCTAAAAGCAAAAGCAGCTGCTTTAGAGACTAAAACTTGGGCATTAGCTGATGACTCGGGTCTTGAAGTAGATGTTTTAGATGGTCGACCAGGAATTTATTCTGCTAGATATGCCAAAAATAATGATGAAAAAATTAAAAAATTAATTAATGAACTTTCTGATAGCCCTTATAGGAGTGCAAGATTTATAAGTTGTATGGTTTTGTGCGATCCCTTAGGAAACTTAGTTAAAGATACAACAGGAATATGCTGGGGAGAAATTCTTAAGAACCCCAAATATCCAAATGGGGAATTCGAATCTATTTTTTGGGTAAAAGAGGCTAACTGTGTTTACGGTGAGCTCTCACAATCACAACTAAATAAATTAGGTAGTAGAGGTAAAGCTGCAAAAATTATGTCACCTTTTTTAAAAAAAGAGATAGGTTTGAGTTAAAAAATTCTCAATAATTCGAAATCTCTTCAATTGCTCTTATAGCAGCAGCTGCAGCCTCTTCTACATCCCCTTCTTTCCCGGCGAGAGTTAATCTACCAAAAGCTCCAACTGCCTTAACATCAACAACAGTTATATTAGATGCCTTTTCAGCTTCATTAGCTGCTTTTAAAACATAACCAGCTGGTTCAGTTTCTAATATAAACATGCTCATTCCAGATTGAATCATTGATCCACTTCTGTTTTGTCTATTTATTAAAACAGCATGATCTGGAGTAATTGCTCGAATAACTTCAGTCCAACTCGTAGCAGGTTTTGTTCTTTTTCTAACTTCGCTCCCAATAGCATCTAGAACAACATCTCCAGAATGTAAAACCGTGCTTTGATCTTTATGGTAAAGAGCAAGAGATCCAAATGCTCTTTCAACAATCATCTGACCAAGTCTTACATTACTTGCTTTTAGGGCAATATCTGTGACTCTATGAACAGCCATGCCGGGTGAAACTTCCATCCAAAGACATGAATCACCAGGGATAGGTAAAAAACCTCTACTAACAGTTCCCATATATGCGGCTAATTGAGGTTGCAGAGAATCTAAAAAAACATATGTTCTTAACTCAATTTGTTCAACTTGACTTGCTTGTCTGGATACCAAAGACTTTTCTGAATCGGTAGTAATAAAACAGCTAGCACCACTGGTCTGAGATTGCACCTCAGATCCTGTGACTAGAGAACTCCCTTTTTTTCGTTCCCCTCTGTTTAAGCTAGAAGTTGGTTCCATTGAGGCGACTATAACGGATAATGGTTCATTTTTTCTATTAAATTTACTTGCATGCTTACCACAAAACGATAACTTCAAGTAAAAGATATGCATTTTTATGGGAACTTCTCAAAAAAAAGAACCAAATGTTTCTGGTACTGAAAAAGAATTAACTCCTGATCAAACTCTTGGATTAGTTAGCCTAAGCTTGATGCAAAAACTATCTCAGAAAGACCCATCTTTTAGCTGGTTAGAAGAAGATAAAATTGAGAAAGTTAATCTTAAAAACCTTAGAAATAGATTGGAGTTAACCCAATTAGCTATAAATACTGGAGCCCCTTTGACCACTTCAGAAGTGACAGCCCTAATTGGAGCTAAGCCAGGAAAATCTAAGTTAGAAAGAGCAGGATTATTGGCTACGAAAATAGCTAGAAATGTATGGAAGCTTTCAAAAACAAGTCAAGGAAATTCCTTCTATAGAAATTAGAATATACACTAAAAATAATTTTCATAATTCTCATTTAAGTATTTAAACATTCATATAAGTTTTTTAAATGTGTTCATTTTGTAAGAGAACTTATTAATTACTTTCTTAAATTAAAAAGTTTATGCAAGCTTGAAATATAAGCTCTTGAAAATTTTTAATGAGTAAAGTTGAATTTAATAAGGAAACTGGACCAAGGGAAGTTTTTTGTGGTTTAACTTCAATAGTTTGGCTCCACAGAAGAATGCCTGATGCGTTTTTTCTGGTAGTAGGCTCAAGGACATGTGCTCATTTAATTCAAAGCGCTGCTGGAGTTATGATTTTTGCTGAGCCAAGATTTGGGACGGCTATTCTTGAAGAGAAAGATCTTGCTGGTCTTGCTGACGCTCATGAAGAATTAGATCGAGTGGTTAATGATCTTATTGCAAGAAGACCAGAAATAAAAACTCTTTTTCTAGTTGGATCTTGTCCAAGTGAAGTGATCAAACTGGATCTTGCAACTGTCGCAGAAAAATTAAATAAAAGATTTTTTGGTCAAGTAAGATTCGTTAATTACTCTGGCAGTGGGATAGAAACAACTTTTACCCAAGGAGAAGATGGCGCATTAAAAGCTTTAATTCCATTAATGGAGTCATCAAATGAGGAGAAATTATTATTAGTTGGGACTCTTGCAAATAATGTAGAGGATAGGTTTAAAAAGATTTTTACAAATTTAGGAATTTCAAATATTGAGAGCTTTCCACCACGGCAATCAACAGAATTACCAAAGATTGGCAAAAATACAAAAGTATTATTAACTCAGCCTTATCTAAGTGATACGGTTCGAGACCTTAAACATCGGGGTTGTGAAATAATTTCAGCTCCATTTCCTCTAGGTATTGAAGGAAGTACAAAATGGTTTTTAGCTGCTGCAAAAGCTTTCAAAATTAGTGAACTTAAAGTTCATGAAATTATTTCCCCTTTAATAAATAGAGCAAAACTTGCCCTTGATTCACACAAAGAAATACTGAAGGGGAAAAGATTATTTCTTCTTCCTGAATCGCAACTAGAGATATCTTTGGCAAGATTCTTGCATAATGAATGCGAAATGGATCTTATAGAGGTAGGCACTCCTTACCTAAATAAGGATTTAATGAAAGAAGAGATTAATTTATTACCTGAAAATACAAAAATTGTTGAAGGGCAACATGTAGAAAAACAATTAGATCGAGTTAGAGAAACCAACCCAGACTTAGTAGTTTGTGGAATGGGTTTAGCCAACCCTCTTGAGGCGGAGGGGATTAGTACTAAGTGGTCAATAGAAATGGTATTCAGTCCAATTCATGGAATTGATCAAGCCGCAGATTTGGCTGGTCTCTTCTCCAAACCTTTAAAAAGAAATCAAATACTAACTTCAAAATCTTTAGTAACGCATTAAAAAATATGGAATTAACTCTATGGACATATGAAGGACCGCCACATGTTGGTGCGATGCGAATTGCCTCTTCAATGAAAGATATACATTATGTGCTTCATGCCCCTCAAGGAGATACATATGCAGATCTTCTTTTTACAATGATTGAAAGGAGAGGGCAAAGGCCGCCAGTTACATATACAACTTTTCAGGCTAGAGATCTAGGAGGAGATACAGCAGAATTAGTGAAGAAAAATATTAAGGAAGCCGTAGAACGATTTAAACCAAAAACTCTTTTAGTTGGAGAAAGTTGTACAGCCGAACTAATCCAAGACCAACCTGGAGCCCTCGCAAAAGGGATGGGATTTGATATGCCAATTGTTAATCTTGAATTACCTGCTTATAGCAAGAAAGAAAATTGGGGAGCTTCAGAAACCTTTTATCAATTAACAAGAACTCTTTTGAAAGAGAAAGTAAGTTCTTCAGAAAAAATAAGTCCTCTAAGGTGGAAGGAGTTAGGTCGCAGACCAAAAGTCAATATACTGGGTCCTTCATTGCTGGGATTTAGATGCAGAGATGATGTTATTGAAATCCAGCGTATACTCTCAGAACAAGGTATAGATACAAACGTTGTTGCTCCATTAGGCGCTAGTCCTGATGATATTGAAAGGCTAATTGATGCTGAAGTAAATATTTGTCTTTATCAAGAAATTGCTGAAGCATCATGTGAATGGCTTAGACGGAACTTTGGAATGGAATATACAAATACTATTCCAATTGGAATAAAAAATACAATTGAATTTATCAATGAAGTTCATAACAAGTTGGATCTCCCTTTGACTAATAAAGAAGAATTAGAAAACAAGTCAAAACTTCCTTGGTACTCAAAATCAGTTGACTCTAATTACTTAACTGGCAAAAGGGTTTTTATTTTTGGTGATGGAACACATGCAATCGCGGCTGCAAAAATTGCCAAAGAGGAATTGGGTTTTGAAGTAGTTGGTCTTGGTACATACAGTAGGGAAATGGCAAGACAGGTAAGAGCAACTGCAAAAGATCTAAATGTAGAAGCTCTGATAACCAACAATTATCTAGAAGTTGAGGATGCTATGAAGAAAGCCGCCCCTGAACTAGTTTTAGGGACTCAAATGGAAAGGCATAGTGCAAAAAGGCTCGGTATTCCATGTTCAGTAATAAGTACACCAATGCATGTTCAAGATGTTCCTGCAAGATATAGCCCTCAAATGGGCTGGGAGGGAGCAAATGTGATTTTTGATGACTGGGTGCATCCCCTAATGATGGGCTTAGAAGAGCATCTTATTGATATGTTCAAACATGACTTTGAGTTTGTTGATGGTCATCAAAGCCATTTAGGACATACAGCGACAAACAAGAATAACATTTTAAATTCTGACGAAAAAAAAGAAAAAAATAGTAAAGAAGGAATTATCTGGACTGAATCTGGTAGAGCTGAATTAACAAAAGTTCCGTTTTTTGTAAGAGGTAAAGTTAAAACAAATACTGAAAAATATGCAATCTTGAGAGGAATTCCAGAGATAAGCGATGAAACTCTTTACGATGCTAAAGCATATTTCAGTTAATTTTTACTAATTAAATAAAATTAAGTCATGAGTATTTTCACTCATAATCTAATAGATTTAATCCTAAAAATTCAGTTATAAGAACATATTTCACACTTTTAATACAATTAAATACATATTTGTTTAGAAACATATTTCATGTGTATTTGCGCTGCAAGAATATAAATAATAATGTGTTTTAAGCTTTAAATGACAAGTACTATAAATAGACCTCTTGATGGAGAAGGAAGTGTTCAAGTAAAGCAAGATCCAAAAATAAATATTGAGGAAGGGGCTTTAGTTATTGCCGTCTATGGGAAAGGTGGCATCGGAAAATCAACTACATCATCAAACCTTTCTGCAGCATTCTCAAAATTAGGTAAAAAGGTTCTACAAATTGGATGTGATCCGAAACACGATAGCACTTTCACCTTGACACACAAAATGGTTCCTACAGTTATTGATATTCTCGAAGAGGTGGATTTTCATAGCGAAGAATTAAGGCCAACCGATTTCATGTTTGAGGGTTTTAACGGCGTAATGTGTGTAGAGAGTGGAGGTCCTCCTGCTGGTACAGGGTGCGGGGGTTATGTAACCGGTCAGACAGTTAAACTATTAAAAGAACATCATTTATTAGAAGATACTGACGTTGTTATTTTTGATGTACTAGGAGACGTCGTTTGCGGAGGATTTGCAGCTCCATTGCAACATGCAAATTATTGTCTAATTGTTACTGCTAATGACTTCGATTCAATATTCGCTATGAATAGAATTGTTTCTGCAATTAAAGCAAAAGCAAAAAATTATAAAGTCAGATTAGGTGGGGTAGTTGCAAATAGATCAAAAGACACCGATCAAATTGATAAATTCAATGAAAGAACAGGTTTAAAAACTATGGCCCACTTTAAAGATGTCGACGCCATAAGAAGATCAAGACTAAAAAAATGCACAATTTTTGAAATGGAACCAACTGAAGATGTTATTGAAGTTCAAAATGAATATTTATCTCTTGCCAAAAATATGCTTGAAAACGTGGAACCTCTAGAAGGTAATCCACTTAAAGATAGAGAAATTTTTGATTTATTAGGATTTGATTAGTCTTAATTAATCTAATCCAACCAATTGGCTTGTTAAATCATAAGTTTGTTGAGAGGTCTTCGTATCAATTATTCTTTTTGACAACTTTTGAGAAAAAGCTTTTCTGCCAGTTTTCTGACGATTTCCCCAGCTCCAATGGACTGATGGTTTAGCAAATTCTTTATAAGTTGCCACTTGAGCAACCCTCTCTCCTGCCAGTCTTTGTGAAACATATCCTTTTGTTATAAATTTTTGAAATATCGGGAAAAGGAATCTAAATAACCAAGGTGTATCTCTAAAAAGTTTTGTATCAGCAACACATCCAGGATATAGAGAATTTACAATAATATTCTCAGCAGGATATCTTTTTGATAATTCCTGAACGGTCACCATATTACAAAGTTTACTATCCTTATAAGCCTTACCAGGTTTAAATTTCTTTCCATTCGCCATACTTATGGGAGATAAAAAACCATTTTTGAATCCTGCTAAATCTCCCAAATCAGCTGGGGCAGGGATGGGGATCCTTCCTCCAAGTTCTGAATAATTAGCCGTAACAGTTCCTAATACTGTAATTCTTGGCTTGAATACAGTTGTTTTGCCATTTAAAACAATTTCTCTTTCAGAAGATAAAATATTTTCCATAAGTAGGTTTATCATAAGAAAATGCCCAAAATGATTTACTGCCATAGAGTTTTCAAACCCCTGAGAAGACCTTTCAGGCCTTTTTAGTCGCGGTTTGTAAACTGCTGCATTACAAATAAGTGAATTTATTGGCTTATTAAATCTTTCTAATATTTCATCGCAACCTTTTCTCACATCATCCAAGTTAGAAAGATCTATTTCTATAAATTGGACATTTTTAACTTCCTCTTTTGTCAAGAATTCCTCAGCTATTTTTATAGCTCTTTTATTTGATCGATTAACTGCTATAACCTCCCATCCAAATCTTAATAGAGGTTTTAGAGTATTTAATCCAACTCCCGAAGTTGTTCCTGTTATTAGGACTAAACCCTTAATGTTCTTACTCACTAGCAAAAAAGTTAATTGAAAAATAAAAAACAGAATGATTCAAGATCATCCTTATCAACGCCATATTACTCTGATAATGTCCCTAGAAATTATTTGATCCTGATCCTTCATAAATCTTTGCTCACCTTCAGAAGAAAATAAATCATCAAACTTATCTGTTAAAAAATTAAATCTATATTTTTCGTATAAAAATGATTCTTCAATTTCCCTTAATCTGGTAAACCTCACTTTAGAACTATAGCCAAGCTTAATCAGGCTTATTATTGCTAAAAGGGAAAAGCTAATTTTTATAATTAAAAAAATCAATGATACAAAATTATCCTCTTTCTGTTGTCTTTTTATAAATACAGACCCTAAATATTTTTTGTAGAAAATACTATTTTTATAAAAAGATTTTGACAAATTAAGTACTTGATATTTTTACTGAATAAATCAATTCAGTCTTACTTTATTATTACCTTATAAATTTTAAATTTTCTAATAGATTTTAGTTCCTACCTAAACTAATTCCTAGTCTTAATGCTAAAACTCCTGCATGCATAACAACTATGAGGCTTAATGCAATAAGATTTATTGTTTGAGTTGGCTCCATGGTAAAAAAATTATTTTCTATATTCTCCACCGAAAAGAGAAGATTTGAAACACTATTACAAAATGATGTTACGTAATTAACAAATTGAAAGAAAAAATTTATTGAAAATTATCATAAATAAACCTACAAAGTTAATTTTGGGAATTGAAAATCAGGCTTTAATTTTTTCAACAAGTAATTTACCTGGATTTGATCAAATGGCATTAGATTTAAATTCTTTAGATCAGACAATTTCGAATCCTGAAATAATTCTCACATTGAGGTTCTACTATTGGACTGGGGATTGGCTCTCAATTGGCTATCACCAAAAGGAAATTCCCCTTCATTGGAAAAAATTATTATCAAATGGGGAAATTAATATTGTTAGACGTCCCTCAGGAGGGGGTGCTGTTCTGCATTCAGGAGGCATAACATATGCATTAACATTTAAAAAAACTTACTATAAAGTATTAAGTTATGAAATGGTTAATAACTGGTTAATTAAAAGTTTTAGAGAATTAGGTCTAAACTTACAATATGGAAATTCACGAAAATCAAGCATTAAAACAAATTGTTTTGGAACTTCATTAATTTCCGATTTAGTTGATCAGGATGGGTTTAAGAGAATCGGCAGTGCTCAATTTCGTAAAAAAGGTGCATTCCTTCAACATGGAGAAATCCAAACAAATCCTTCAAGAGATTTGTGGTTCAAATTATTCAAAGAAGAAGCTCCGCCAAAAGTAAATTTAAAACTAACAAATGATGAAATAGTTCAACATTTGAGAAATTCATTCCAGATAAATAAATCAAATATAAATTTCAAAAATATTGTCATAGATTATAAAAAATAGAAAATTTTAATTACAAGAATTATTAAAGATCTCCTTTCTGCTTCATTGAATTGATTATTCTAGGCAATTCAATTCCCAAGGGATAATTATTTTTAAAGTTTAATTTATTAACAATATCTGAAGGCAAATTAAAACCTAATTTATTCAATACAAAGTTTCCTATTTTTGACCGATCAATTATCCCCAAAGGGATATCTGCAGCATTGAGAACCAATAAAAGACCTTCATTTGTTTCTTCAAGTTTATCTATAGTTATCCATAATTTATCGTCATAAGATACACTTTCAAAACTATCAATTGGTTTCTTGAAATCTCCAACAAAGTTCCGTTCCCATTTTTTTAAGGAAACAGTTTTTAAAATATTCTCATCAACATAACCGGTCCATCTACCATTATTCGTAACAAAAAAATATTTATCCGATGCATCCTTCTTATTTTTTATTAACTTATTTAATTCTGAGAAATTTGAATCGTATTCAATTTTCCTCAAAGGTTTTAATTTGATCTCAGAAACTTTACTAAATTTAATTATGTTTTCAATTTTAAAAAATTGACTTTCAGATTTTGAAGAATTAATTCCAAACAAGCCCAAAAAAGAAAGAATAAAACCAAAGTAAAAGTTAAATCTAAATAAACAAATTATCCCAAAAAATAAAACAAAAAAAGACAATAATAAATTTACTTTGTTGAGGAAATTTCTTCCTTTATTTTTGCTCCCTGTGAAATGCCAAATAATACTTTTTAATAAATTACCTCCATCTAAAGAACCAATTGGAATCAAATTTAAGAAGCCTAAGAATAAATTAAATATACCTACTCTTGAAACTACATTAATTGCTATTTGTTCCTGAGATACACTGTTATTACTAATTAAAAGTAAGATAGATGCTGTAGTAAAACATAAAAGAGGTCTAACAATTGCAATTTTTATATTGCCTAAAGCAGTTTGACAATACTTATCTATTTGTAAAATTGCTCCTAAAAAATAAAAAGTAATTTTTTTTATTTTTACACCCTGATTAAGTGAAACAAAAGTATGAAAAACCTCATGAAAAATAATTGAAGATAATAAGAAAAAAGAAGTTAAAAACCCAATAACCCAAGCTTCTTTATTATTGTAGATGTCGCCAGAAGATAAATTGACCTGATTACTTATACTCCATGAGAATAAAAAGAGAATAACAAACCAATAGGGATGAACTTTAAAGGGAATTCCCCATATTTTAAAAATTTGCCAACTTCTCAAAAATAATCTCCGCTATATTTAGCAATAATATTAATCTTACATGCAGGATAATGATATGCCCAAGACTAATCCTTTAGTTAAAATTTGTGGATTAACTTCTGAAGAACAAGCTCTTCAAGTCGCTAAATTAGGAGCGAATGCTATTGGCATTATTTCGGTTGCAGAGTCGCCAAGGTATGTATCAGCTGAAATTAAGAAAAAAATATTTAAAACCCTAGAAATTTTTCATCCAAAAATCGATAGAGTAACTGTTGTGCAAAATTGTGCTATAGATTTAATTATCAAAAACTTCCTAGGCAACCCAAGTGAAACTATAATTCAATTACATGGAGATGAAGATATTGATTATTGCAAAAAAATAAGGGAAAAAATTCCCAATATTGGCCTATGGAAGGCTTTCAGAATAAAAACGGAAAAGGACATAGATAAAATAAAACCTTTTGAGGATTTTGTAGATGCGATACTACTTGATTCTTGGAATAAAGAAACTTATGGAGGTTCAGGGAAAAAAATAAATTCTATTTATTTAAAGAATTTGCAATTTAGCAAACCATGGTGGTTGGCAGGTGGAATATCAATTGAATGGATTGATGAAATCCTCACTGACTTCAAACCAGATGGATTAGATATCTCAAGTAGTATTGAAATATCTCCAGGTTTAAAAGATCTTAAAAAAACAGAGGATCTTTTTAAGTTGTTAAAAAGAATTTAGTAATTATTTGTAGCGGACTGCTGTTTTACAAGCTCAAAAAATTCTTGTTTTAAACTTAAATCGTGTCTAAAATCGCCTCTAACAACAGAATTAATCATGCTTGTATTTGGTTCTTTGACTCCCCTCCACTTCATGCAATAATGTTGGGCCTTTACAATAATTCCTAAACCTTTAGGTTCGCACAGTTTTTCAATTTCGTCTGCAAGGATCATTACGGCTTCTTCCTGAATATGGGGTCGTGAAAAGACCCAATCAGCAACTCTTGCAAATTTTGAAAGTCCTATGACTTTATTTCCAGGTTTAATACCTATCCAACATTCTCCAAGAATTGGAACTAGGTGATGTGAGCATGCAGACCTGACAGAAATTGGGCCAACTGTATAAATTTCATCAAGACTTTTGTCATTGGGGAAACTTGTAACTTTAGGTTGTTCGTGATATCTGCCTTTGAAAACTTCATTTAAATACATTTTTGAAACTCTTTCAGCAGTTTCTTGAGTATTATGATCATTTTCAACATCTATTACGAGGGACTTTAGTAAGTCTTTAACTCTTGAGGCTACTTCTTTTTCTAAAATTTCTAATTCACCAGGATTTATAAAGTCAGCAATATTATCATTGGCACTAAATCTTGTCCCAGAATTCTTAATTCTGTCTCTTATAATCTCAGAAATTAGTTTGTTAGTAATCTGGTCGTCAAAGTTTCTAATATTATCGTTGGGTAATGTAGAGGTCATAAAATTCTAAACAGAAAATTGTATGCAACTTAATTAACTGTATCTTCAAAAAGCTTAATTGCTCATATACTATATCACATTCTCTTGTTCAATCGGGTTCAAATAGCACTAAAAAAAATCACTGTTTTAAGGTTGGGCAGATAAACAGAAAGTTTAAAAGGCTCCTCCAGAGGGCATTAAAGTTAAGTCTTCAATCAGTTGTGATTCAGGTTGTTGAGCCATATAGAGAATGGTATCTGATACTTCGCTTGAGGAGAGCATAGAAGTTCTATCAAAATCAGCATTAATAGATTCTGAGTCCCAAAGAGGAGTATTTACTGAACCTAAAGTTATGGTGCACGCTCTTATTGAATTAGATCTCTCCTCTTCCCTCAAGCATTTAGTAAACATCGCTAATGCTGATTTTGAAACACAATAAGCTCCCCATTGGGGGAATGCATTATATGAGGCATGACTACTAACATTAATAACTAAACCACCATTTTTTCTCATTTGAGGGATTATTGAGCTGCAAATTTGAAAAACACTTGTGAGGTTTATTTGAATAGTTTGCTCCCATTGAACTGGATCCATTTCAATTAAAGGGCTATTAAATGCGCAACCGGCATTATTTATCAATACTGAAGGGCACCCATGCTTCTCAATTGCTTCTTTAACACTATGTTCTATTTCTAGAGGATTAGATAAATCACATTTTACTAGGTTAATTTTTGATTTAGTGGTCAACAATTCGCTCTTTAGTTTCTCCATTAAA
The DNA here is from genome assembly GCA_003280995.1 of Prochlorococcus sp. AG-355-A09. GTDB lineage: Bacteria > Cyanobacteriota > Cyanobacteriia > PCC-6307 > Cyanobiaceae > Prochlorococcus_A. The sequence continues at coordinate 69,289 of QCDG01000002.1, read as the reverse complement.
TCCAAATTCCTGGAGAGTAAAATTAAATCCCAGCCAGCATTGGCAAAAGTAATTGCGGTAGATCTACCAATACCTTTCGTAGCACCCGTTATAAAAGCTAGTTTCAATTTATTCAGTTTTTTGAGGGATTTCACTATAAATCTCTTCAATATTATTTGCTTCGATAAATTTACCTAAAACCCTAAACTTTTTATATCTTTCCTCAATTAATTCGTCTTCAGACATTTGCAGTAAAGCATTAAGGTGTTTCTCAATAGCCTCTTTTAGTGTGTTGCCAGCATCTAAAGGCGCCCAATTATTTCCACCAGAAGGTTCAGGTAATACTTCATCTATTATACCTAATTTAAGTAAATCTTTACCTGTAATCTTAAGTGCTGATGCAGCTTCTGGTGCCTTCGCAGCATCTCTCCACAAAATTGATGCACATGCTTCCGGACTAGCAACTGTGTAAACACTGTGTTCAAACATTAGTAACCTATCAGCAACACCTATTCCAAGTGCGCCTCCTGATCCTCCTTCTCCAATGACAGTAGCCACAATTGGAACTTTCAATCCAAACATCTCTCGAAGGTTTCTTGCAATCGCTTCACCTTGACCTTGTTCTTCTGCTTTTAAACCAGCGTAAGCTCCAGGAGTATCAATAAATGTAAGAATCGGCAAAGCGAATCTATTTGCATGCTGCATTAATCTAAGAGCTTTTCTATAACCTCCTGGTTTTGCCATCCCAAAATTTCTTACTACATTTTCTTTTGTGTCCCTTCCTTTCTGATGCCCTAACATCAACACCGGTCTATTATTTATCGAACCTATCCCCCCAATAAGTGCCATATCATCGCCACCATTTCTGTCTCCATGTAATTCGATCCAGTCATCACAAAACATTTGAACAAAATCCAAAGTACTGGGTCTTTGAGGATGTCTAGCTACCTGAATCTTTTGAGCAGGGGTGAGAGATTTAAATATTTCTTCTCTTCTCCTAGCAGCTAAGGTTTCAAGCTGCAGAAGTTGTTGACTAACATCTACTTCTGAATCTCGAGCTAATTCTTTAATTTGCTCTATCTGCTTCTCAAGTTCAACAAGAGGCTTTTCAAAATCTAGGAGGTAACGTTTAGCCATAATTTATACAGTTAATACTTTAGGCTGCTTATCAAGTCCAATCGCAGAAAAACCATGCTTTAAAGAAGCTGCTCCAATAAACTCCATTTTTTCAAGGGAAATGTTGTTTCTTCCCCAACTAAAGTTTGTATGACACTTTTCAAATTCTAAAATCATAGCTTCTGCAAAGCAAGCAAACATCTCTCGTTGAGGGTTTTGCATTTCAGCAAGTTCCATCATATTCCAACCAATATCATTGAAAAACTCAACTATACCTCCTTTTAAAACATGAATATTTTCACCCTGAAATTTCTCATCAAGATTTTTGGGGTATCCACCATCAATCATTAAACATGGTTTTTTTAAGTTATCTGTATCAATTTCAATAGTTTTAGGCATACTTGCAACCCATACAACGATATCCGCCTGAGGCAATGCCTCATTTAAACTTGTTACGGTGCCACCATCTAATTCTTTTTGTAACAGCACTAGTGGTTCTTGTTGTCTTGCCACCATAAGAAGTTCTGAAATACCAGTTTTATTGATAAGCCATCTACAAACAGCGCTACCAATATCACCTGTAGCACCAATTACAGCAACAGTTGCTTTTTTAAGGTCTATCCCAATGCGAGGCGCATTTATTTCTAGTTGCTTACAAATAACCCAGGCAGTATGAGTATTGCCAGTAGTAAACCTTTCCCACTCTAAAGAAGTATTTCTAATTTGTTTATGCTGTAAAAGATTAAAATTTTCAAAAATAATAGAAGTAAATCCTCCTAAAGCGGTAATGTTAATCCCTTTTTTCTGAGCTAGTTCCATAGCATTTAGTACTTTTCTTCTAGCAGTTTTGAACCTTGAAAGCATTTCAGGAACAAAGCACGAATCTATATAAGAACCTTCAATAGATATTCCAGTAGCACTCTTAACTTCTACATTTTCAACAAGCTGAGGCGGGGCAGTACACCAAACATCCAAGTCGCCATCAGCAATATGATCAAAGCCTAGCATCGAAGCTTTTCTTTTTGCATCTTCAAAACTGGTTGAGTGGCCTATTAACCCAAACATTTAAAATTTATAAATGGTTTCTATACAATGTTATGAACAATAGCACAGAGGTAACTACTTAAATAGGATTGATTAATTATTAAAATCCTTAATTAATTAGAAATTTAATTAGACGATAGCTGCCATAGCCATTCTTGCAATTTCTCTGTTATCTAAACCTATTTCCATCAACGTATCTTGATAAGCAATCATAAATTCTTCCATTAATTCTTCTCTGTCCATAGCTAAAACAGATGCGTCATCTGCTACCTCATCTAACATCTTTTTAATTAACGGAAGATTAACCTTATTAGCTTCCATTAATTCCTCTTTACAAGTAGATAGATTCTCTTTAAGCCACTCCTGACCATAATTTAAATGAAGATATTCATCTTTAACCACTCCCTCTGTTATCTTTTTTGCAAAAGGATCGGCAACTCTTATGTAGACGTTATAAGCAGAGATAGCAAATGCTTCAATTAAGATAGCTTGTATTAAAAGACACGTTGTTAAATTTCCCTTTTCAAGAGCAACTTGAAAATTACCATGTAATTTAGAAAAGAATTTTTTAGCAAATTCCATATCAGCTACTACACCTAAATTTCTTCCACATGCAGTAAAGCCTTTTTTATGCTTCATTTCCATTCTTGCCAATTTAGTTAATTCCTCTAACTCATTTGGAATTAAAGTTGCTATTGAAATGTAATTATCATGAGCCTCTTGCTCTCCCTCTATAACAATTGCATTAATTCTGCTGTATGCATCCTTATAAGAATCTGTTGTGAAGTCTGGCAAATCTAAAGAAATCGGATTAGTCGATTCTTCAATAGTTTTTTTATTTGATTCTAGAGTTTGCATGTCAGTAATCTTTAGCTCATTATGCATGAATATTACATGATTATAGAGAGTTTATTTAAATATCATGAAAATAGTTTCAATTGTTAAGTCACATTTTTAACTTAAACTTATTTAAGAATTGTTTGGCCAATCTGATTGCATCAGATTCATAATTAATTTGAACCAATGATTAATCAATAATTCCTTTAAATTTTTCCCTAAAGACTCATTTGACCCTCTACTATCTCCTATAACACCTGATTTACTGAAATCGTCAGTAAGCCAAGCAATAGGCGCATTGCCCTCTAGACTCCAACCTTCAGGGATCTCTACTTTATTACCCTCATTTGGGCGTTTATCACCTACTAATTCTGGTTTTAAAGCCAGCATCAAACTTGTTTCAGCTAAAGAAGCATGAAGCCCATCTTCGATCTCAGTTTTTGTTAACAATTCACTTAATCCATTTACGCCACTCCATAAGAAACAAGGAAAAACTGCCATCTCTGGTGAAAAACTTCTTAGCTCTCTTGCAGCTGTATTCAATAGTGAAATTTGACCTCCATGTCCATTAATCAATATCAATCTTTTAAAACCCATTTTAGATAATTGACTTCCAACCTCCTTAATCATTGAGGTTATTAAGCTTGAGGAAAGTGAAATTGTCCCCGGAAAACCCTTATGCTCTGGAGAAAAACCAATATATTGAGTTGGAAGTTTTTTTAATGGAATATCGGCAGAGAATAATTTAAAAACTTCGCTAATAATTTCATCAACGAAAATACTATCTGTCGCAAGAGGCAAATGCGGTCCGTGTTGCTCAACAGCACCGAATGGCCAAATCACTGTAGATCTTTTGTTTTTTGCAACACTCTCAATTTCTTGCCAATTTAAATGTTCAAATTTATTAGGTATTGGTTTAAAGTTCATTAATTTTAATTTTGAGTACTAACATTTAGAGTATGTTAATAATTAATTATTCTTATTTTACCTACGATGGGAGTCAATAATAAAAAAAACCAAGATAACATCAACCTAAAGGGCAATAAAAAACCTCTTCAGGTACTTCACATAAGCAAGAAAGATACTCAAAAAAAATCTCAAGACATAGATAATGAGCAAACCAATTCGCAAGAAGAAATTAAAAAAGAAAATATCGCAATCAAACCTCAAAATATTACAGAAGATTTATTAAAGAAAATTGATGACAGTAATGAAAACACTAAAGATTTTGATATTTCTCAACAAGACTTAAATAGACCCCTTAATTTTTCTGAGCAAAACATAGATTTTCAATTAGAAAGAACTGTTGATGAATTCGATTTTGATGAAAGTGCTTTTTTGGAGGCTTTAAATGCAAATGAGCCAATTGGGGCTACAGGAGAAATAATTTCAGGTAAGGTAATAGCAATCGAAAGTGATGGACTATATGTTGACATTGGTGGAAAAGCACCTGGTTATATGCCCAAAAAAGAATGTGGTTTGGGTGTCATAACTAACTTTAAAGAAAAATTTTCTGTAGGCCTTGAAATGGAAGTTTTGGTTATCAAAGAACAAAATGCTGATGGGATGGTAACAGTGAGCGCTCGGGCGTTAATTCTTAGGCAAAGTTGGGAAAAAGTATCAAGTTCCGCAAAAAATGGAGAATTAATTAACGTTTTAATTAATGGATTTAACAGAGGTGGTCTTACGTGTGATGTAGATGGATTGAGAGGATTCATCCCAAGATCCCAACTTGAAGATGGTCAAGACTATCAATCTTTTGTTGGCAAAACTCTAAAAGTAGCGTTTCTTGAGGTGAATCCAGAATCCAGAAAATTAGTTCTCTCTGAAAAGAAAGCATCATTAGTCTCTAAACTTACAAGTTTAGAATTAGGTCAATTAATTGAAGGAGAAGTTTTAGCAGTAAAACCATATGGCTTCTTTATAGATTTAGGTGGAGCTAGTGGACTTCTTCATCAATCCTCACTAACAAATGGATCGATTCGTTCTTTAAGAGAAGTCTTTAGAGAAGGGGAGATAATAAAAGCTTTAATATCTGAAATTGACCTCGAAAAAGGGCGCATTGGTCTCAATACAGCACTCCTAGAGAATTCTGCGGGAGAATTAATTATTGATAAGCAAAAAGTTATGCAAGAAGCCACAGAGAGAGCACTAAAAACTAAAGCACTCTTCGATAAAAAAGAACAAGATAAATGAACATTAATAAAACAATGCAGTCAAGTCTTAAATTAAAAATTTCAGATTGGGAATTAGACTTCTACTCGAGACCAATTATTGAATCAAATGGGAAAAAAAGGTGGGAGTTAATTATTTGCTCTACAAGAAGTTATAAGACAGAAGATATTTTTCATTGGAATAAAAAATGCCCTGCCAATGAAGTCAATTCAGTATGGCTTACAAAGGCACTAAATGAAGCAATAAGTGAAGCAAAAAAACAAGGGTGGGAGAAACCTTCAATAGTTCGATTCTGGAGGTCATCAATGAAATCGATCATTAAAAAATCCTTGGAGGCCGTAAGTATTGAGGCTCTTGTAAGTAGGAGAACTTACGATTTATTAGATAGAATCGAATTTCTTGAGAAAGAGATTTATCCAAAGGAAAAGGGTTATGTAAGAGGTGTATTAGCTCCTACTTTTTCTTCTAAAATGGAAAACCCTCCTACACCTTTACCAGAAGAAGTAAGGGGTGATGCTTTAACTATCTCTGAAATATCAATTGGAGAATTGAAATCAGCAGAAAATTGGCCTATTGAATTTGGAGAAATTTTCCCAATTCAGCAAGATTTAGATGATAATTACTTAGTACCGGGATTAAGACTTTTTAGCAAAGATAGATCTTTAGCACTTTCTGCATGGTTCAGTTGTTTAGAACCTATTAAATTAGTCATCAATAAGAACCAACTTATACTTGAAGCTTCAGAAGATGATAAGTGGCTGGTAACAGATTTACCAGAAAAAGATGCAAACATTTTGAGTAGAAAGTTTTTAGAGAATAAAAAAAATTGTTTTGATTATCAATTTATTTCCATACAATCAACGCCATACATCGAAAAATTTGCAGGATTCTGGATATTAAGAGATATTGAATTAATCTGATAAATTCAGCTTAGGAGCAGGAACTATTCGATACAAAGAAACATATTTCTCAAAAGCTGAAATTTTTATTCAAAACAAAAAATTTGAGTATTATTTATCGCCTATCCTTAGTCAAAATAACTTCAAACATGCATATTTTACTAAGTCAAGCTCTGAGAAATATCTTCAATTATTAGGAAATCACTTTAATGAAGATTACACAAATTGTGTTTCAAATCAAATTCACAGTAATGTAATAGTTTTTGGATCACAATCTAGAGAAGAGATTAAAACTGATGCAGATGGTCTTGTTTGTAATAAATGGAATCAAAACTTATGGGTTTACACAGCTGATTGTATGCCAATATTTTTTGCAGATAAAAGGACAAGAAATGTAGCAACCTTGCATTGTGGAAGAAAAGGTTTAGAAAAAAAAATAATAAAAAATCTGGTTAAAATTTTTGATAATATAGGGACATCTAGAGATGACTTACTTGTTGCAATAGGACCAGCGATTTCGAAGGAACATTATCTAGTTGATAAAATTACACTCAAAGAATTTTATAAAAAGGCCGAAAACAAAAACATAACCTTTAATTTGGCTAAAGCTGAGAAAGATATTTGTTTTAGAGATTCAAATCACTTCAAAGAGAAAAACTTAAATCAACTTGATCTTAAAAGATCTGCTTATAGACAACTTTTAAATGAGAACATTCCCAATTCAAATATAGACATTTCAAATTTATGTACATACAAATTAAATAATGAATTTAATTCCTGGAGAAGGAGCAAAACATTCTCGAGACAATGGAATTTTATCTGCTCACAGAAAAATTTAACTTGGACAAATTTTACTAGTTAAGTCTTTGGCGACTAATAATTCGGTCATCTCCTTAGTACCTTTAATATTAAAAACTTTGGCTAACAAAACATTCTCTTTGAAACCAAAAGGTTTTATTTTCACTTTGCTTCCCCTTGGGAATTCACTCTTAAGTAGATTAGTTGCTTCAAGCTCATCATTTTCATTTACATCTACACAAAATAGTCCAATCGTTAAATTCCTATTTTGATCCCCCACTAAAATAGTATTTGAATTTTTAATTTGAAGAATTTCGGCCGAGTTAACTATTATAGGATTAAGAAAAATCAGGCATACTATAATTAAGATTTTGGATAATTTTTTCAATTCAGCAATATCTAAGTTTTTAAATTAGCTTAAAGTTAATTTTTTAAAATGACGAATTAAAATGATTAGTCTTCACAATTAACATATCCAACCATTTGAGCATTACTTTTACCAGGAGGGACCATTGGATAACAATTTTCACCTCTTCTGACAAGGATATTAATCAAGGCGGGGCCGTTATGACCAAGCGCATTTTTTAATTCATTCTGTAATTTTTTTCTATCAGAAATTAAGTATCCTTTAACTCCAAAAGACTCTGCAAGTTTTACAAAATCAGGTTCACCACAACTCATATCAGATGAGGAATATCTTTCATCATAGAAACTTTCCTGCCATTGTCTTACCATCCCTTGCCAACGATTATTGATAATAATCAATTTCACATTTAGACCATATTGAGATAAGGTTCCTAATTCTTGAATATTCATTAAGACACTTGCATCTCCTGCAATACAAATTACATCTGAATTAGGTAAGGCTGCTTTTACTCCAATTGCCGCTGGCAATCCAAAACCCATAGTTCCTAAGCCTGCACTACTAATCCATTTTCTTGGAGAATTCCTAAGATATTGAGCAGCCCACATTTGATGTTGTCCTACATCTGTAGTTATATAAGCTTCTGGTGAAAGTTCCCTCACTTTTAAAAGAACTTCCTGAGGATAAATTTCTCCTTCTTTAGGCGGGTCATATAAAGGGTGTTTATGTTTCCAAAAATCAATCTTTTCTAACCAGTTTTTAGTCTGACAAGTAAATTTGTTTTTTAGAGATTGTTCATTAATTTTCAGAACAGCTTTTGAAACATCAGCAACAATTGCAACATCTACACGTCTATTTTTATTAACTTCTGCTGGGTCTATATCTATATGAATTACCTTTGCATTAGGTGCGAAAGTATCTAATTTACCTGTCACCCTATCATCGAATCTAGCTCCAATTGCAATTAAAAGATCGCATTCTGTAACAGCAAAATTTGCATAAGCAGTTCCATGCATTCCTAACATCCCTACTGATAAATTGTCCTTTTCATCAAAAGCTCCCTTCCCCATTAAGGTTGTGGTAACTGGTATTTGATAATTCTTTGCCAAAGTTTTTATTTCATCATGAGCTCCTGAAGATATTGCCCCACCTCCTACGTATAGGAGAGGTCTTTCAGAATTTTCTATTAATTTAATTGCTTTGTTGATATCGCAATCATTAATTTCTCCATTCCTTTTAAATCCTTTAGGAATAATCTCACCAGGCAAAACTCTTTGGTAATTAAAGAACTCCTGACCTACATCTTTGGGTATATCAATTAAAACAGGTCCTGGTCTTCCAGATGATGCTATAAAAAAAGCTTCAGATACTACTTTCGCGATATCTGAAGGATCCCTTATTACCCATGAATGTTTCACTATTGGAAGAGTTATGCCAAAAATATCAGTTTCTTGAAAAGCGTCTGTTCCTATAGCAGGTCTTGGAACTTGACCTGTAACTACAACTAGAGGGACTGAATCCATTTGAGCAGTGGCAATTCCAGTTACCAAATTTGTTGCGCCTGGGCCTGAGGTTCCAAAACATACTCCTACTTCACCAGTAGATCTTGCATATCCATCTGCCGCATGTGAACCACCTTGTTCATGCCTAACCATAAAGTGCTTTAACCAACCATCTTGTTCTGCCTTATGAACAGCGTCATATATTGGTAGTATGGCTCCCCCAGGATATCCAAATATAACTTTTACTCCATGAATTTTTAAAGAATCCATTAGTGCATCTGCACCAGTTATCCAAACTGGATTTTTATTTTTTGAACTACCCTTTGAAAAGGATCTCGAAGTAAGGGTCACTAAAGAAATTCAATATTTACTCTAAATATTAAACTCAATTAAATACTTTTGCCTCATTTAGAAATGTAATGTCAGAAATGTATTCAAAAGAATCTTTTAAAAAATTTAAAAATTTTCAAAAAAATATCAATTTTTCTTTATAAGATGCCTAATTTATGTAGAGGTCCAGAGCCTGAAATAAGTTCAATAAAAAGCGCAAGAAAAATAATCATTGCAACTCTTCCGTTCCACACCTCTGAACTATTATTCCAACCCCATTGCCACTTCTCCTGAGGATAAAGTTTAACTTTTTCAGGCAACTGAGAAGCCTCCTCTATATTAACTAAAGGCCCTTCCAAGCAGGAAATTACTAGATCACTAAGACCTTCAATAAAAGTAGGATGAGTATTTAGAGCCTTAACTCTTCGAAAGTTTTTAATACCAGCCTTTTCAGCAATTTCTTTATATTCAATATCAATTTCTTGCAATGTTTCGATATGCTCTCCAACGAAACTTATGGGGACCACAACCAGATCATTCACATTTGACCTTCCAAGATCAGCTAACACTTCTTCTGTATAAGGCTTCAACCATTCAACAGGACCAACTCTACTTTGATAAGACAGTGTATGAGGGTTACTATGCCCTAAACATTTTTCCAGCTCATTAATAATTAATAAAGAACAATCTTCAATTTGCTGTTTATAAGGGTCTCCAGCTTCCTCTACGTAACTCTTTGGGACTCCATGAGCAGTAAAAAATATATGAGCTTTTGAAGGTGATTCACAAAGTGAAATTTGTTCAGAAATTAATTCGACCATAGACTTTAAATAGCCTGATTGACTGAACCAACTCCTTACACATCTCATTGGAACCTTCTTAAATTCATCATCAGAATCTCGCAATTTTTTTAATTCCCTAAAGCTCGAACCACTAGTACTAATCGAAAAATGTGGATACAGGGGTATTACAACAACTTGATTTATGCCATCTGCTTTCATATCAGAAATTGCTGATTCGGTAAAGGGATGCCAATACCTCATAGCAACATAGGTAGTAGCATTAAACCCTTTATCCCTTAATTTAGATTGTAATTCTCTTGCTTGTTGTTCAGTTATCCTTCTGATAGGCGAACCTCCACCTATAGAAAGGTAAGCCTGTTGTGAAGTAGTACTTCTAAGCGTACTAATTAACCAAGCTAAGGGCTTTTGAAAGAAAGGGAATGGAGTCCTGATTATTTCTGGATCAGAGAAGAGATTGTATAAGAAAGGGCCTACATCAGTAATGCGTTCAGGCCCTCCTAAATTCAGAAGTAAGACGCCAATTTTATCCATTTAAAATTTATGGAGATTGAAAATCAACATTTAAAACGTCATTATATGGACAATTATATAAGTAAATGAACGTAATTCAGGAAATTAATAATGTCAATGATAAATTTGCTACTCAAGGCAGCAAGCTTAAAATTGAGAAAAGAGGAGAGAAATTAAATATCCGTGGTTCACTACCCTCTAAAGAAGATAAAAATAATTTTAAAATTCAAAGAATATCTCTTGGTGTAAAGGCTGATATTTCTGGATTAGAGGAGGCCAAAAAAAAATTACAATTAATCAATTTGCAATTGGAATTGAATCAATTTGATTGGATTAATTGGATAGGCAAACCTTATAAAAAGGATATAAAAGATGGTTTTGAATTCCCAAGTAAATTAAATCAATTTGAGGAATTTTTTTTTAAAGAAAATATAACTGATTTTCGAACCAGTACTAGAAAAACTACTTGGAGGAGTTCTTACAAACCATATATGAAAAGAATACTAAATATTTACAATGATTACGAGAATGAAGCTTTAGAAAAAATATTTCAAAAGACACTTGAAAGTTATAAGGAAGGTAGTAGAAGTAGGAAACAATGTGCTACTTCTTTAAGTGTTTTAGCTAAGTTTTTAGACATTAAACTACCAGAAGATTGGAAATTAAATTCTAGAGGATATGGTCTAAACAAAGCAGGCTTTAGGGATCTCCCTAAAGACGAGTTAATTGAAAAACTATGGGAGACAATACCAAATAAGTCTTGGAAATTTGTTTTTGGTTTGATGGCTACATACGGATTGAGGAATCATGAAGTATTTTTTTGTGATTTAAGTTCTCTTACTAATTTTGGGGACAAAATTATTAGAGTTTTACCTACCACTAAAACTGGGGAACATCAAGTTTGGCCATTTCACCCTGAATGGGTAGAAAAGTTCGAATTATCAAAACTTGGTGAAAATCCAGAACTTCTACCAAATATCAATAGAGACCTTAAAATTACAACTTTACAAAATATTGGGAAAAAAATTACAGACCAGTTTAAGCGTTACTCTTTACAAATAAAACCTTATGATCTAAGGCATGCTTGGGCAGTAAGAACAATTTTTTATGATTTACCTGATACTGTGGCTGCCAGAATGATGGGACATTCAGTTAGTTTACATACTCAAACTTATCACCACTGGATTACTAAAAGAGATCAACAACAGGCAGTAAATAATGCACTTTTAAAAGTTAAAAGAGTTAAAAATACTTAAAAAATTATAATTATAAAATAAAATAAGGGTCATATGAAAGAAAAACCTTCATCTTCCGAGAAATTATTTAACCTCGATAATCAAGCAAATAAACTTGGAATGGGAGGTAAAATATCACCAGACAGCGATGAAAGCTCATATAAAAAAAGAATGCAGCAAAGAAAAGATATTCAATCCGAGAGGCTACAAATTAGAAAGACAAAAAAAGGATTATTGATTGTTTTCACAGGAAATGGCAAGGGCAAGACAACTGCATCTTTAGGTATGGCTTTAAGGACGATAGGGCATGGCTATAAAGTAGCAATAATTCAATTTATCAAAGGAGGCTGGACTACTGGAGAAGAAAAAGCACTTAAAAACTTTTCTTCAAACCTAACTTGGCATTCATTAGGAGAGGGATTTACTTGGGAAACACAAGACAGAATAAGGGATGAAAAATTAGTTCAAGAGGCTTGGCAATTAGCCAAAAAATACATACAAAACGAATCTTATAAACTTATCATTCTTGATGAAATTAATATCGCGACAAAACTTGGTTATCTTGCACCCGAAGAAATAATCACTTTTTTAAAAAGCTTAAATAATAGAAAAAATCATATTGTTTTAACTGGTAGGGGAGCATCGGATTCAATTATCAATTACGCTGATCTAGTTTCAGAAATGAAACTAATAAGACATCCATTTAAAGAACAAGGAATTAAAGCACAAAAGTGTGTTGAATTTTAGTTGAAGCTAATTATTTTTTTTTTAATTTTCTTCAGGCAGGTTTAGAAATGTTTAAAGAAGCAAGCAATACTTGAACAAAAAATAAATTTGGTGCATTTACTTGCTAAGGTCTTAAAAGTACAATTATTGAATGGCTTACAAAAGAGTTCTCTTAAAACTTAGTGGTGAAGCACTAATGGGTGAAAAACCTTATGGTATCGATCCTGCTATAGTTCAGTCAATTGCAGAGGATGTTTCAAAAGTAGTCAAAAATAATGTGCAACTTGCAATAGTTGTTGGGGGTGGGAATATTTTTAGGGGGCTTAAAGGGTCTGCAGATGGTATGGATAGAGCGACAGCTGATTACGTTGGGATGCTCGCAACAGTAATGAATGCTATTTCACTTCAAGATGGTTTAGAAAGAGTAGGAGTTGCAACCAGAGTTCAAACTGCAATAGAAATGCAGGAAATTGCAGAACCCTATATCAGAAGAAGAGCTATGAGACATCTTGAAAAAGGGAGAGTTGTGGTCTTCGGAGGTGGATGCGGAAATCCATTTTTCACAACTGACACTACAGCAGCTCTGAGGGCAGCGGAGATAAATGCTGAAGTTGTTATGAAGGCGACCAAAGTTGATGGAGTATATAATTGTGATCCTAATAAATTTAAAGATGCAAAAAAATATTCCTCTCTTAGTTATCAGCAAGTTCTTAGCGATGAAATAGCAGTAATGGATAGTACTGCAATTGCGCTATGCAAAGATAACAATATCCCTATCATGGTATTTGATATATTCAAAAAAGGGAACATTTCTAAAGCTGTTGCTGGGGATCCTATAGGTTCATTAATTAGTTAAAGCTTATTTAAAATTTTTTATTATGAAAGAACAAGAAATTCAAGAAAATATGAATAAAAGTATTGAAGCTACACAAAGAAACTTTAATACAATTAGAACGGGTAGAGCTAATGCTTCATTGCTAGACAGAGTAAGTGTTGAGTATTATGGAGCAGAAACCCCAATTAAATCGCTTGCCACAATAAGTACTGTTGATTCACAAACAATATCAATTCAACCGTTTGATATTTCATGTTTACAAGCGATTGAGAAAGCTATTTCTATGAGTGATTTAGGTATTACTCCAAATAATGATGGTAAAATAATAAGAATAAATGTCCCTCCTTTAACAGAAGAAAGAAGAAAAGAATTCTGTAAATTAGCCTCTAAATATGCAGAGGAAGGAAAAGTAGCTTTGAGAAATATCAGAAGAGATGCTGTTGATAAAGAAAAAAAAGACGAAAAAGATGGTCTCATTTCAATTGATGAATCCAGAGATAATCAATATGAAATTCAGAAAATTACTGATAAATACATTGCCTTAATAGAAACTAAATTGTCTGAAAAAGAAAAGGAAATTCTAAAAGTTTGATAGGATTTGACGTCGTAATAATTGGTGGAGGTTTATCAGGATGTTCGACCGCTCTTAACCTATCAAAGAAAGGATATTCAGTTTTAATTATCGAAAAAGAAAAATCCCAAAATTACAAACCATGTGCAGGCGGGATGGCATCTTCAATGCAAAGATTTCTTCCTTTAGATATAAAAGATTCCATAGAATCAAAAATTAAGAATGTTGAATTCAGATGGAAGGCTTCAGATAATGTAACTGCTGATCTGACTGGTGAATCACCATTTTGGATTATTAAAAGAGAGAAGCTTGATCAATTATTACTTGATGAGTCCTTGAGTAATGGAGCTCAGGTAATGAGACCGTTATTAATAGAAAAAATCATAAAAAAAAATGATAAATGGGAAATTACTTGCAATAACAAAATAAAATATATTTCAGAATTTCTTGTTATTGCAGATGGGTCCCAATCGAAATGGGCAGGTTATTTCAATTTAGGGCCAAGAAAGCCAAAATTTGCAAACACAATCTCATTAAGATTGAAAGGGTTAGGTGAAATACCTAGAGATGCAGTTAGATTTGAGTTTGGATTTATAAAATATGGTTTTGCATGGGCATTCCCCCTAAGAGAAAGCTTAAATATTGGTCTAGGTACTTTTATAAATAATGGTCTCCTAGAAAATCAGGCTATAAATAAACAAGTAATCAGAAGCTTCGGTTTTGATGATTTTCCTCATAAAACAATTAGTAAGAAATTGAGAATATGGAATGGCTTCCACTCAATTAATGGTGACAAAGTTTTAGCGGTTGGAGATGCGGCATCTCTGTGTGATCCATTTTTAGCTGAAGGAATTAGACCTTCTTTAATTAGCAGTTTTTATGCTGCAGAATACATACATCAGTGCCTATTAGGAAAAGTAGATGATTTAAATCTTTATACGAAAAAAATTAACAATATTTGGGGAAAATCAATGGCTTGGGGGAGGAGAATAGCACAGGTATTTTATAGATTTCCTAGAACTGGATACCAATTAGGTGTCAAAAGAAAAACAGCACCTAAACGTATTGCTCAAATATTATCTGGCGAAATGAGTTATGAAGATATTGCAAAAAGAGTTATCAAAAGACTTTTAACAAAAAGTGGAACTTAATTATTTTTCAATTCAAACTTAAATTTAGTTCGCAGAAATCAATTTATGATTTTTAATTTCTGAATATCTCTTTAGTAGCAGCTCTTCCAATTCTTCTATAGCCTTACTGAATCCAGTTATACCTTCACTAAGCTTTTCACTTGCCATCTGATCTTCTAACATGCTTAATCTGAAATCTTTTTCTTCAAATTCGTAGTCAATAGAATGATTTATTTGGGTACTTAGATCTAATTTTCTAACTAACTCTCCTTTCTCTTTTTTCAGTTCTTCAAGAAACTTTGGTGCAATTGTTAAAAGATCGCAACCTGCTAATTCTTTTATTTCATCAAGATTTCTAAAACTCGCTCCCATTACTTCTGTCTTGAATCCCTTTTCTTTAAAGTAATTGTATATTTGTGTAACCGAAATAACACCAGGGTCTTCAGCGGCAACAAAACTAGTTTTACCAGTTTTTGCTTTATGCCAATCCAATATACGGCCAACAAACGGAGAAATTAGAGTTATCTTTGCATTAGCGCAAGTTACCGCTTGGCAGAAGTTAAAAAGTAAAGTTAAGTTGCACTTAATACCCTCTTTTTCCAAAATTTCAGCTGCCTTAATGCCCTCCCAAGTTGAAGCAATCTTAATCAAAATTCTTTCCTTTTCAATTCCAAAATTTTTGTAAAGATTGATCAATTTTCTCGCTTTTTCAACCGTAGCTTCGGTATCAAAGCTCAGTCTTGCATCGACTTCTGTAGATACGCGCCCTGAAATGATTTTCAATATTTCTTTTCCAAAAAATACCGAAACTTGGTCAACAGTTTCTTTGATTAATTCAATTTCGGAGAATCCTTGGGGCAATGCATTTTCTGAACTTTCTAAAGCTTTATCAATTAATTTCACATAATCAGGATTCTTAGCAGCAGCAAGTATTAGCGATGGATTGGTGGTAGCGTCCCTTGGTTGAAATTTTTTTATCGAATCTAAATCTCCAGTATCAGCAACAACAACGGTCATTGAGGACAATTGTTCTAAAATTGATTTCATATCTAGATAATCATATATGTACATAAACTAGCCTTTATTCCTGATGAAATCATCAGATAATGAACTAAATATTTATAAAATCGGAAAATTTTAGGGTTTTTTAACAATCATTCCATGATCTTTAATATTGGGAGGTAATTTTTCAATTACTATCAAGCTCTCGATAATTTCTTTAGCAACTGGTACAGCAACAGTTGAACCATATGCATAAGATTTAGATGGCTCATCAACTACTACTAGAACAGCATATTTTGGATCATTAACTGGCAAGGTCGCCACAAAACTGCAAACTTTTTTATTTGTATAGGAACCATTTAAGGCTTTTTGGGAAGTACCCGTTTTCCCTGCTATCCTGTAACCCTCGATTTTCACTCCAGATCCACTACCTTTTTCAACTACACTTTCCATCCATTCAAGAACAGTTTTAGAGACCTCTTGTGAAAAAAATTGTTTATTGGGATTTTTATTAACTCTTTCATTGAAAGTTAAGGTTACATGAGGAGTTACTTCAAAACCACCATTTGCTAGAGCAGCATGCAGTTGAACCAATTTAATTGGCGATATTGAGAACCCTTTACCAAAAGAAGTTACGGCAGGCTCAATTGATTGATTTACAAATAAATCTTTTCTCTTTAGTTGGCCAGCAGTTGATTCAAATAAGTCAGTCTCTAAATTTTTATTTATACCTAAATTTTTTAGCCAATCCCAATAAATTGTGGGGTCTAAATTTTGCATTATTTTTACCATCCCAACATTACTTGAAACCTGCAAAACTTTTGGATAGTCAATGTATCCATTACCTTTTTTATCCCAATTAGAAAGTGTCCATCCTCCAACATTAATTTTTCCAATATCTTCAACCATTCCATCTTTTTGGATTACTTTTTCTTCTAAAGCTAAGGCAAGATTAATAGGTTTAAAAGTTGAACCAGGCTCAAATAAATCTTGAGAATACCAACCCCTAAAAATTTCAGAATCATAATGCCAAAATTTATTTGGATCGTACGACGGGGCTGTAACCAAGGAGAGAATCCGACCATTATTAACATCCATAACTATGGCAAATCCCTTCTTTGCTTTCCATTTGCTTACTTGCTTTGATAATGCATTGAATGACGCTTTCTGTAATTTTGAATCTATAGTTAGGCTTAATTTTTTGTAATCAGAAATAAAATCACCTGGAGCTGAATTATCCGGTAGAGGTGTTCCATCTCCTCCTATTTTTATAAAATTACTCTTATTAAAAACTTTAATTTGACTATCTAAATGAAGTTCTAAACCTGCTGAAGCTATATTCTCATCATTAACAAAACCGACCAGATTAGAGTAAATCTCCCCTTGTGGATAATATCTCTGCGAATATTTAAACAAATCAAGTCCACTTATTTGAAGATTTTTAATCTTTTCTGCCTTTTCTTCGGAAATTTTATCCAAAAGCTTGATACCACTCATTTTATTACTAAATTTACTCAAGAGTATTTCACCATTTATATCCAAAATAGGCGACAATTTTTCTATAACTTCTTCAATACTGCGAACTCTGTTAATTGAATCACCAGGAAAATTAAAATATTTTGGATGGGCCCATAACTTATAAAGCGTTTTATCGTAAGCGATTAGTCTATTATTTCTATCAACAATCGCTCTCCTTTTTTTTAAGGCGTTAGTTTTAGAAGATTGTACTAATCTAGCTTTCCTTTGCAAATCAGAGGCGTTAAAGACTTGCAATTTAACTAACCTACCAAACAAACAAAATATTAATAGTAAGCTAAAAATATAGAGAAATTTAAATCTTCTTTGATCAAGTGGTACTAGACGAACAATTTTTTTGTATTTTTTCATTAATAACCTCTTTGATATTTGCCATGACTAAAACCTTCAATGAAACTATTTAAATTTTTCTTAAATAAACTTTCTTTTTTTTCTGGAAGTTTATCTAGATATATTAAATCTTTAGGTTTAGTTTTTCTATAAGTATTAATAGACTCAAGTTCACTAATATAAAATTCCTCAATTTTGGAAATATAATCAATAAGATTATTATTGATAGCTCTTGTTTTAGATAAGTTTTTATATGTATCTGACCATTTTCTTTGACTATTAATAGATAGGAAAAACAAGGTGAAAATTAATACCAAAAGAGAGATATTAATGGTGTCGAAAATTTGATGTATTAATTTAAAATTTATTGTAGATATTTTTTCATAGTTTTTTTTACTTTCATATGAAACTTTTTTTTTTAAATTAAGTTGATTCCCATAAGGTTTCATCTTCGATTTATTATTTAAATAAAAGAAGTGTTATTAATTAAATAAACATCTTTCTGTTAGATTCGCAAGTAAAAAATTAAATTCTTTATGTCCTCAATAAGAACAAATTTAAGAACGTCAATCCATTCCATAAAGAATGCATAATCACTGAGGAAAACAAACTACCTGAAGCAATTCTTGTAATTGCTAATCCAATACCTAGAACAAATAATGGCGGCATTTCCCCCAAACTTAAATGGGCTAATGCAAAGATAAAAGCTGAAACTATGATGCCCGAAATTACTCCAAAATCTCTTGAAAGAGTTGGGAGTAAAATACCGCGAAATATAATCTCTTCAAATATAGGAGCTAATAGAGTTGTAGTTACAAATAATAGAAAAAATGATAAGTAATTCTTATTATTAAGAACAATTTCCAGCAAGGGGTTACTACCATTCTGATTATCGATCAGACTATTCATAATTAGAGAGCTCAATAAAACAAAAGGAACAATTGTTAACCAACCTTTAATTCCCTGAATAAATGTATATTTAATTGGCAAGAAATTGAACTGTAAATAATCCTTTCTAAAAGTAAATTCACCATTCAAGGATTTAATTTGATAAAAAACTATCCCTAATGGTGGAATAGCCATAAAAAGATATCCAAAGAAAATTTTTAAAGATTGAGATAATTCATTAGAGATATTTTTAGAAAAAAGTTCAACTAAACTGATAGAAAATAAAGGTGATACCACTTCTCCTAAAACAACAAATCCACCTGCAATTAATAAAACCATATCTATTAATTCTAAATCTAAGGATTTAATTTCTTTCCAACCAAATTTTTTCAATGATATGGTTCTCCATAATATTTTTAAAGCAAGAATAGAGCCAATAAGTATTGTTAAAAGTGGTATTAGTCTTATGGCTAATATTTTAAAAAACATTTTGGTTGAAAATGATTTTGTTATTAATGCACTATCCTCAAAATCAAATTTCCGGCTTAAAAGGTGATATAAAAATTTATCACCTTTAAAAAAATCAAATTTGTCAGAATTTGCTTTATATGAATTATTATTAGATTTTTTTTCTATCTCATCAATCAGAAATTTAAAGTTTTTATCTTCAAAATCTTTGGATATATTTTTATAAATTAAAGGATCATTTGATTCTGAAGTAATTATTCGAATTAATTTATTTCTTTCTGTTAGCTCTTCAAATGAGACATCAGAGAGTGATTTATTTATCTCGTCAACGGGATCATTAATGATAAAAAATTTTTTAAGATTTACAGGTATTGATTGGGAGGATAATTCAGCAATTTCTTGCTCTTTTTGACTAATATCAAATGAAACAGATGGTCTATTTAAACTGTCTCTTAAGCCTTGTTGCCATACAAAAAAAGTTATGACGATTGAAATAAAAGCTAAAGTGAGTTTTGACTTAGAAGTATTTTTAAAGATCATAACCTATTATATTCTTGAAAACTATAGTTAGTTATCATAGAATTTCCTTATATTTATGTATCTATTTTAATCACGCCATGAGATGATTAAATTACCTTAATTTTCAAATTTATATAATGGCTATAAGATTAGTTTTAGTTAGGCATGGACTAAGCAGTTTCAATTCAAAAGGATTAATTCAAGGAAGAACAGACGATTCATTGTTAACCGATGAAGGGTACGAACAAGCCCTTAAAGCAGGAAAAGCATTATCAAAAATAAACTTCGATAAAATCTATTCCTCCCCACTTGTGAGAGCGGCAGAGACTGCAAAAACAATTAAAAAGACTTTCAATAAAGAACAAAATATTGTATTCGACGATAATTTGCTAGAGGTAGATCTTAGTGAATGGTCTGGTCTAAAAATTGAGGAAATAAAAAAGAAATTTCCAGAAATTTACCCTACATGGAAAAATGATCCAGAAAATCTTATCTTAAAAAGAAATGACAATAAAACTTATAAACCAATTCAAGAGTTATTTTTTCAAGCAACAAATTTTGTAGAAGATATTTTAAAAATTTATCTAGACAAAGATGATGTAAATATTTTAGTTGTTGGACATAATGCAATTCTCAGATGTTTAATACTCTTGTTATTAGGAAAGCCTAAGCAAGGTTTTAGAAAAATAAGATTAGAAAATGCTTCTTTCTCGATACTCAATATTTCAAAGAAAGATAATTCTTTCAAGACTCAAATTGAATGCTTAAATCAAACTTCCCATCTTAATAAAAATATTCCAAATAAAATTGGAGATTCCAGAATATTTCTTATAAGGCATGGTGAAACTAACTGGAACAGAGAAGGTAGATTTCAAGGCCAAATTGATATCCCTTTAAATGAAAACGGAAAAGATCAAGCTAGAAAGACTTTTGAATATCTGAGAAATATTTCTTTCAATAAGGCATTTTCAAGTTCAATGCATAGGCCTTATGAGACTGCACAAATAATCCTTCAAAATAACAAAGATTTAAAAATTGAGAAAATAGATTCACTTGTAGAAATCAGTCACGGATTATGGGAGGGTAAATTGGAAGCAGAAATTAGAGAAGAGTGGCCTGCTTTACTAAAAAATTGGCATGATAAACCTGAAGAAGTAATAATGCCCGAAGGTGAATGTATAAAAGATGTATCAGAAAGGTCAGTAGAAGCTTTTGACAAAATTTGTTTATCTCAAAAGGATAGTGATCAAACCCTTATGGTTGCTCACGATGCAGTAAATAAAACTCTAATTTGTAATATCCTTGGGATTAATTATTCAAATATTTGGATGATAAAACAGGGTAATGGTGGCATAACTATAATTGACCTTTTTAATGATCCCAATAAGCCCCCTGTGATTAGTGCTCTTAACATTACAACACACCTAGGGGGAATACTTGATTCAACTGCTTCAGGAGCACTTTAAAATTAAAACCCTTTTTAAAATTTATTTTGATTGAGTCAGAGGCAGAAAAAGGGAATTATTTATTGAAAAAGCCAACTTGGCTAAGAGGCCAAAATCTGAAATACGCTTTACCAATTATCTCCTTTTTGTGAAGAAATTTACTTCCAGGCCAATATCTACCATCCCAGCTGTTTGACCTATTATCACCTAAAACTAAAAAATGATCTTCAGGAACTTTTATATTTTCAAATTTACCACAATTATTAAATAGGGATAATGAGCACTTGTAAGAGACATAAGGTTCAGGAATAAATTTATTATTAATAATTAATTCACCCTTAGAGTTTACACTGACAATTTCTCCTGGAAGTGCCACCACTCTTTTAATATAAGCATCGCAAGCTTGATCCCTCAAACCAGGAATAAACGACATCGGAGGAAAACTCATAAAAAAACAATATCTTTTATTTGGTAGAGGCTTAGATCTTGATGAAATTAATTTTTTGTCAAAGGAGTAAGGTGATTTAAAGACAACAATATCTCCTCTTTTTGGTAAAGAGTTTCTTAGCGAAAATTTTTCAATAATTAGCCTATCGTTTATTTGTAATTCTGGGAGCATTGAACCAGAAGGAATGTAACGAGGCTCTGCTAAAAAAGATCTACAAGAGGAAACAAGAAACGTGATTAGGATAAGTAGACCCCATTCTTTTAAAAAACTTTTAATAGAAGCATGCATAAAATTAATAGAGTTTTGATTTTTAACCTTTTATAAATTGTTTGGCATATTCAATTTCGTTAAAACCTAATATTACTTTTTTTCCTTCGTAAATCAAAAATGGTCTTTTTATTAATTTGCCATCACTTAAAAGAAGTTGAATAATTTCTTCCCTTGATAAACAATTAATATCAAGATTTAGAGTTTTAAAGGCTTTACCTCGTGTATTAAAAATCCTTTTCTTATCATCAGAGTATTGTTCATAAGCTAGGTTTAGATAATTAACAAGTGGAGGTTCTTTTACAATATCAGTTAATTGAAATTCAAAATCTTTGCTTTCAAGCCACTTTGCAGCTTTTCGGCATGTAGAGCATTTTAAATAACTATAAAAAATTATTTTTTTCAATTTAATGTACTAATATTTGATTTCTTGAGTACTTTAAAGTTTTTCTTTTTTAAAGGCATACAACTTTTCAATAAATTTTCAACTACATCAAAATCCCTCCAACCATCAATTTGAACTGTTCTTCCATCGAGTCCTTTACTTGTTCTAAAAAATTCTGCAACATCCTCAAGCTGATTAGGAGCAATTTGATTAATACTTACTATATTAGCCTGCCTAGGATTAGCCATAGGCACACATAAAAGTTTTCCATCATATGCGCCACAATCATGCATATCCAAAACTCCAATAGGTCTAGCTTTTATTAGACAACCCGCAAAAGTAGGTTCGTCCATTATCACCATTGCATCAAGTGGAGCTCCATCATCAGCAAGTGTATTTGGGATAAAACCATAATCAAAAGGGTACCTTACTGAAGAATGTAATACTCTGTCTAAGGCCATAATTCCTGCATCAGAACAATATTCATATTTATTCCTACTCCCTGCAGGTATTTCTACAACAATATTCACTATTCCCTTCATTGGAGATGGAGGTATTGAACTAAGGTCCATCTTTTTTAAAATCGTGATTATGAATTATCTCGTTTCCTTGAGATAAAGGTCTGCCAATTAAAATGCTTATTGAAGGTAAAAAAATTGTCAAAAAGGCAAAAATAATACCTAAAGATGTTATTGATAAACTCCTTATACTTAAGGGATCATCATCATCTCTTTCAAAATCATTTCGAGCAGAATCATGAGGAGATTCTTCGCTTGATTTACTTTGAATAAACTGCTTTGATTTCGTGTAACTCAAGAACTCTTAATTGGTAAAGATTAATGAGATAATTAAACATAATTATCCTACATTCAAAATGTCAATAAATCAAAACATTGTTTGGTAACTTTTTAATTACTCTTTTTCTAGCAAAAGCCTAATAGATTTTAGTTCGTCTAATATTTGCGCCAGTATATTTTGAGCAGCGGACGAAGGTGTATTAAAGACCTCTACAGTAACTTCCTTTATTCTTAAAATATCTTTTGCAAATCTTGCTACTTCATTAGGATGAAATTTTAAAGCATCTTTTTGATCAGTCCTAAATTCGGGATTTAATTTTCTTGGATTAAAACTAGGGTTTAGATTTCTTAAATCTGTATTTGTATACCTATAGACAGAAGCTCTTGATCTATTTAGGAATTTTTGAACTTCATCAATACCTACCAATTCCTCTTCACTAGTAATATTGGAATCTATATTTTCCATAAATTTAAGAAAATGATTAAGTAATAATGAACTTTTTAAAGAATTTGATCTTCATTACTGAAGAAGTTAGCAGAAAGAATATTTTTAGACTAGCCGCGTTGAGGGACTCAAGACACTTTAAATTATTTTTTCACCTTAATTGATAAAATTAAATATTATTAAGGATTTTTCTGTATGCGCGTGACAACCTCATTTCCTCTGGGGACACTTCGTGACACACCTTCTGAAGCTGAGATTATTTCACATCAATTACTCTTAAAAGCTGGGTATATTCGCAGAGTTAACAGCGGTATTTATGCATACATGCCACTAATGCTTAGAGTTATTGAAAAAATATCCTCAATAATAGAGAAAGAACTTAATAGTATTGGTTGTTCAAAATTACTTTTACCCCAACTTCATCCTGCGGATTTATGGAAAAAAAGCGAAAGGTGGGAAGGATATACCGCAGGTGAAGGAATAATGTTTAATCTCAAAGATAGACAAGGTAAAGAATTTGGTTTAGCACCAACTCACGAAGAGGTGATCACGAGTATTGCATCAGAGACCATCAACTCCTATAAGCAATTACCTCAATGTTTTTACCAAATTCAGACAAAATTTAGAGATGAAATAAGGCCAAGGTTTGGATTGATGAGAAGTAGAGAATTCATAATGAAAGATGGTTATTCTTTTCATTCTTCAGAAAACGATCTAGCTTCTTTCTATGAAAAGGTGGGCAATGCTTATGAAAATATTTTTAAATCTTGTGGACTGCAGACAGTAGGGGTTGAAGCTGATAGTGGAGCAATTGGCGGTGCTTCATCTAAAGAATTTATGGTCACTGCTGATGCTGGGGAAGATTCCATTTTGTTCACTCAAAGTGGTTCTTATGCTGCCAATATTGAAAAAGCTGTTTCTCTACCCTCTCAACCTATTCCACTTAAAGATAATCTTGCAGAGTGGTTGGAAACGCCTCATCAAAAAACAATCCTAGAAGTTTGCGATAATAACAATCTAGACCCAAGTCAGATTATCAAAGTAGTAATATTCCTTGCACAGTTCGAAGGTGAATTTAATGTCCCAATTCTTGCATGCATAAGAGGCGATCAACATATTAATGAAGTAAAGCTTTTTAACTTAATCAATAAACTTCAAAATTTCAATCTTATTAATCTTAAAAAGATTGAAGACAAAAATACTATCGAAAAAAATCTAGTTGATTTACCCTTAGGTTTTATCGGGCCAGATTTAGATAATAAGACTATTAAAGCTAGTTCTAATTGGAAAAAAAAATGGACAAGAATAATTGACCATTCTGCAAGTGACCTTTCAAAGTTTGTAAGTGGTGGGAATAAAGTTAATTTCCATAAAGTTTTTCAAGAATTTGCTTTTGATTCGAAAGACTATCTAATTGGGGATATCAGGAATGCCAAAAAAGGAGATAAAATAAGTATTAATGATGATGAAGAACTTAAAGAAAAAAAAGGTATCGAGATTGGACATATTTTCCAACTAGGTCAGAAATATAGTGAAAAATTAAATGCAAAGTTCTCTGATAAGGACGGTCAGCTAAAAAATTTATGGATGGGTTGTTACGGAATTGGAGTGACAAGAATAGCTCAAGCCGCTATCGAACAGAATCATGATCAAAAAGGCATTTGTTGGCCTATCCAGATTTCTCCTTTTGAAGTTATTATTATCCCAACAAACCTAAAAGATCCTATTCAAAGTGATCTTACTGAGCATATCTATAACAACTTTTTAATTAATAAAATTGATGTCCTTCTTGATGATAGAAACGATAGAGCTGGAGTGAAATTTAAAGATGCAGAATTAATTGGTATTCCTTTTCAGATAATTATTGGCAGAGATTCTATTAATAAAGAAGTAGAACTTTTATGCAGAAAAAATAATACTAAGATTAGAATTAGTACTGATAAATTGTTAGAAACATTTATTTCCGAATCTGAAATAATGTACAATAAAAAGTCTTGAAGCTTATTTTTTTTTGGGAGCTAAGTTATGTTACTGAAATGGACATCAAAATTATTTTTTAAGAATCTTACCAAAGCTATATCTTTTGCAATATCCTTAATTGTTGTTTTTACACTATTTAGTACTCCTTCCATAGCTGCAAAAACTGCTATGACAGGTGACTATACAAAGGATACAATTTCAGTTGTTAAAACATTACAAACAGCTGTTGATACTCCAAAAGATTCTCCAAATAAAGATGAAGTTAGAAGTGAAGCTCTTACACTCATAACTGACTATATTTCCAGATATAGAAATAGAGGGATGGTGAATAAAACGCAATCATTTACCACAATGCAAACAGCATTAAATGCAATGGCAGGTCATTACAAAAACTTTGCAAGTAGACCTTTACCAGATAAACTTAAAGAGCGATTAACCAAAGAATTTTCTCTTGCTGAAAAAATGGTTCTTAGAGAAAGTTGATACAATTCATTTACTTTTTAAAAGTAAACCAAGATTTTTGAATATATTAAATATTCGCACAAAAATAATGCTCTTCTAAAATTGGCCAATGTTGTTGTAATCGGAGCCCAATGGGGTGACGAAGGAAAAGGTAAAATAACGGATTTACTTAGTCGTTCGGCAGATGTTGTCGTTCGCTATCAAGGGGGAGTAAATGCAGGTCATACTATAGTCGTAGATGATAAAGTCTTAAAGTTACATTTAATTCCCTCAGGGATACTTTATAAAAATACTTCTTGTCTAATTGGTTCGGGAACTGTAGTAGATCCAAAAATCTTGCTTAAAGAAATTGACATGTTAATTGATAATGGGATTGATATCTCAGGATTAAAAATTTCATCAACATCACATGTAACAATGCCCTACCACCGAATATTAGATGAAGCGATGGAGGCTGATAGAGGTTCAAACAAAATAGGTACAACAGGTCGTGGGATTGGCCCAACTTATGCGGATAAATCACAAAGAAATGGCATTAGGATAAGAGACTTGCTCAATAAGGAAAGACTAAGTGATGTGATCGAAATTCCATTAAGAGAAAAAAACGGTCTACTAGAAAAAATCTATGGCATTAAACCACTCAAATTAGAAGATATTGTTGAAGAATATCTTGACTATGGGGAAAGATTATCAAAGCATGTTGTTGACTGTACCAGGACTATCCATAAAGCCTCGAAAAACAAGAAGAATATTCTTTTCGAAGGTGCTCAAGGGACTCTACTTGACTTAGATCATGGGACTTATCCTTTTGTTACCTCATCAAACCCGATATCAGGAGGAGCATGTATTGGAGCTGGAGTGGGTCCAACTTTAATTGATAGAGTCATAGGTGTTGCAAAAGCTTACACCACAAGAGTAGGTGAAGGGCCATTCCCAACTGAATTACAAGGAAGTATTAATGATCAACTCTGTGATAGAGGCAGTGAATTTGGAACCACTACTGGGAGAAGGAGAAGATGTGGGTGGTTTGATGGAGTTATTGGTAAATATGCCGTATCTGTAAATGGTCTTGATTGTTTAGCTGTTACGAAACTTGATGTGTTAGATGAATTAGATGAGATTCAAGTTTGTATTGCATATGATCTCGATGGAGAGGAAATAGACTACTTTCCAACAAATTCAGATGACTTAAAAAAATGTAAGCCAATCTTCAAAAAATTAAAAGGTTGGCAATGTTCAACTGCAGATTGCAGAAAACTATCTGATCTCCCAGAGAATGCTATGAATTATCTAAGATTTTTAGCTGAATTAATGGAGGTACCAATTGCCATTGTATCTTTGGGGGCGAATAGAGATCAAACTATAGTAATTGAAGACCCAATACATGGTCCTAAAAGAGCACTGCTAAGGTGATTTAGTTCCAAATTAATGAAGGAATCCTTTAGACATTTTGAACATAAAAAAGTTGATCTCATTGGTCTGGGCAACGCAATAGTAGATATTATTGTAAATATTGAAGATGAGTTTCTTGAGATAAATAATCTGGATAAAGGATCAATGAATCTAATTAATTCTAATGAATCTCAGAGATTGTTAGAAAATTGCAAAGTGATCAAACAAATTTCAGGTGGGTCCTCAGCAAATACCGTTGTTTCTTTAGCAGAATTAGGCAATCATGTGCAATTTATAGGAAGAGTGAAAAATGATCAATTTGGGAATTTCTTTTCTGACGATATAAAAAAAAGTAAAACCATATTTAATACTCCACCTACTAATGAAGGTGCTCCAACAGCTCATTCAATCATTTTGGTTACACCTGATGCACAAAGAACTATGTGCACTTACCTAGGTGCATCTGTAGAGTTTGAACCAAAAAACATTGACTTTACTGTAATTAAAGAAAGTAAATACTTATATTTAGAAGGATATTTATGGGACAGCGAATTAGCTAAAAAAGCTTTTATTAAAGCCGCCCAAATTGCAAAAAAATCTAATACAAAAATAATCCTTTCTTTGTCTGATTCATTTTGTGTAGATAGACATCGTGAGAGTTTCTTGGAATTAATTTATAAATATGTAGATATTGTTTTTTGTAATGAATCCGAGGTGTTAAGTCTATTTAAAAATGATAAATTAGCAAGCTGCCAAGAAGACCTATCTTCCTTATGTGAATTAGTCATAGTAACTCTTGGAAGCAATGGTTCTCTCATAGTTAACAAAAATAATGTTAAAAGAATCGAGTCAATAACGAAAGGCAAGATTATTGATACTACAGGAGCGGGAGATATCTATGCGGGAGGATTTATCCATGGATTAATAAATAATTGTTCCCTCAAAAAATGCGGAGAGATAGCTTCAATTTGTGCGGGGCAAATAATTACGCAATTAGGATCTAGATCGGATATTGATCTTAAAGAGTTAATAAAATAGATTAATCAAATATTCTTATTCAACCAATCATAATATTTCATCTCAGCATGGTATTTTTTGTAAATAATCTGAGGGACATCATATGTGGAATTTTTATTTACGAAATCAATTAAACAATCTTTAAATTCTAGTTTACTTTTTATTGTGATTTCAAACTCTTTAGTTTCTTCAATATCATCATCCCACTTATAAGTTGAAAAAATTTGCTTTATCGAAACACAAGCTGCAAGTTTATTTTGAATTAGTAATTTAGCCATTCGCAAAGCATTTGCTTTACTTGATTCAGTTGTGATCATAACTAATAATTCCATAATGAATTAAACATCAAAATTTTTTAATTATGTGATTTATCAAATTGTGATATTGATCAAAAGAGTAAGAATAATCATTTTTAACTTTCGGCCTTTTAACCAAAAATAACTTCATCTTACTTCCAGAAACTATACTCTCCCAGTTTTTCTGAGAATAACTTCCAGATTCTCTACACAGAACATAATCTATCTTCCAAAAATCACAAAGTTTTTTTTCTAAAATGCTTTTATTATTTTTACTCGGTTCAAGTATCGCTATATTTGCATTTTTAATACATGATCCAAAAGCTTTAGTTATACTCTCATAAGTTGGAAGTACCCTTGTAAAAACATTTGCTTTACAATTCATATAATAACTAGCTGTATCGTTAAGGAATCTTGATCCTATTGCAAGAAGGATATTCTTATTTTCTACAGCAACATTATTTAAATCCTTTAAATGATCAATATAAAAAATATTATTAGACTTATTTATAAGAGATTTCCTCTCAAATAGTAAAAGAGGTGTATTAATTTCTTTACATGCATTATTAAGATTTTTAGAAATTATTAGGGCAAATGGATGAGTAGCATCGACAACGCATGTGATTTTATTTTTATTTATGAAATTAATTATTTGATCTTTATTATTTAATTTCCCCGTAATGATATGTAACTTTGGATTTTCAATATAAGCTTGCCCTGCTTTATAAGTTAAAACACTTGCAAAGACTGAATAATTAAGTTCAAGAAGCCTATTAGCTATTACAGGTCCATCCGAAGTTCCTGATAGGATCCAAACATTTTTATAGCAATTTCCTTGATTCTGCATCAGTATGTCTTTAATTGAATAGTAAGTAATGAATCATTGTTTAATTCAGGCGGTCATTAATAGCGCTCCCCAAATGAGGTATACCAAAGAGAACCAAACTCCAATTGCAGAAATGATTGTTAATTTTAAAGGATTACGTAGTGAAGATCCAACCAGAGATCTCAAGATCATAGGATGGGGAAATATTGCCCAAGAAATGGTAGATGAACTAAAGGAGGGGCAAAATATTGTTATTGAGGGACGTTTAAAGATGAATTCTGTCACTAGAAAAGACGGAACTAAAGAAAAACAACCAGAGCTAACAGCTTCAAAAATACATCAAATATCGCCAGTTGATGTTATTAAGTCTGATCAAAAAGAAATTAATGAGTCATTTGAAAATAAAGAAACTGCCAAAAAATCTAGTTGGGATAGTTCACCTTTAGTACCTGAAGTGGACGAAATACCTTTTTAAATCAACTA
The DNA here is from genome assembly GCA_003280995.1 of Prochlorococcus sp. AG-355-A09. GTDB lineage: Bacteria > Cyanobacteriota > Cyanobacteriia > PCC-6307 > Cyanobiaceae > Prochlorococcus_A. The sequence goes on along the minus strand of QCDG01000002.1, from coordinate 39,449 downwards.
TCAACATTATTTTCTTGAACACTTATAATTAATTTGCTTATTTTTCTTTCAAGCGCGGCAAGTTCGCTTCTGATTTCTGGCCATTTTCCCTTATCAAGATTTTCTAGTAGCCATGCTCTATCTTGATCAAGTTTAAAAATTAAATCTCCTTGATTTGCAGTATTAGGATCTTGCATAATACTTGTTAGCCCATCTAAAACTCATTCTACTAAATCAAAATGAAGAAATACTTATCGCCTGGAAACTTAATCGTAACGGCTGGGGGTATATTAGCTTTTGTAGGAATGACTGCTTATTTTACAGACTCAGTGAATTTAAGTGTACCTACTTTTTTTTATGGAGTACCTATTTTCCTAATTGGCTTAGGCTTAAAGACTTCCGAAATACCTCCTGTAGAGTTATTTGACAAGACAAATTTTGCGACAAATAAATTTAATAGACCAAAAGAACTAACTGCATTAGTTAAAGATGTTACAAGATGGAGGTATGGGATAAAAGCTCATCTTGAATCGTCATTAGAATCTTTAAATTTGTGGGACGAGGATAACCCCCCTCAATTAAAAGAAATAGAAGAAATTACAAAGGAAGAAAAAAATGGTCTCAGAATGCGTTTCGAACTAAACGCTGTCCCTTTAGAAAAATGGATCGAAAAACAAGAAAGATTAAATAGGTTTTTCGTCAAAGGTCTTGAATCAGAATTTATTATCGACGATAATAAAAAAGAATTTGATTTTATTCTTTTTTATTGAATATAGGGATATATTTGTAAAAACCTAATTTCTCAATTCAATCAAGTTTTAATAAATTTTAATAATGAATGATTCTCAAAGAGTATCAATATTAAGCGAAGCACTTCCATATATACAAAGTTTCTCAGGTAGAAAAATTGTTATCAAGTATGGTGGTTCTGTTATGGAGAATGATAATTTAAAAAATGCTTTTTTTAGAGACATTGCACTTTTATCAACCGTTGGGGTTTGTCCGATAGTAATTCATGGAGGTGGACCAGAGATTAATAATTGGTTAAAGAAATTAGAAATATCTCCTAAATTCGAAAATGGCTTAAGAATTACTGATCAAAAAACAATGGAAATTGTCGAGATGGTTCTAATGGGTAGAGTTAACAAACAAATTGTAAAAGGGATTAATAAAACTGGATCCTTAGCTGTGGGAATATCAGGTCTTGATGGCAACTTAATTCAATCTAGAGAACTAGGAGATGGTAGCCATGGGTTAGTGGGAGAGGTTACAAAAATCAATCCTGAAATATTAGATCCTCTTATTTCTAAAGGATATATCCCAATTATTTCTAGCATTGGATCAACCTTGGAGGGTATTTCCCATAACATTAATGCAGATTTTGTTGCTGGAGAAATTGCTGCTGCAATAAATGCAGAAAAACTTATTCTTCTTACTGATACTCAAGGGATTTTAAAAGAAAAAGATAACAAAAATAGTCTTGTTGAAAAAACTAATCTCAAAGAAGCAAGGGATTTTATTGATAAAAAAATTGTGACTGAAGGTATGATTCCAAAGACAGAATGCTGTATAAGAGCTTTAGCCCAAGGAGTCAAAGCAGCTCACATAATTGATGGAAGAATAGAACATTCATTACTTCTTGAGATTTTTACAAATTCCGGAATAGGTACAATGATAGTCGCTTAACCAATGAAAACTTATGAGCAAGTTTTAGAAAAAGTAGAACTTGCTTTAGCTAAAGGTGAGTATCATTATTGCATTGAATTTCTTTTGCCCATAATCGAATCATTTCCTTTATCAAGCAAAGAGGGAATAAATTTAAGAACAATCTTAATTACTGCTCTATGTGGTATCAATAAAAGGGAGGAGGCTAAAAGGTTTTGTAAAGAACTTCTTAAATCTTACGATAATAAGACGAGAGAAAATGCAAAATATTTGATGGAAGTTATAGACTCTCCTGACATTAAAAAGCCAGAAAATTGGAACTTACAGATTGAAAGCGACCCATCACTCAATAAAAAATCTCTTAACTCACTGCGCAAAAAAAGAGAAATATTGAAGAAAAAAAAATTTATTAATGTAACTGAGACCCCAACAGGTGAAACAAAACCCTTTCAGAAAGGCTTTTCACTGATCATTTTTTTAATACTATTGTTATTAATTCCACTTTTAAGTGGCTGCGTAAAAATTGAGGATACCCTTGATCTTAGTGAACTTGATTCAATATCCAATAATTTAGTGATAGAGAGTAAATACTTAAAGAAATTTCCTTGGCAATTAAAATTTGAAGAGAAGATGAAAGATATTTTTCCTGACGCAGAAATTGAACAAGACGAATCAACCTTTTCTTTGAAACATAAAAATCTCAATTTAGAGGATACAAAGCAAGTTCTTAAAATCACCCAAAATACAGCTGGAAAGTTAGCGGGAGAATCAACAAATATAGAAATTAATACTACTCAAAAAAACTTCATTTTTTTTAAAAAATACTTTTACAGGTTAGATTTGGATCTAAATTCTATTAAAGGCATTGATAATTTAGAACTCATTTTCAAAATTATTCACCCTAATAAAGCTATCCTTACCGATAAAAATAATTCAAATTTAGAAATCACAAAAAATCTAATAATTTGGGATTTAAATCAAGGGCAAATAAATAGTCTTGAATTTTCTTTCTGGAGCCTCAACAAACTCTTGATTGGGATATCTATTATTTTAATAATTATAATATTGGCTTATTTATTAAGATTCTATAGATTTAAATTAGGTTCAGATTTACCTCAACTTCCATCAAAGTAATTACAACTCTGTTGGATTAACATCTATTGTTAAAAAAACATTTTTTGGAATAAGTTTCCATAATATTGATCTATCAGGTAAAGGTATCTTTGTTCCTTCAGGACCATGTATTAATATCTGCCATCGAAATTTTCTACCGACTTTAGCTATTAAACTAGGGGCAGGACCAATTAATTTCCAGTTCCTTTTCTCACAAAAACTGAGTAGATATTTTGCTAATTTTATTGCGATTGACTCAGTTAATTCATAGTTTTCACCTGATAATTTAAGTAGGCAAATTGTGCAAAATGGAAATAAATTAGCATCCTTTCTCAATCTCGAGTTTTCAATTAAGAATCTTTCATAATCTCTTTTTTGAAGATACGAAATCACCGGGTGGTTAGGTTTATATGTTTGAAAAATTACTTTCCCTTTTTTTTGTGCCCTGCCGGCCCTTCCTGCTACTTGCAAAAATAATTGTAATGATTTTTCTTCTGCTGAAATATCTGGGCGATGAAGCAACCCATCTGCTGCAATAACTACTGAGAGAGTAATATTGGGGATGTCAATACCTTTTGCCAACATCTGAGTACCGACAAGAATATCAGCATCACCTTTAGAAAACTTTGAAAGAATATCTCTATGACCATCCTTTCCTGAAGTTGTATCTCTATCAAAGCGAAGTACTCTTAAGTCAGGAAATTCTTCATTTAAAAACTCTATTACCCTTTGCGTACCAATTCCAAAAGGTTTGAAAGCAGTTGAATGACAATCTGGGCAACGATTGATCAATCTTGATTTATGATCACACCAATGACACCTTAACCATTTTTTTCCTTGTGATCCGAGATGAACTGATAAAGGAACGTCACAGTTGGGGCAATTTATTAAATATCCGCAATTTCTACAACTTAAAAATCCACTATGCCCCCTTCTAGGGATCAAAATTATTGCTTGCTCTTTTTTTAAGCGTAGTTGAGGAAGCAATTGTAATAATTCATTGGAAAAAATTTTCATATTTCCCTTCTTGAACTCATCCCGCATATCAATAATTTGTATTTCAGGAGTCTCATTAATGGATATCCTTTGAATCATTCTTACCAATTTAAAATTCCTTTCCAAAATACACTTTTTCCAAGTCTTCATTGATGGGGTTGCACTCCCAAAAATTAACTTTGCAGAATTCCTTTTTACTATTTCAATAGCAATCTCTCTCGCGTCATAACAAGGCATAGGACTATCTTGCTTGTAAGAAACATCATGTTCTTCATCCATTATTATTAATCCCAGATTTTTGATTGGAAGAAAAACTGCAGACCTTGTACCTATTACTATTAAAGGTTCATTAGCATTAATAATTTTCTTCCAAACTAAAGTTCTATGATCGGGAGAACAATTACTATGATATTCGTAAACGACATTATTAAATCGCCTACTAAACCTATCAATAAGTTGAGGAATTAATCCAATTTCTGGGGCTAGTATCAAACAACTTTTTTTCTTAAGAAATTGATCTTCAGCAATTCTCATATACACCTCTGTTTTACCTGAACCTGTTTCGCCCCAAAGAAGTAATGCATCTCCTGGTTTCATTGTTTGATATTCTTGAAATGCAATTTTTTGATCATTTGTAAGATTTGGTTTTTTCGTTGCGATATGATCTTTTACAAAGGAATTTAATTTACTATTTATATTTTTTTTTCTTTTAGATTTAGCAAGATAATTTTTACTGACCATTGAGTTAATTAGAGTGTAATTAAAACCAGACTTTATTAATTCACTTTGCCAATTACCTTTTTTAGATAAAGTATCCATTAAAAAAAATTCTTTTTTGGTTAATCCATTTTTCTTAATATCAAATTCTTTTTTAGTTTCAATCCATATTTGATCTTTTAAACCTTTAGAGAAATTTTTATATTTACCAATCCAGCCAGGAGGAAATGCAGTTTTAAACATTTTTAAATTACTAACCATATAAAAAGAGGCTAGGGAGTCCATCAATTCTCTCCAAGATTCATCAATTATTTTTTTCTGCAAAATACCTTCAACAAACAAATATCTTATGCTTTTTCCTCCAGTAATATTTGATTCATCATTATTGATTGTCGAAAAGTCTTTTTTGGAGATCACCAACCCATTCAATAATCTCCCTCTTAGTCTCACACTTACAATATCTCCAACTTCTGCTCCAAGATTATTTCCATCTAAATAGTAAAAGCTTTCATTACTACTACCTATATCAAGCAAAATTTCCAATTTAAAGGAGATATTTAATAACTGATTACTTGCCGGCTTCAAAACTTTTTCTTAGTATTGGATTGTTGAACATTCCACAAAGTGTTTTTTGCACATTGTAAGTATCCTGCTCTTAAGGGAGACATGAAGCTCTGATCATTGACTGAAAATTCAAAAATGATCTGCCTGTCTGAGAAATCCCAAGACTTTTTACTTTAGGTAATCTATAGCACTATTTAAATTTTTCAACAATTTAGAAAACTTTTCTTATTCTCATTTTGTGTAAAAGTTTTTCAAACATTGAGGGGACTTTACTACTAAATGTTCAAATTAGCCCTAAATAAAATTTTATCTAGTTAAATTCACCGTAGAAAGGAGTCAATTATGTGTCCAGTCGCAGCAGAATCAAAGAATTCCAAGCCTAGTTCAAAAAAAAAGATCAATAAAAAAATTAATACAAATTTAGAAACAGTAGTTGAAGAAGATAGTAATAAAAATAATCAAACTTTACAGGCATCTGCTGAGTTAAACGGAAGCAATATTGAAAATAACAATAATGAATTTAGTGATTCTGAAGAAGATAAAGGGCTCGGGAATATAAAACTTGGACCAAAAGGTATCTACACTGAAGATTCAATAAGAGTTTATCTCCAAGAAATTGGAAGAATTAGACTTTTAAGACCAGATGAAGAAATTGAGCTTGCAAGAAAAATTGCTGACTTACTCCAATTAGAAGAGCTTGCAACTCAATATGAGTCAGAAAAAGGACATTTCCCATCTGTAAGAGAATGGGCCGAGTTAATAGATATGCCTCTTCCCAAATTTAGAAGAAGACTTCTCTTAGGGCGGAGAGCTAAAGAAAAAATGGTTCAATCAAATTTAAGATTAGTTGTTTCCATTGCTAAAAAATATATGAACAGAGGTTTATCATTTCAAGATTTAATCCAAGAAGGAAGTTTGGGTCTAATTAGGGCAGCGGAAAAATTCGACCATGAAAAAGGTTATAAGTTCTCTACATATGCAACTTGGTGGATTCGCCAAGCCATTACAAGAGCAATTGCGGATCAAAGTAGAACTATTAGATTGCCAGTTCACTTATACGAGACAATATCCAGAATTAAAAAAACCACAAAAGTTCTTAGCCAAGAATTTGGCAGGAAACCCAGTGAAGAAGAAATCGCTGAGAGTATGGAAATGACAATCGAAAAATTAAGATTTATAGCTAAAAGTGCTCAACTTCCTATTTCTTTAGAAACTCCAATAGGGAAAGAAGAAGACTCAAGACTAGGAGACTTTATAGAGGCCGATATAGAAAATCCAGAGCAAGATGTTTCTAAAACTTTACTAAGAGAAGATTTGGAAGGAGTATTAGCCACTCTTAGTCCAAGAGAAAGAGATGTTCTCAGATTGAGATATGGAATTGATGATGGAAGAATGAAAACTCTTGAAGAAATTGGCCAGATTTTTGATGTGACGAGAGAAAGAATTAGACAAATAGAGGCAAAAGCCCTAAGAAAACTTAGACATCCAAATCGAAATGGGGTTTTAAAAGAATATATAAAATAAAAAGAGTTAAGTATAATAATCAGCTTTAAAAACTGGCAAAATAATATCTTAAAATAAATTCGACTTAATTTTTAATTCAAACTCAAAATAATATTTAATGACTAATTTTAAGCTAAAAATAGCTAGTAGAAGAAGTAAGCTAGCAATGGTTCAAACTTTATGGGTTAAAGATCAACTAGAAAGGAATATTCCCAATTTAGATGTATCTATAGAAGCTATGGCAACTCAAGGTGACAAAATCCTTGATGTAGCCTTAGCAAAAATAGGCGACAAAGGCCTATTTACAAAAGAACTTGAAGCACAAATGCTCGTAGGCCATGCAGATATAGCAGTACATTCTCTAAAGGATTTACCAACCAATTTGCCTAATGGCCTTAAATTAGGATGCATTACTAAAAGGGAGGATCCTGCAGACGCTTTAGTAGTTAACAAAAAAAATGACTGTTATAAATTAGAAAACTTACCTGAAGGTTCGATTGTTGGAACAAGCTCCCTAAGAAGACTTGCACAATTAAGAAATAAGTACCCACATCTTGTTTTCAAAGATATCAGGGGAAATGTTATTACAAGAATTGAAAAATTAGATGAAGGAGAATTTGATTGTATAATTCTTGCGGCAGCTGGTTTAAAGAGATTAGGCTTTGAATCAAGAATACACCAGATTATCCCAAGTGAAGTTTCCCTTCATGCCGTTGGCCAAGGAGCACTAGGCATTGAATGTAAAGCTGATGATAAAAAAGTTTTAGAAATTATAAATATCTTAGAAGATAAACCCACCAGTCAAAGATGTTTAGCAGAAAGGGCTTTTTTAAGAGAGCTTGAAGGTGGATGTCAAGTCCCAATAGGTGTGAATAGTAAAATTCAGAATGAACAACTTTGCCTTACTGGTATGGTTGCGTCTCTTGATGGAGAAAGGCTTATTAAAGATCAATATATTGGCAATATTAATGATCCCGAAGAAGTAGGCAAAGAACTAGCTAAAAAATTAAAGCAGCAAGGTGCCGAAGAAATACTAAGCGAAATATTTGAAAAATTTAGAGAAAAATAAAATTAGTTAATTTACTAATTTAGGATCAATTTCTTTTTTGTATCTCTCTTCACAATCTTTAATCACTTTAACAGCTTCTTCTATCCCAAAAAAACCATTGACAGTACATGTTCCTGGTTTTTTTAGATCTTTGTAGTGCTCCCAATAATACTTTGTTTCTTTTAACCAATGATCTCCAAGGTCTTCATAACTTGAGATATGATCCATTCTTTTATCATCTGCGAGAACGGCTATTACCTTATCATCGACCTCTCCACCATCATCAAATTTCATCACCCCAATAATCCTTGCTTCTACAATAGATCCGGGTATCAATGGCTCAGTTACCCCAACAATTTCTACATCAAGCGGATCTCCATCTTCATCCCATGTCCTTGGAATACATCCATAAGCAAAAGGATACGCAAGTGATGAGTAACCTACCCTATCAAGTTTAAGATGGCCCGTTTCTGTAATTAATTCATATTTATTTATGGTATTAGAGTTCAATTCAACAATTGTGTTTATTATTGTATTTGAGCTGTCAGTGAACGCATTTAGTATGTGCAATAAATTTGGGGTAACCCTGCTTGGGGGCTGATTTAGATTTGCCATCAAGAAATTATTTTTGTTTATCTTACATCCTCACACCTTACCAAATTCTTTAAAAGTAATGTTTCAGCAAAAATCATTTATTTTAGACCTTAAATGATTAATAAAATAGTTTGGCGATAGTTCTTCATTAGTTACAGCTCTTACCAACTCCATACAATTAACTGATCTGCCATATTTATGTATATTATTTTTTAACCAAAAGATGATCTTTTGATATTCACCATTTTCAATTAAGTTGTCAATCAAACCTATGTCTCTTTCCATTTGAGAAGATATTTGCGCACTTACAACATGTCCTAACAAATATGAAGGAAAATATCCAAACGCTCCTTCACTCCAATGAACATCTTGAAGACAACCTTCTGAATCATTAGATGGTTTAATTCCTAGGAGTTCATCATATCTTTTATTCCATTCTGTTGGAATATCTTCAGCAGGTAACCCTCTTTCAATTAAATCTATTTCAAGTTCGGTTCTTATTAATATGTGTAAGCCATAAGTCAATTCATCCGCTTCAACCCTATTTAATCCTGCTTCCAAATGATTAATAGATTTCCATAGTTCTAAATAATTATTAAGAGAACATCCAGCCGAAACAAATTGGTTAAAAAATCTTTTTGAAAAAGATTTGGATTTAACTATTCTATTTTCCCAAAATAAAGATTGACTTTCATGAATACCCATAGAGGTTGCTTGACCTAAAGGCCAAGCAAACCATTGATGACTTTGAGATGGCAAACCCTGCTCATAAATAGAATGCCCCCACTCATGCGCAGTTGCTAAAAAACTTGATAATGGTTCACCTTCAACAATTCTTGTCGTAATCCTGTAATCATTAGGCCCTAATGTAATCGAAAAAGGATGGGGAGATTTACCAACAACAACTTGATCTTTATCTCTCCCAAACTCATCAAGTAATTGAGAACATAAATTATGTTGAGATTCTGGACTCAAATCCCAGTGATATTTCTTAGATTTATTAATTCCTCTAATCAACTCTGGGAGAATATCTTTCAAAGGCTGAAACATTTTATTAAGCCACTTTAAAGTTAATTCAGGCTCAAAGGGTTGGGCTAAAGTTTCCCATGGTGAATATTGATCTGATATTTGTTTTGCCTCTTCAATCCGCAATTTAACTAATTCTTCAAAGAAAGGAAGAAAAATTTTAAAATCTGATTTTTCCTTAGCTTCTTGCCAGCTTTCGTACCCTTTAGATTTTGCCTTTGCTAGAGACTCAACTAATTTAGGATCTAAATTTCTTTCTCTATTAAATTCCTTTAATAAAAGACTAATATTTCTTTCTTTATCTTTTATGAAAAGTTGATTATCGGAATTTCGTTCAATATCTGCTAGTTCATTTTTAGCAGATTGTATTAAACTAGAAAATTTCTCGGAAGAATTTCTTTCATGCAATACTTTTGCAATATAAGTAAGTTGTTCAGACCTCCAAGAAGCACCTTTCTTTGGCATTCCAGTATTCTGATCCCAATAAAGTGTATTTTGGATTGAACCTAATATTTGTGTTTCTTTAAGGTAAGCACCAAGCTTATTCCAATGAGTTTCAGCCAAAGATTTAAATGGAAATTAAATTTATCTTAAGATAAAAATTTTAATGTCTGCAGGAAAAATGCATCTTTATCCATAATAGGATATTGATTAATTAAGTTTTAACTTATATGGAACAAATATTTTCAAAATTAAAATTCATAACCTATGGCGAGGGTTTTATTGATATCACATATGATTTAAATTTATGTGTTGAAAAAAATAATTTTCATTCCGGAATTCTAAATTTAACTACACTTCATACAAGTTGCAGTTTAACTATTAATGAGAATGCAGATCCAAATGTACTTAGGGACCTAAAAAAGTATATGCAATCGATAGTTCCCTATGATTCCTACTTAACCTTATCAAAAAATAGAGAAGAAATATCCTATAAACATTATCAAGAAGGGGCTGACGATATGCCAGCACATATTAAAACATCCCTAACAAACACTTGTTTATCTTTGAGTTTTCAAGACGGGAAAATTATGCTTGGCACATGGCAAGCAGTTTATTTATGGGAACATCGATTTGATCAAAAGGAAAGAATCATTAATGTACATATAATTGGTGAAAAAAAATAAGATATTTATAATGTAATAAGTCAGATTTCTTATTTAATGGAACCCTACATTTTGCAAGATGAAGAATTGAATGAATTAGTTGTCAAAATACCTGGCTGGGAAATTAAATCTAAACAAATCCAAAGAGAATTTAACTTCGCTAATTTTATTGAAGCCTTTGCTTTTATGACTAAGGTTGCTTTAATCTGTGAAAAATATAATCATCATCCTAACTGGGAGAATGTTTATGCAAAAGTAATAATTAAATTAAATACACATGATCTAGGAGGTATTACGAATTTGGATCAAACATTAGCTTCGGAAATCAACAAAATTCTCGATCAATAAAATTATAAACTTGTATCCAACTATTCAAAATGTCTAAAAATTTATTGCCAGTTACTATTATTAGTGGATTTTTAGGTTCTGGCAAAACTACACTTCTAAATCATATTTTAAAAAATCAAGTTGGTATTAAAACAGCTGTTTTAGTCAACGAATTTGGAGAAATCGGAATAGATAATGACTTAATAATAGAAGGCTCAGAAGATATGATCGAATTAAATAATGGATGTATATGTTGCTCTATCAATGGCGAATTATTAAATACCGTATCCAAAGTTTTAGAAAGAGCTGAAAAATTAGACTATTTGATTGTTGAAACAACTGGATTAGCAGATCCATTACCAGTAGCCATGACTTTTGCGGCTGGTGATCTTAGAGAAAAAGTAAGATTAGATTCGATAATCACTGTCATTGATGGAGAAAATTTTGATTTTGAAATTAATAATACAAGTGTCGCCTATTCTCAAATTTTATACGGAGATATCCTCCTTCTTAATAAATCTGATTTAGTAAATGAAAAACAATTAAAGAAAATAGAGGAGTTTATAAATAAAATAAAAAAAGAACCAAGGATTTTGAGATCAACTAATAGTGAAGTTGCATTACATACAATAATGAGCGTGGGTCTATTTGAGACGGATACTTTTGAATTCGAGAAAAATAAAAAAAATATAGAACAAAATTTAAACGATCACTCTTCCCATTCTCACGATCACTCTTCCCATTCTCACGATCACTCTTCCCACTCTCACGATCACTCTTCCCATTCTCATGATCACTCTTCCCATTCTCATGATCACTCTTCCCACTCTCACGATTTGAATAATATAGAAGGTTTTACATCAGTTTCTTATGAGACATTTGAACCATTCTCCTTAAGGAAGTTTCAATATTTCTTAGATAATCAAATCTCACAAAATGTATTTAGAGCGAAAGGAATATTATGGTTTATGGAAAGTGATAGAAAACACATTTTTCACCTATCTGGAAAACGATTTTCTTTAGATGATGAAGAATGGACAAAAGAAAAATCTAATAAGATAGTATTAATTGGTAAAAACTTAGATCATCAAACTATTAAGAATCAACTTTCATCATGTAGATTTAGTACAGATTAGTGTTTACATATTAGGATTTAATTATTTTTGAAAATACTTATTAAAGGATTTAAAAAAGCATTAACCGAATTAAAACTTTTTTATTTTACTTCGTTTATTGTTGCACTTTTAGTAAACATTCCAATTTCCAATTTTCTTCTTGAAGGAGTCCAATATGTTACAAGTGGGAATTTTTCAATAGGGATTGCTGGAGAAGAAGAGGTATTAGAAACTTTAAAAGTTTTAGTACTAACAAGTTTTTTTGGAGGAGGATTAGGCACTTTAAATGGATGGTTACTTTCAAATTGTGATTTTAAGTTCAGAAAAGTTCTCCGTATTTGTCAGCTCATTCCACTAGCCGCCCCAGCATACCTAATAACTGCTGTTTTGCAGGATTTAGGAAGTATTTTTGGATATCAAGTAACCGGTTTATGGTGGGGGGTATTAATACTTTCAATTTCTACTTATCCATATGTATTCATTCTTGCTAACGAAAGTTTTAATAAATTTGGAGTAAATCAAATTAATGCTAGTAGAGGATTAGGAGTTGGACCTTGGAGGAGCTTCTTTAAAATCGCTTTTCCAATGGCGCTACCAGCACTAATAACAGGCATAAGTTTAATGTGTATGGAAGTAATGAATGAGTTGGGAACATTTGCATTATTAAATATTCCAAGTATTTCTACAGGCATAGCCGAAAATTGGATAATTGAGGGTAATCCAAAAAGTGCTATTGGACTCTCTTTGGTAGCTTTATTAATAATTTTCACTTTAATTATTTTTGAAAAATTCTCGAGAAGAAAATCAAAGCGGTGGAGTGAAAATCCTGCATCAAAAGATTCTCAAGGGTGGGAATTAAAAAAAACAAGAGCTTTTTTAGCAATCACAATATCTTTATTTCCTCCAATTTTCTCTTTTGGAATTCCATGTTTTTGGGTTCTGCTCAATATCGATCAAATTCAAAAAGGGTTATCAGTAGAATTGCTTACCCTATCATTCAGGACCATAAGTCTAGGATTTTTTACTGCATTAATAACGATGTTATTTTCCTTAATAATTTCCTTAGCAAGACGTCCAAATAAAAGCTTATTACTAGGACTAATAACAAACCTTACGGGAATAGGTTATGCAATTCCAGGCACTGTATTAGCTTTATCTTTAATAAGCATTTCTTCTCCAAAATTGAATTTCATTGCTATTTCCTTACTAATTTGGGGTTATCTTGTTCGATTTCTAACTATTTCTAAGGGTTCTATTGATTCAAGTCTTGAGAGAATTTCTCCTAGTCTAGATGAAGCTGCACTTGGACTAGGAGAGAATTGGCCGGGCATCATCAAAAGAATTCATCTTCCTCTTCTTCAGGGTCCAATATTCGTAGGATCACTTTTAGTTTTTGTAGACACGATAAAAGAATTACCCATGACCTTTATTTTGAGACCATTTGATTTTGATACATTATCTGTGAGGATATATCAATATGCTGGAGATGAAAGAATGGTAGAGGCAATATTACCAGCCATTATTATCATGACTTTAGGCCTTATTGCTTCAATAACATTGATACCAAGTTTAGAGAAAAAACACTAAATTCTTTTATAAAGTTTTCTTATTAAGAAAGGTAGGCTTAAGAACAAATCTGCCGAGGTAGATATAACCCTAAAATAAACTAAACTAATGATAATTATATTTTGTGGAATACTTTTGCCTACAAATAAAAGGAGGCAAGCCTCAAAAACACCAACTCCTCCTGGAGCTGCTGGGACTACCAAGCCTAAAGACCATGACAAAGAAAAGATTACCAATAAAAATATAATGTTCAGAGTATTACTCGCATAAAAAGTATTTAAGCAAATATAAAAACCAATAAATTTAGATAAAACAAATCCAATTTCAAGAAATAAAGCTTTAGTCGGGAAAAATGAAATTATATTTATTCTCTCTTCAAATTGGTCCTTAGAATTTGGAAGTCTCAAGACCTCAAATACTTTTCCCTTAAGAGACCCTAATATTTTTAATATCAGAAAAATAAATTTTCTATTCAGGAATACCAAAGGAACAATTAAAAAAATATAAAATGGTGAAAAAATCAATCCAATCGATGCCAAGAGAAAAGATCCACTCAACATAAAATAAGGTTCTATGAGTGTCGAATACAAAGCAATCTGAGGATTACTTATTTTTTTTATAAAATTAAATCTTTCTACAAAATGCCAAACCCCTCCTGGAACGTATTTAAGAATATTGGTTAAAACATAAAAAGAGACTAGATTATTACTTTTAAATTCTTTCCCGAACCATCTAACAATATATTTCCATGCATAAGCGTTCAGATAAATACTTAAAATACAGAATAAAAATGATAAAAATAGATTAATTCCATTTCTTTCTAAATTGACATCAAAAGAAATTTGATCAATATTATTAAAAAAATATATGCAAAAGTAGGACAAGCTTGTAATAAAGAAAATACTCTTTAAACAACCAAAATTAATTTTTTTAAGAAATTTAAGATATGATTGATTACTAAAGTTAAATCTCATTTCCAGTTTTCAAATGCTTTAAAATTTTTGCTTGATTCTCTTATTATTTTTCTTATTTCGTACGTTGATATTTTATGCTTTAATTGTAATCTCAAAACCTCATCATTTTCTGGTTTCATAATTATTGATCCATCTGGTTTCAAAGTTTGTTTAACTTTTATATTTCCAAAAGTCGTTGAACATTCTCCTCTGCGTCTAAGTAATATCCACCTGGATTGATTCCTTTCACGAACTCCAATAGTGTTGGAATAATCAAACCATAATCTCCTAAAAAACTCTTTTTTCTCTATGGGCAAGATTACTTGAATAGAAAATCCAATTCTATTCTTTTTCATATTGATAGCTTGATAGGAAACGTCGTAAGCTCCCTCAATTCTCAGTTTCTCCACAAAATTAGATATATCTTCGGGTGTTTGGTCATCAATCCATGCTTCTTGAATAGATATCTCTTCACACTTTGGACTAATTTGTTCATTATTGTTAATAGAAAAATCCTCAAATGAAGTAATTTTATAAACTCTTACCAAATTAGGGAATGTAAATTTTAGATTACCAATGCCGACTCCATAAGAGTTAATAGAATATTTTGAGGGAGGTTCAGGATAGTCGACTAAATTTGCAAGTAAAGCAATGCCAGTAGGTGTTGAGAGTTCACCATCTATTGAGTTAAGGCTTGATAAAACCTTAATATTTTTTTGTCTTATTAGCTCTATTACAGCAGGAGGTGGTACAGATAATTTTCCATGCTCAGTTTGAACAAAACCTTTACCCAAAATTGGTTCATTACAATAAACCCTCTTTGGATTTAAGTAATTCAATGCAGCACATACCCCAATTATATCCACCAATGAATCTATAGCTCCAATTTCATGAAAATGAACTTCATCAGATTTAATGCCATGAACTTTTCCTTCCGCAATTGCTAAAGATTCAAATACTTCATAAATTATTTTTTTTAATTTATCTTCTAAGTGGCCATTTAAAATAAGTTCCTTGATACTTCTCCAAGTTCTTTTAATAGGACTACAGTCAATATTCTCAACCTTTGCCTTGATGCCTCGGATTGAACAACTTTTTGATTCCTTAAAGTCTAGTTGATATAGATCCTTTAATCCAAGATCAATAAGTGGCTGTTCAATAACTTTTTTAGGCACTCCTAAATCATAAAAAGCTCCTAACAACATATCTCCAGATATACCAGGAGAACATTCAATTAAAACATCATCCATAAATCAAAGATTTCTTAACTGGTAAAATTGCGGTGGAAATCAACCTTTCATTCTAGTTATTTTTAGAAAGATTTCGTTCAATCACTTCGTAACTTATTAATTGCAAAGAATTTCCATCTCTGTTGATATCTAAACTTACAAAGCTATGCAAAAGTTCAAGAGAAAGTTCACCTTTTATGACTAATTTAAAATTTTTATTTTTTAAATTTTTTGACTTTATAGCTGGACAGATCTTAATAACAATTTCTTTCTTTTGAGTGTTTACAAAAACTAATTCTCCTCTAACAGAAAAATAGTTATCTTTTAGATCTAATTCTTCTAGTAATTTTGAGAAGTTAGTTTTTGAAGAATCATTAGGGAAATCATTTAGTTGAAAGGGATCCCAGATGCCTGCAACCTGTAAATGCAAGTTTTGAGTATTTTTATTCTTTGGATAAACAATCCAATAATAACTTTTCTTTAAATCAATATGCTTTTTTAAAAGTGATAATGCTTTACCTAGCACTACTGTTTCAATTTTTTCGTCTTTTTTGTCAATTAAAAAGCCTCTATTTAATTGTTTATTACTAAGGGGAGAGAATTTACCATTAATAATACCGATTGCTCTGTGCTGTAATTGGTTAGTAACTTTTGGGATAGGGTTTTTTAACATATTAAAAATTTGAAAATAACAATTTATCTTATTAAATTTCTTGATTTTCCTCCAAACTATTAAAAGACTTCAACGCATCGTCAATCGCATCAGAAGGATCAGTCGCATCAATCATACTATTTTGTCTCCTAATCATTTCCACAAGTTCAAAAGGATTGGTTGGTAGAACTGAACTATCATCTTCTGTTTTAGTTGAGGTATCGATTTCTAATTCTTCAAATAAATATTCAGCATTTAAATAATTACTTTTCAAGGGAATTAATAAAGTAAAAAAAATTACAACCGTAATTGGTTTAAAAACCCTTTTGCAAAAGTAATTTTTCATTTTATTTAATTTCAAAATTCTTTAACGACAAAAATTTCTTGCTATTTTAATTTTACATAATTTGATTGAAATTTGTTAATAGCAACTTGGAATGTTAACTCTATAAGAACCAGACTTTCACAAATATTAGATTGGATTAATAAATCCAATCCAGATATTCTATGTTTGCAGGAAACGAAAGTTATGGACGATAGTTTCCCTGTTGAACCTTTTGAAAAATTAGGATACTCAGTAGAGATCTATGGACAAAAATCATACAATGGTGTGGCTATTATTTCCAAAATAAAGCCAGAAAATGTTAAAAAAGGATTTTATGGTTGTAATAACTCCAATCAAAATATAGAAATTTTCCTAGATCAAAAAAGATTAATTTCTGCTGATATTGATGGTATTAAAATCATAAATGTCTATGTTCCAAATGGTTCATCTCTAGAATCTAGTAAGTTCGAATACAAAATTAATTGGTTAAATTGTTTAGCTTCATTTGTGGATGAACAAGAAAAAAAAGGAGAATTAATTTGTCTTATGGGTGATTTTAATGTTGCTCCATCTAACTTGGATATTCATGATCCAAAGAAATATGAGGGAGGAATAATGGCATCTGAGATAGAGAGAAGTGCACTAAATAATGTTCTGAAAAAAAGATTAATAGATTCGTTCAGGATTTATGAACAAAATACTGGACATTGGAGTTGGTGGGATTACCGTAACAACGCATTTGAATTAAATAAAGGTTGGAGAATAGACCATATATATATCAGCAAAGAACTGTCATCAAAACTTAAAAGTTGTGTCATAGACAGCTCCCCTAGAGGTAATTTGCGCCCAAGTGATCATGTACCAGTAATGATAGATCTTAACTTAAACGAAATAAATGCAGATTTTTCTGAGGATGAGGATAATTTCTTCGAAATATAAATAAAATAAAATAAATTTCTTTAATTCTTGAAAACGCTTATTAATAAAGAGTTATCTAAAGTCAGTTTGTTTTTTATCATGATTTCTTTAAAATTAATAATTTACAATCCAAACTATCGCAATAAAAATATCATAATGTAGAATTTCAATCTGATTGACAAAATTTTTACTTATTTCTAATTTAGAACATGAAAAGATTTTTCTCAAAACATCATTTGGCTAAATTGTGACTGACATATTAAATTACACAAAATCAGAAGAAATTTTCTCTGCCGCCCAACAACTAATGCCAGGAGGAGTAAGCTCTCCAGTAAGAGCTTTTAAATCTGTAGGAGGGCAGCCAATTGTTTTTGATAGGGTCAAAGGTCCTTTTGCTTGGGATATTGATGGGAATAGATATATTGACTACATAGGAAGCTGGGGACCTGCTATATGTGGACATGCTCACCCTGAAGTTACAACGGCATTACAAGAAGCAATTGAGAAAGGCACTAGCTTTGGTGCTCCATGCGTTCTAGAGAACCAACTTGCTGAAATGGTAATTGATGCGGTCCCATCTGTAGAAATGGTCAGATTTGTTAATAGTGGAACAGAAGCTTGCATGGCTGTTTTGAGACTTATGCGAGCATTTACTGGAAGAGATAAAGTTATTAAATTTGACGGTTGCTATCACGGTCATGCAGATATGTTTTTAGTTAAAGCAGGATCAGGTGTTGCCACTTTAGGTTTACCTGATTCTCCTGGTGTTCCTAGGACAACAACTGCCAACACACTTACTGCTCCCTACAATGACCTTGAAGCAGTAAAAAAATTATTTTCAGAAAATCCTGACGCCATTTCGGGAGTCATACTTGAGCCTATTGTAGGTAATGCTGGATTTATTACTCCAGAGCCTGGATTCTTGGAAGGATTAAGAGAATTAACCACTGAGAATGGATCCTTATTAGTTTTTGATGAAGTAATGACTGGATTCAGAATAAGTTATGGAGGCGCTCAAGAAAAGTTTGGAGTTACTCCTGATTTAACCACCCTTGGGAAAGTAATTGGTGGAGGCCTACCTGTTGGAGCTTATGGAGGCAAGAAAGAAATAATGTCAATGGTAGCTCCTTCGGGGCCGGTTTACCAGGCAGGTACTTTGAGCGGTAATCCACTTGCAATGACTGCTGGAATAAAAACTCTTGAACTACTTAAACAAGAAGGTACATACGATAAACTTGATTCAACAACCTCTAGATTAATTGAAGGGATAATTCAGTCTGCAGAAAATAACGGTATCGCTATCAATGGCGGAAGTGTAAGCGCAATGTTTGGTTTCTTCTTGTGTGATGGGCCAGTCAGGAACTTTGATGAAGCCAAAACAAATGATGCCCAACTTTTTGGTAAGTTACATAGAGAAATGCTTAGACGAGGAATTTACTTAGCGCCAAGTCCCTTCGAAGCTGGTTTCACATCTCTAGCTCACAGCGAAGCAGAAATTGATAAGACCATTGAAGCTTTTGACGAATCTTTTAATGCGATAAAAAAATAATCATTCACTAATCTCTCCTAAAAGAAAAATAAGTAAATGATTAAAAAGTATAGAAAGATCTTTTCTAGATAATTATCTTCTACCACCAACTATTACTGGGGGGGAACCTCCTTCTGAACCTGGTAAAC
Organism: Prochlorococcus sp. AG-355-A09; assembly: GCA_003280995.1. Lineage (GTDB taxonomy): Bacteria > Cyanobacteriota > Cyanobacteriia > PCC-6307 > Cyanobiaceae > Prochlorococcus_A. The sequence goes on along the minus strand of QCDG01000002.1, from coordinate 20,376 downwards.
CAGGAACAACTTGTGTACTGCCATCCCATTTATCGAGAAATAATTTGAAAAGTACTTGATCATCGAGACTTCTATTTAATGTCTCATATCTAAGTGCTTCTTGTTCAGCAATTTCAACTTCAGTCTTTGCTCTTAGTAATTGCTGACCAGCTATTTGCTTTTGTTCGATCGCAGCTCTATATTCTTCAGCAATCTCTAATCCAGTAAGATCTAAACTTTTAACATCTACGTAATCGAAGGAATTTAATTCTTGTGCAACGGTGTCTCCTACTTTTTCAGAAATTACTGCGAATTCAGTAGCAATTGTTTCTAGCTCATATTGAGAGAAAACTGATTTTAGAGCTTTAAGCAAAGATGGCTGAACAATTTTTTGATAAACATCGCTATTTCTGCTTGCAATTGTTGCGAAGATCCTTCCTGCTTCGTTAGGTTTTACTGAGTACTTAACAGTAGCTGTAGCCCTAATAACTTGAAGATCTTTAGTTAAAGTTTCAAATTTTTCAGGTTGAACTTGAGTTTTTATATCAAATGGATATACAGACTGAATAAATGGAAGTTTAAAATTCAAACCAGCTCTCCTAGAGGGACCACTGACTTTCCCTAATGTTGTAACAACTGCAACTTGTCCAGAAGGAACAACAAATAGAGATTGGGTGAGCAAAAGAAAGCCTGTAAAAGATAATACAATCAATAATGTTGCTGTCCCACCAGGACCAGTTGGAGTTACATTTTTAAAGGATGTTGACATTAAATTTTTTCTTTTAGCTAATCATATTTAAATAGACTAATTAGTGCATTAATAAAGTATTTAATTAAAATATTTTTTTAATAATTGTAAATTTAAATATAAATTTGAATTAATGGATATCTGATTTAAATTCTTGCAAAAGTTCTAAATAAAGATCCTCATCTATCTCCCTGATATCATATTCAGAGGGTAATACACCATGCTTATGCTCATGTACCGCCATCCAACAAAATTTCTCTATTTCTTCTTTTGAAAAACGAGGGTATTCTTTTACATTCTTAATCAATGAGCTAATTAGAGATTTTGAATAATCTGCCATATTTTTAAAACAATCTTACTAAATATTTTATCTAAAGTTATTTGCTTTTAGAGGAATGTTCAAAGACTCCTCCAACTCAGAAACAAGCTTAATTGCCAATTGAAGATCATTTTTGCTCTTACTAGAAACTCTGAGTGTTTCTCCATTGATACTGACATTAATTTTTTTAATTTGATCTCTTATATTTTTACTGATTTTTTTTGCAATTTCTTGTTTAATTCCTTGTTTTAATAAGATTGTCTGTTTAATTCTATTACCACTAACTATTTCAATGTCACCGTAGTCAAATATTTTTAAGGATAAGTTTCTTTTTATTGCCTTTTGTCTAATTATGTCATTTACAGCATTCAAAGTGAGTTCGCTATTTGTGATTATAAAAATATTTTCTTTTTCTAAATCAACTGAAGTATCCGTGCCCTTCAAATCGTAACGCTGAGAAATTTCCCTTTTAACTTGATCCAAAGTATTGACTAATTCTTGTCTATCAAAATCAGAAACTACATCAAATGAAAAACTTTCTGCCATGGTAATTATTAAACGCTAAATATTATTAGCATAAATCATCTTTTAATAAGGGAAAATGGGTTAATTTAATCAAAAAATAACAAACTAACCACTTTGCCCATTTCTTCAGCACATCTACAACTATTTAACAAAGTTTCACTATCGTGAAAGGCAAAGCATATTAATTGATCGCATCTAGTAATAATTTCTTGATTACAAAGACTACTTGCAAGTGGCAAAGGTAATTCATCATTTTCACTTTTTTCAACCAAATGCATAACCCTCTCAAGTTGATCCTTTATTTCGGGTAGTTGTCTATCAAGACTTTGTGGTAATAAAACAGTTAATAATGATGGATTAATATCTAAGACAGCTCGAATAACAGCTGCATTAACACCTTGAGATCCAGACGTAAGAATATTATGTCCTTCCTCCGCTAACGACCTTGCTATCAACTCAATTAAGTGGATATCTACGACCGGTACGTGTCTACTACCTAAAAAAGCAATTCTCCTTTTCCCATTATCTTGGAGTTTTGCAAGTTCTTGAGCTAAGGCATCAACACCTTCAGTTGCTGGTAGATCTAAAGAGCGACTCAAAATAATAAAGTTCCTATATTTGAAATTAGCATTTATCTGAAAAATTGCAGGGAAAATCTATCTTTTCGAGAATTCTTTTTAGATTTACATGCTCTTGAACTAATTGAATAGCATACGAAGCTTTAATTGATTCATGTATTCTGACATGGCCAAAAGCTTGTTCAATAATTTCCACGGAGGAAAGAGTATCTAATTCCACCTTTAAAATTGGCACCTCCAATTCCTCAGCTCTATGAATCAATTGTGACAAAGGATCTCCTAAACCAGTTAAAATAAGGCATTGAGTCGAAGCCTCCAAAGCAGCAAGTTGGATATCAGTTCTATCAGCTCCAGTAACTACAGCCATATTTCGTCTTCTCCTGAAAAATTCCATTGCAGAATTTACCCCCATTGCACCAATGCTTAATGTTTCAACAAGCAATTGATCTTTTTCAGGGCAACAAATTACTTGGGCATCTAGTCTTCTTACAAGCTCACCTACGGTGACACTTCTAAGAAGTGGTGATTTAGGCATCACTCCAAACACTTCAATATCCAGATCTTTAAGAGAGGGTATTATTTCATTTTTTACTTTTTCGAGTTCTTGCGGCAAAACTCCATTTAATACAACTCCAGCCAATTTATCACCTAATTGTTTTTTCGCATCAAGTAATGCATCCACACTTTTACAATCTTCCCATAAATTCACAATTAAAACTTTCGCATCTAAATCCTTAGCTAGTTGTGGGAGACTTAAGCCATAAATCATACCCTCATGAAGACTTCCGGCTGCCTCTAAGATATTAAGTCCTTCAAAATCATCATCAACCAATCCTTCAATCTGATCAAAACCTTTTCCTGGGAGTAAGTCTTTGTTGAAGATTCTTTTTTCAGCTGAGATATTATCCAATAACCCTACTGAAGAAATTAAATTCTCCTCTTCGATATTTAAAGTTGATCCAATAAACTTAACATCATCATCTATTAATCCTTCATAAGACATTGAGGGAAGATTTGTAAGTTCAATACACGTTGCTAAAGGTTTTCCAATGCGTACTTTTTTTTTCTTCTGTAAAAGTTTTTTTGCTATCCCAAGAACCATTGCAGACTTACCACTAAATGGCTCACATGAGCCAATTAATAATATATCGCTCATAACTTAGTAAATTATTTATATAGGTTTAACATAATATTTTTTTCAGAACTAAACAAATATTTATTTATGAGTTTTAATCAAATAAAAAAATAAATAATCTTTTTTTTGGTAAATTTATTTTAATTCTTTGGTATCTCATAAAAATCAAGCAAAATGATAAATCCAACCAAAAACGAAAAAACCATAGGGATTACTGGAGCCTCAGGTGCGCTAGGGAAAGAATTAACAAAGTTGTTTCGTCAAAAAGGATATAAAGTGATTGGATTTACTCATAGTAAAACTAATTATGAAACAAATCTTGAATCTCCAAATGAATGGATTAAATGGGAATGTGGGAAGGAGTCTTCATTAAAAAAACAATTAGAGAATATAGACATTTTAATTTTGAATCATGGTATCTATGATTTGAGTAGAGAAAATTCTAATTATGAAAACTCAATTGAGATAAATGCATTAAGCAAATTCAAATTTTTAAATTTATTTGAAGATATTGCTCTAAGCAATGATGGACAAATAAAAAAAGAGATTTGGATAAATACATCTGAAGCAGAAATATTACCCGCCCTAAATCCGTCATATGAGATTAGTAAATCCCTTATTGGTCAATTAGTTTCTTTCAAAAAAAATCTACTGGACAAAAATACAAAGAAAAAATTAATAATTAAAAAAATCATCCTAGGGCCTTTTAAATCAGAATTAAATCCTCTAGGAATAATGAGTACCAAATTTGTTTCTAAAAAAATTTATGATTTAGCCAATTCAAAAAATTATTTAGTAATAATTAGTCCAAACCCTTTAACATATATACTATTCCCATTGAAAGAATTTTTTAATTTTTTATATTGCCAAATTATCTATAAATATAAATCTTAGCGCCTAAAAATCTCGATCTGTCAATATTTCAATACCATCTTTTAAAACAACTATTGTATGCTCCCATTGGGCCGATAGTTTTCCATCTTTTGTTATTACGGTCCATCTATCATTTAGTGTTTTGCAAAATTTAGTCCCTTCATTAACAATAGGTTCCACCGCTAATGTCATTCCTTCGCGAAGGACTACGTTAGGCAATTCTTTGGTCCGAAAATTAAATACAGATGGTTCTTCATGAAGATTTCGTCCAACTCCATGACCTGTATAGTCTTCTACAACACTAAAGCCATTTTTTACAACAACGTCTTCGATTTCCCCAGCAACATCTAGAAGTGTATTCCCTGCCTTGATTTTCGAAAGTCCCGCATACAAAGCTGTAAAAGCTATATCACTAAGTTTTTGAGCCTTTGGACTAACTTCTCCTACACAAATTGATATACAACTATCTCCATGGAAACCATCTAAATATGCCCCTGTATCAATTTTAACCAAGTCACCATTTTTAATTATCTTATTTTTACTTGGAATACCGTGGACAACCTCATTATTAATACTAGAACAAATACTAGAAGGGAATCCATGGTAGCCCTTGAAACTTGGCACAGCTCCAAAACTTTTTATCCTCTTTTCTGCAAAATCATCTAAATCTTTTGTACTCATTCCAGGTTTAATTAAATCATTAATTTCTCTCAAAACAGTAGCCACAATTCTGCTAGAATTTTTCATCAAATTTATTTCCCGTGAAGACTTTATTTCAATTCCTCTTCTCCTCTGAATAAAAGGAACTTGATCATTAGCTTTGGAATTATTTTTATTTAACAAAAGATCTGCAAAATGTCTCATTGGAATAAATAATAGTAATAGGTAAATATCTTCAAAATAGCCTTTATGAACTTGGCTACCTTAAATCTATCAATAACAATGGGAAAGAAACGAAAATGAAAACTTTATTTAATTCTAGGCAATTTCATAAGGCTTTGGCGCCTTGGATTTTTCTTCCATTATTTATATCTTCAATTACTGGTCTTCTTTATAGGGTTTCAAAAGATTTACTGGGTTACTCTAGAGAACAAGTTCATTGGTTAATGTCTCTCCATGAGGGCGAATGGCTTGGAGATAATGGAGAACTTATATACGTCATATTTAATTCCCTTGGAGTTTTATGGATGCTCGTCACAGGATTCCAAATGTTTTCAAAAACAATTTCATTTACCAAAAAGGTTACTAAAGGCGAGTCAAAAGGTTAAGATATAGAACTTGTAGGATAATAATGACCAAAATGGCCAAAGAGAAACAAGAGAAGGATTTAGAAACCGGTATTAAAGCTGACACATCAGTTGATGTAGCAGTTGAACAAAAAGAAAAAAATACGGTTTCTGAGACTACGCAAACCTTAAGCGCATCCAATCTTATTAAGGAATTTGAGAACGAACAATTAAAAAAAGAATTACCTGAAATATATGTTGGGGACACTGTTAAAGTTGGAGTGAAAATTACAGAAGGTAATAAAGAAAGAGTCCAACCTTATGAAGGCGTTGTCATAGCAAAAAGACATGGAGGTATTAACCAGACTATTACAGTTAGAAGAATTTTTCAGGGTATAGGTGTTGAAAGAGTATTTATGCTACATAGTCCACAGGTTGCCTCTCTAAAAGTTGAACGTAGAGGTAAAGTAAGAAGAGCTAAGTTATTCTATCTGAGAGATAGAGTAGGAAAAGCTACTCGCGTAAAACAACGCTTTGATCGATAAAGTTGTAAATTAATCAACTTATTGGTCACAAAGACGCTTATAATCATTTAAATGCGTCGTTAGTTCAGTTGGTAGAACGCAGGTCTCCAAAACCTGATGTCGGGGGTTCAAGTCCTCCACGACGCGTTTGATCAACATTATGTAAATCATTTTTTCATAAGATGGAGTTAGATCTTCAACCTGGGGACGTAGTTAAAGTCCTTGAATCAGCAGCTTTAGGATGGGTTCGTGCAAGAGTTATCAGAGTTAAATCTGGTGGGAGAGTTGTCGTACAAAGTGACCAAGGCAGAGAATTTACTGCTAGAGGCAACCAAGTTAGGTTGATAGAACCTGCTGGTTTTAGACCTCAAAAATAAATAGTTGTCTACACTAGGGCAGTTAAAAAACTAATTATTTCTGTAAATCCTCAAATTAATAAATTTTTTTTATTACAACCCCATAAATTAAGTATTATGATCTGATAATTTTAAGAATGAAGTTCTAAATAAATTTAGAACAAAACTCTGGGACCGTAGTTCAACTGGTTAGAGCACCGCCCTGTCACGGCGGAAGTTGCGGGTTCGAATCCCGTCGGTCCCGTTTTTTCTAAAAGAAATTTGGAAAAACGTTTAAGACTAGCCCCGAGTCCAACGGGTTTATTTCATATTGGGACAGCGCGAACAGCACTATTCAATTGGTTGTATGCACAAAAAATAAGTGGGAAATTTCTTATCAGAATAGAAGATACAGATTTTCTTCGCTCTAAATCTGAATATACAAAAAATATATTAGAGGGCTTGAAATGGCTTGGACTTAAATGGGATGAAGAGCCTATAAAGCAAAGTGACCGAATTTCGATTCACAAAAGTTATATCAAAAAACTACTGGAATGTGGAGCTGCATATAGGTGCTTTACATCAGAAGATGAAATATCTGAATTAAGAGAAGAACAAAAAAAGGAAGGATTACCTCCAAAGCATGATAATAGACACAGAAGTCTCTCAAAAGAAGAAATAGAAAGATTCATATCCCAAGGGCGGACCTCAGTAATAAGATTTAAGATTGATGAAAAAATTGATATTAAATGGGTAGATCAGATAAGAGGCGAAATCAAATGGCAAGGGAAGGATTTGGGCGGTGATTTAGTTTTATCAAGAAGGGCTAAAGGATATGAGATTGGTGATCCTTTGTATAATCTTGCAGTTGTAGTTGATGATAATTTCATGAATATTACTCACGTTGTAAGGGGTGAAGACCATATCTCGAACACTGCAAAACAAATATTGATTTATAAAGCATTAAATTTTAATTTGCCAACTTTTTCGCATACACCCTTAATACTTAATAGCGAAGGGAAAAAATTATCTAAGAGAGATTGCGTTACTTCAATCGACGAATTTAGAGAAATGGGATATTTACCTGAGGCCCTAACGAACTATATGGCATTTTTAGGTTGGTCTCCAAAATCTGCTGACAGAGAAATACTTTCACTTGAAGAGATATCTGAAATTTTTGACTTATCAGAAATAAATAAAGCTGGAGCCAAATTTAGTTGGGAAAAACTCAACTGGATTAATTCTCAATATATAAAAAATATGGAACCAAATAAGTTAATTGAGATAATGAGAACATACTGGGATGACAATGGTTGGGAGCAGCCATCCCAAGAATGGGCTAATAAATTAGCAATTTTGATTAGAGACTCTATGACTCTTTTAAAAGATTCAATTGAGCAATCAAAGCCATTTTTCTTAATACCTACAATTCAAAAAGAAGGTCAAGATTTTCTGGAAACACGGGAAAGCAAATTATCTTTAAAACTAATCTTAAATTATTTAATTGAGCAAAATGTTATAGAGCTAAATAAAGAGAAAGCTAAAGAAATAATAAACGAAATCTCAAAAAAGCATAATATTAAAAAAGGGATATTAATGAAATCATTAAGAGTAGCCTTTTTTGGATCTCTCAGTGGGCCAGATTTAATTCAAAGTTGGGAGCTTTTCGCAGAGAGTAAAACTGATAGAACTCGAATTGAAAGATGTCTTTAATCAATCAAAATTATTTTTTTGGACTAATTTAAGTCTATTTACCAAAGGTTTAGCTGAAAGTCCTTGTATTCCTACTGTCATCAAAATAGTAAGAAAAACTAAACCTTGTAGACGGCCAGCTCCAAGGATACCAGCCTGCTCTAATCTGATAGAAAAAAGAGAAGCTACAGCTGCAGTAACAATACCTCTTGGGGCTAACCAGGCTAAAAATATTTTTTCTTTTAAGTTCAAGTCTCTCCCCATTGTGGCTATCCAGATAGAGATAGGGCGAACAATTACCATCAACATAAAAACGCAAACAACCCCTCCCCAGCCTAGCGGACTTAATTCACCCCAAGAAACGTCAGCCGCCAAAAGAGGGAAAAGAACTGTTATTGCTAATTGAGCTAATTCACCTATTAAATTATCCAATCTCTCCTTATCTATAACTTCTCTTTTACCTACAATAAAACCTGCTGCGACTGAAGCCGGCAAGCCTGATTCTGGCAAAAAATATTCGCAAATTCCATACACAAGGAAAATAAATCCAAGGGTAACTTGAAGCTCTATACCAAATGAGGCTTCATTTTTTATTTTTTTTAAAATTTCTGATAGTAACCATCCTGCACTTAATCCGATTAAAACTCCTCCCCCTAATCTTTGCATTAATGCTATAAATACATCGTTAATCCCACGAAGGTCCCCTAAAGTCAATTCTAAAAGCAGTAATGCTAGTACTGCGCCAATTGGTTCAAGCAGCAACCCCTCAGCTTTTAAAACTTCCGAGAGTGGGGAAGCTAATTTTATTTGTTCCACTAATGGAGAAACAACTGTTGGTCCAGTAGCTAGAACTATTGCACTATATATTCCTGCGACTTGCCATGAGAGGCCAGCCAGCCAATGAGCAATGAAAATTCCAGCTGATAATGAAATAAAAAGTCTTACCAATGAAATTTTTAAAACAGTATTTCTTATATTCCCCTCAGGCAGTTTTAAATTTAATCCTCCTTCAAAAAGAACCAAACAGACCAAAAGCCCAACAATAGTCTCAAGACCTTGCCCAAGATCTAAAGGCTCAACAAGTCCTAATCCTGATCTTCCAATGAATAATCCAGAAAGCAATAAAATAACAACACTTGGGAATCCTGTAAAAGAAGAAAATAATCGAGCGCAAGCACCTGCAAATACAGTTATCCCCCAAAGTAATCCAAGCCTTTCAGGCGTCATATAAAATTATAAATAATAAAAATATTACCTATTTTGATTAAATCAATAATCTTATCTCTAGTCCAATAAATAGAATACTTTTTAATTTAATTAAATGGCTGAACAAGGGTAATTTTTATTAAATCATTTAAAACTTCTTTTAAGAAAATGAATTTTATTTCTATTAAGAAAACTGGCTTATTAAAGCAATAATTATAAAAATAATTCCTATACCAACAGTTGCCATCCTTCCATTCCATATTTCAGCTTGAGGAGTAAAACCTCTTTTCCACAAATTCAGTTCCTTTTTATCAACGAAGTTTTTTGTCTCTTCAATCTCGATTTTAGGTTGTTTGTTCATTGAAGTTAGAAAGGAGGATTTTCTTCATAAAGGGTATTTGCTTGTTCAATTGATAGTCTTCCTGCGACACCTAATTTAAGGGAACTTAAATGATCCTTAAATTTGATCCTGAACAACGCCGCCGCTCCAATCATTGCAGCATTATCTGTACAAAGATTAAGGGGAGCTAAATGAACTTTAATAGATTTTTTATTAGCTTCACTAATTATCATTTTTCTTAATGTATTGTTAGCAGCCACTCCCCCAACTACAACAACATTATCCAAGCTATGATCTTCTGCGCATTTTATTGTTCTCTCTACCAAGACCTCTGCCACTACTCTCTCAAAACTTGCAGCAATATCAGGAATTGGAACGGTCTTCCCATCCAAATTTATTCTCTCAACTAATCTTAGTACGGCAGTTTTTAAACCACTAAAAGAGAAATCATATTTAAGAAATCCACCTTTTTTATCAGAAATCCTACATTTTGGTAAATTAAATTTCATTGGGTCCCCTTTTTTAGCAATCTTTTCAATTGCCGGTCCTCCTGGATAACTAAGACCTAATAGTCTGCCAACTTTGTCAAAGGCTTCTCCAGCAGCATCATCAAAACTTTTCCCAAGCCTTTGCATTCCCCTTCTATCATCAACCTTTATCAATTCAGTATGCCCGCCGCTAACAAGTAATGTAAGAAAAGATTTCTTTGGATAATTTTCTGAAAAAAGAATTGAAGATAAATGCCCCTCTAAATGATGAATTCCCAAAAATGGTTTTGAATGTAACATGCAAAGTGATCTTGCAGTTATAGAGCCAACACGTAAACAACCAACTAATCCAGGAGCCACAGTTGATGCAATATAATCGACTTCCTCAATTTTGATTTTTGATTCTTCTAAAGCCTCATCCAAAACAAGAGGTAATAATTCTAAATGCTTTCTAGCTGCGAGTTCAGGCACAACTCCTCCCCATTTTGAATGATCTTCAATTTGAGAAGCTATTATGTTTGAATGTATTCTAAAAGTATCGCCAATATTAGAAACTATTGAGACAGATGTCTCATCACAACTTGTTTCAATAGCTAAAACTTTATTCATTTTTGATTCAACTTGTTCTATTTTAATATTAATTTCTTACTTAACACACTATAAGGAATTAAAGATTGCAACTTATGAAATTCTTTTTTTCAATCATAACCTCAGTTTTTCTGTTCCTCGGAATTACTCCAATTGCTCTAGCTGCAAATGGGCCTGCCTTAAACGCAGATAGAGCTAGCACAGAATATACTGCTTCAGCCCTCACAAAATGCTCTGAAAATCCCAAATTCATTGAGAGAGCAAGTTCTGCCACTACACAAAAAGACATCGCAAGATTTGAAAGATACGGAAAAGCGTCATGCGGAGATGATGGCCTTCCACATTTAATAATTGGTCCTCCTCTTGAGCCTTGGGGAGCACTTTTAAATAGAGGTCACGAAGGAGATTTACTTATTCCTGGAGTATTGTTCATTTACATTGCTGGAATTATAGGTTGGTCAGGAAGAGAGTATCTAATTGAATCAAAAAAGACTAAGAATCCAGCAGATCTTGAGATCATTATTGACCTAGACTTAGCGAGAAAATGTCTTGTAAAAGGAGCGCAATGGCCTCTTCTTGCTAATAAACAAGGAAGAAATGGTGATTTAAGAGAGAAAGATAATAATATTACACTTAATGGTCCTCGCTAAACATCTTTAAACTTTCATAAAAAAATGTTCAAAATTCTAAACACAAAATTTGTCAGATCTGCTCCAGTTGTAGCAGCTATTTGGCTAAGCCTTACAGCTGGAATAATTATTGAATTTAATAGGTTTTTCCCAGATTTATTATTCCATCCAATGAGTTGATAAAGAGACAATAATCAAGTTTTTATTAACTTGATTATTTTTTTTGCTGTTTCATCAACACTGTGATTTGTTAATGCAAAATCAAATTGATTTGATACTGAAATCTCATAATTAGCCCTTAAAAGTCTTTCTTTAATCGCCTCTTCTTTTTCTGTACCTCTATTTCTTATTCTTCTCTCTAACTCTTCTTTATCCGGAGGAAGTAAAAATATTGACAGTGAATTAGGAAACTTATTTTTTATTTGCCTTGCACCCTCTACTTCAATTTCAAGTAGTACGGTAAATCCCTTTTCAATTTTCTCATTAACAGAAGACAAAGGCGTTCCATAGTAGTTTCCAGCGAATTGAGCCCATTCGAGGAACAGGTTTCGTTCAATCATTTCTTTAAACTTTTCTTGATTTAAAAAGTAGTAATTTTCTCCTTCCTTCTCTCCATCTCTAGGTTTTCGAGTAGTTGCAGATATTGAAAGCCAAAATTTTTTTTCTTTACCTAATATTTCTTTAACAACTGTTCCTTTACCTACCCCGCTGGGTCCAGTAAGGATAATAAGTTTTTTTTGATTTTTCATATTAAATTTTTTACAGTAAAATAAATGTCTTGTGAATTAAGAAGGAATAATGCAAAAAGGTGTTCCACAGATAATGGACATTACATCTATTAGATCTGTCTTGCATTATTTGACAAGGAATATCTTACCTACAAAGTTTGAAACTGCCCAACAACCAGAGCCTAATACAATTCAATTATGTTTCAGAGGAGTTGATTCTCAAACATGGTTAGAAGTTTCATGGAATGGAGACTCTCCTAGAATACTAAAGATAAATAAGCCAGAAAAGATTGGGAGAGAAAGCACACTTTCTAAACAAATAAGATATGGATTAAAGTATATGGCTTTAATTTCGATTGATCAAGATGATTTCGAGAGAGTTATAAAATTTAGTTTTGCGAAAAAACCTGGAGATGAAATTAATAAGTATTTAATTTTTGAATTAATGGGAAAACATAGTAATATTTTTTATCTGGATAATAAACATAAAATAATTGCCGTTGGTAAACAAATTAAATCAAGTCAATCTAGTTTTAGAACAATTTCAACAGGATCAATTTATTCTGGGCCTCCAGTCAATCTCAAAAAACAACCTAGAGAAGATGAGTCTTTTCAATCATGGAAAGACTCAATTTCAATAGTACCTGAGTCTTTGAAATACTGTTTAATAAATACCTATCAAGGAGTAAGCCCTATACTCACAAAACAATTAGAGGTTGTTAGCGCAACCGTTAATTCAGAAATAATGGAAAAAAATATTGATTTCATTAGCAACTCAGACTTAAAGGAGATATTTAAAAATTGGAAGATTTGGATAAACAGGTTTAAAAACAATAACTTTAATTTTTCTACATTCAACAAAGATTTTTATTGTGTTTGGTTTTTTGATAAGGAAATTAATTGCGAAAATAAATTAGATTTATGCACAAGCTTAGAGAATTATTATGATTATCATCTGAAACAAAAAAAACTTGAATTATTGGAAAAGAAAATTGAAGGGATAATTTTTAAACAGACTAATACTGAGAAAAAGAATTTAAATATTCAATATGATCTTCTGTCAAAATCAGAAAACTACGAGATATATAAAGAAAAAGCTGATAATATATTCGCCTCACATGAAATTAAAAAACAAGACATTATAAAGGGACAAAAACTATATAAAAAATCAAAAAAACTAAAGAGATCTAGAGAATTAATAAAAGAAAGATTAAGTATTTACAAAACAAATTTAGAGAGATTAGACGAATTCACTACGCTTCTAGAAAATTTAAATTCTTTAAATCACGAAAAACTTTCTATGAGAATCAAACTAATAGAAGAAATTATGGAAGAAATTTGTAACGAGTTTAATATCAATATCAAGAAGCAAAGAGAAGATCAGAAAAGTACATATGAGATAGAGTCTTCACCAATTCAAGTTGACACTCCCACAGGATTAAAGCTTCAGGTAGGGCGAAATATGAGGCAAAATGATTTAATAAGCTTTAAGTTCTCAAAAAAAGGCGATTTATGGTTTCATGCGCAGGAATCACCAGGCAGTCATGTAGTTTTGAAGTCTTCATCTCAAGTAGCATCTGAACAAGATCTTCAAATAGCTGCAGATTTAGCTGCTTTATTTAGTAAGGCAAAACGAAACATTAAAGTTCCAATTAATTTAGTAAAAATTAAAGATTTGCAAAAAATCAAAAACGGAGGACCGGGTTGCGTTTCCTTTAAAAATGGAGAAATTATTTGGGGAAATCCTACAAGAGGAGAAGATTACATTAAAAAAAATCTTAAAACAGTAATTTAGTTTATAATAAAAAAAATTTTTAAATCTAAATGTTTGATTTTCTTTTAGGCACTCATGAATTTTTAGGAAATCATAGTTTTCCAGAATTTATTGTTGGATATCTATTTGGTGCTGCATTAATAATTGGAGCTCCTACTGTTTTCTTACTACTTGCCTTCGTAAGCGCTTTAATGAAAACAAATGGGAAAATGGGTGGATATAGAGAATATGAAACATATGGTGAATCATCTTTAAATGACGCCCCTCCTTTCTTATTACCAGATCCAACAAATCCTAAATTAAGCAAATAACTAAGTTAATCGAAAAATAAATTGGACTTTGACAATAGTAGTTTTAAACCTTTTTCTTACACAATTTTTATCAAATAATAATGAGAGGTACAGGTCAAAGTGAAAAAAAATTATCAGATTCGATGACTTTTAGTGATCATTTAGAAGAGCTTCGTCAAAGGATACTAAACTCAATTTACTCAATACTTATTTCAATATTCTTTAGTTTTCTCATCATAAAGCCATTAATATCTTTTTTAGAAATTCCAGCTGGTGATATTCATTTACTACAACTTGCTCCAGGAGAGTTTTTATTTGTCGCTATTAAAGTTGCAGGTTACAGCGGATTGATAGTTTCTATGCCTTATATTTTTTATCAAATAATATTATTCATTTCTCCTGGTTTAACAAAACAAGAAAAAAGCCTTATATTGCCTGCAGTTTTTGGTTCAGGTCTTCTGTTTTTTTTAGGATTAATTTTTTCATGGTGGATATTAGTCCCTGCAGCAATAAATTTCTTCATTAGTTTTGGTGCTGATATTGTTGAACCAACTTGGTCTATAGAAAGATATTTTGATTTTGTTCTCTTATTAATGTCTAGCACTGCAATAGCTTTTCAATTGCCAGTATTACAATTTATACTTGGTTCTCTTGGAATAATCACAACAGAAAAAATGATTTCGAATTGGAAGATAGTTGTAATTTCCTCTGCAATATTATCTGCAGTGATTACCCCTTCAACTGACCCATTGACTATGTCATTGCTATCTATATCAATTGTGTTTTTATTTTTTGTGGGTACTGGATTAACTTACTTATCAGAAAATCTTAAGTCAAAAACTCTTTCATCTTCTCATTAAGATCTAATTGCAAGCTGACAGCTCTACCTAACCTTGGCTTAGCATTGACTTTCTTTAGCCATTCCCTTACTTCTTCTGAATATCCACATCTATTTAAAATCTCGATTTTTTCAGCTATAGATTTTTTATATTCATCTTCACTTAAAGGGAATGATTCCTGTCCAAGAAATCCCCACATCATTTGAAAATAAACGAATTTTCCTCTTCTAAAGAGTCTGAAATCATATTTTTTCCCCCAGCGATGAATCAAATAATGTATAACTTCATCTACTAGCAATGGGTTCATTTAAATCAATTAATTAAGACTTCCTAAACTTTTACTTTAAATTATTAAAAGTCCTATCTATTTGCAACAGAAATTGAACAATTTGCTTCATAATAACTAATAAATAACAGAACCAAGTAGCGAATGACTCAATTAAGTTCCAATGATGTCCCTTCAATGGGTCGAAGGCAATTTATGAATCTTCTTACATTTGGTACTGCAACTGGTGTAGCTTTAGGAGCCCTCTACCCTGTAGCGAATTATTTCATGCCTTTAAGAGCAGGCGGTGGTGGAGGTGGAACTTCTGCTAAAGATGAATTGGGGAATCCAATAACTAAGACAGGTTGGTTATCTACCCATCAAGCAGGAGACAGAAGTCTAGTTCAGGGTCTAAAAGGAGATCCAACTTATTTAATAGTTAATGAGGGTGGGGAAATAGGAGAATTTGGTTTAAATGCAATTTGTACTCATTTAGGTTGCGTTGTCCCATGGGATAGTGGTGCTAATAAATTCATATGTCCTTGTCATGGCAGTCAGTACGATACTAACGGGAAGGTAGTAAGAGGGCCTGCGCCTTTATCTTTAGCTCTAGCTCATGTCGATATTGAAGAAGATACTGTGCTTGTAAAACAATGGTCAGAAACTGACTTTAGAACTAATGAAAATCCATGGTGGGCATAAAAAAATGAAAGGTCTTAAAAATCAAATCATGAAAAAAACAAATTTATTTATCTGTACTCTGCTTTTAATTTCAAGCATTGTATTTTATCCAAAGATCAGTTTTGCTTATCCATTTTGGGCTCAGCAAAACTACGAATCCCCTAGAGAAGCTACAGGTAAGATAGTCTGTGCAAATTGTCATCTAGCTCAGATGCCTACAATTGCAGAGGTACCACAATCTGTTGGAGCAGACAGTGTTTTCAAAGCTGTAGTCAAAATACCCTACAAAACTGATTTAAAAGAGATAGGGGCTGATGGTTCGGAAGTCCCATTACAAGTTGGCGCTGTTGTAATGCTGCCTGATGGCTTTAAACTTGCCCCACAAGAAAGATGGACCGAAGAAATAAAAGAGGAGACAGAAGGGGTTTATTTCACTAATTACAGTGAAGAGAAAGACAATATCATAATTGTCGGACCTTTACCTGGCGATAGCAATAAAGAAATCGTTTTCCCTGTACTTTCCCCTGACCCATCCACTAATAAAGAATATCACTATGGGAAATACTCGTTACATATTGGAGGCAATAGAGGTAGAGGTCAGGTATATCCAACTGGAGACAAGAGCAATAATGTAGTATTCACTTCTTCCACCGCAGGAACTATAAATTCAATAGAAACAATTGAAGATGGCAGCTATCAAGTCAATATAGAAAACGATAATGGTGAAATAACTACTGAAGCAGTGCCTGTTGGTCCTCAACTTATCGTAAAAGCGCAAGACAAAATTAATGTAGGTGACCCTCTTACTAATGATCCCAACGTTGGTGGATTCGGTCAATTAGATGCTGAGGTTGTTCTTCAGAGCCCTTATAGAGTTATTGGATTGATCGCATTCTTCATTGGTGTAGGCTTAACACAAATACTTTTAGTATTAAAGAAAAAACAAGTAGAAAAAGTGCAAGCTGCAGAGGGTATCTAACTTTCTCTAAATGCTTATACTTCAAGCTTTTATACAATCTCCAGGAGAAACTTTTTTAAATTTAGGATTTATAACTATTAGGTGGTACGGACTTCTTATTTCGGTTTCAGTTTTAATAGGCCTATTTGTCTCTAAAAAACTAGCAAAGGCAAGAAATATTAACCCAGAGTACATTAGTGAAATACTTCCATCATTAATAATCTCTTCAATAATTGGGGCTAGAGCTTATTACGTAATTTTTGAGTGGAGGCAATATAGCGGAGAGAACTTTTTTACTTCTTTTGAACTATTCAATAACATCATTCAAATACCTTCTTTTCTTGCAGTTTGGGAAGGAGGCATAGCAATCCATGGAGGTCTAATTGGAGGATTAATATCTATTATCTATTTCTGTAAGTCGAAAAAAATTAATTTAAAAACTTTTATAGATATATTAATACCCTCGATTATTCTTGGACAATCAATAGGAAGGTGGGGAAATTTTTTCAATAATGAAGCCTTTGGAGTTCCTACAAATTTGCCTTGGAAATTATTTATACCTATCCAAAATAGGCCTTTAGAATTTATTAATTATGAATTTATTCATCCTACATTTCTCTATGAGTCATTGTGGAATCTTTTAATTTTCATCGTCCTTATGATTACCTTTTATAAACAAAATAAAACAGATTTTTTCAGGCCTGGCTTTATTAGCTTTCTTTATTTAATAAGTTATAGCTTTGGAAGATTCTGGATTGAAGGTTTAAGAACTGACCCACTATGCATTGGTGGACTTCCACCTTTCTGTGATGGCGGCATAAGAATGGCTCAATTTATAAGTATTTTTCTATTTTCTTCTGGATTAATTGGAATATTTTTTTTAAGATTGAGATCATATAGTTGGAAAAATAGAAAGAATGGATAACAAAATATCCTTTATTGGTGTTGGTCCAGGCGATCCAGAATTATTAACTTTAAAAGCATTAAAAAAGATAAAAATTGCAGATGTCATTATTTGGACTGATTCTCTAATTCCTGAAAAGATTTTAGATTCTGCTAAAGAAGGTTCTGAAAAAATAAAAACGAGTTCACTTAACTTAGAGCAAATCACCTCAATTATGATAGAAAAATTTCAGACAGGGAAAACTGTTGTAAGGTTGCATGATGGAGACCCTTGCCTTTTTGGAGCAATTAGAGAGCAAATCGAAATTTTAAAAAACGAAAAAATTGAAATCGAGGTTGTTCCTGGAGTAAGTGCTTTTCAAGTTGCTGCAGCATATCATGAAGCCGAGTTAACCATCCCTGACGTAACGCAAACAATAATTTTGACTAGAGCAGGAGGGCGAACAGGGATGCCCGAAAAAGAATCTCTGAAAGATCTTGCGAAACACAATTCCTCTATCTGTCTATATCTAAGTGCTAGGCATGTGAAAAGGTCTCAAGAAACTTTACTAGAGTTTTACCCTCCAGAGACTAAAGTAATTGTTGGATTTAGAGTATCTTGGGATGATGGTTGGACATCATTAATAGAATTAAAAGATATGGAAAAATTTTCTATTGAGAAAAAACTAATTAGAACAACCATTTACATAATTAGCCCAGCAATTAATAATTCTCAAAAAAGATCTAATCTTTATAATCCATCTTATAAGCATCTCTTTAGGAATAAATAATCTTAAAGTTGATAGAAAAATATTAATTACTATAATTAGTAAAAATTTATTTGCTTTGAAAGAAATAAAATCTGTTTCGGGAATCAACGATAAAGGGGGAGATTCCTCTTTAAAGAGAATAGGAAATTTCATTAAAGAGGCTAGGTTAAGTAAAAATCAATCAATTGAAGAATTGGCTTCTGATTTAAAAATTGGAGCTCATCAACTTGAAGCCATAGAGGAAGGTAATGAAGAAAAACTACCTGAAAAAGTATTTATCAAAGCAATGATTAGACGGATTTCACAGAAGCTAAAACTTGATACAGAATTTTTAATGGATGAATTAAAGACAGAGAGGAAAGAAGTGAAAATTGAAGAAATAGTTGAAGAAGTTTCCAAAAAAAATTATAAATCTAGGCAATCTAAGAATTTTAATCCACTAGGATTCCTAATATTTATTTTAATTTCAGGCTTTCTCGGACTGATAGCCTCGTCCTTAATTTTCAATTTATTTTCAAATTCTCAGAATCAAACTCCAAAACAAGAACTTTTAAAAAATACTAAATAACTTTTAATTCCAAATTCTTTAGTTCTTTTATTACATTACGGCATAATCCTAAGTTCCATTTCTCAAGAAGAAGATCATAGTTCCTATCTAAAGGTAAAAGTTGAAATGTAAGATTATTTTCCTGCAATTTTATTTGAACTGAGGAGATCACCTTGTCAGGTCTTTGATCAAGAGCTGCTGCTAGTCTAAGGATTAATGACATTTCAAGAACTAATGTTTTATCTTCTTTGGATATTAAATTTTGCCAAGACTCATGTCTTTTCTTAGGTAGAGTCTTTCTATGGTACCTAGCAATTGAAGCAATAATATTTGTTTCTGCTTCAGAATATCCCAACAACTCACAATTTTTTATTAAGTACCAAGAGTGTTTGTGATACGAACCAACATTCACATATTTCCCACAATTATAAAGATTAGCTGCTGCCCAAAGCAGTTCTTTAGCTTTAGGGTCATTATCGCTATGAAAGATATTTTTAGTCTGATCATAGATTTGAAAGGCAATATCAATAACTTTCTTAGCTCTTGTATTATCTACTCCAAACTTTCTGGCCTGATGAACTATTGTTTTTTTTCTAATATTGCCTTGGATATTTAACTCATTTTTAATTATCCCTTTACGAAGCATCCAATCCACAACCAAACCCTCTCGAAGAGCCCTCTCACTTATTATTAATTCATTAAAGTTCAACATCTCCATTGCGGTGTTTAATATCAATGCTCCTGGAATAATTATTTCTGCTCTTCTCTCACTTAATGAAGGTATTTTCTTGATTTCCGAAACTGGCAATTTAATTAGTTTTTCCAATACATTTTGTAAATTTTCCCTTTTAAATTTATAACCATGCAACTTTTGTTTAGATTCTCCCAAATCATCTGAAATCAAATTTCCTAATGAGGTTGCAGTGCCACTGGTTGCAATCATAGATAAAGGTTTATCTTCCTTAGATCTACTCTTTATTTTTCGAACAGATGGTTCTAAAGATCCTTTAATAAAAGTTGTTAAAAAACTCGATCTTTCTGAATTTATAGACCCTTTATTTAAAAAATCATTTTTAAGTCTTACCGCACCAATTCTCGAACTGGTAAGAGCCATAGCATCTTTTTTATCTGCAAGTATTAATTCTGTAGATCCTCCTCCAATATCTATGATTACAAAAGACTGATCTTCAAAAGACATCCCAGAAAGAACACCAAGGTAAATTAATCTGGCTTCCTCAGAACCACTTATCATTTCTATTTGAATACCAGTTTCATCAAGCACTCTTCCAATAAAATCTTGACCATTTGGAGCTTCCCTAACTGCACTTGTTGCTGCTGTTACTATTTGTTTTACTCCATTACTTTTACAATATTCCTTAAATCGCTTAAGAGTAACTAATGCTCTTTTGATTGATTCTTCAGTAAGATTTCCCTCCTCATCTCTTTCTCCAAGACGA
>QCDG01000001.1 GCA_003280995.1 Prochlorococcus sp. AG-355-A09 | reverse complement strand
GATTCGTTTTCTTGAACATTATGATTAAAAATAAGTTCAAGATCCGATCAATCGGCTTTAATGTCAATTATTTTCGAGGTGCTAGATGACCATCAGCCCACCAGAAAGTGGAGAAAAAAACAAAAAAGTTTTGGAAGATCCTGTCAAGGCCGATCCAAGACCTATTGATTTTGCCAAATTAGATAAGCCAGGATTCTGGTCAAGTAAATTATCTAAAGGTCCGAAAACTACAACTTGGATCTGGAATTTGCATGCTGATGCACATGATTTTGATGTGCATACAGGCGATGCTGAAGAAGCAACAAGAAAAATCTTTTCAGCTCATTTTGGACATCTTGCAGTCATTTTTATATGGATGAGCGCTGCATTTTTCCATGGAGCAAGATTTTCTAATTACTCAGGTTGGTTAGCTGATCCAACTCATGTAAAACCAGGAGCTCAGCAAGTATGGGCCATCGTTGGTCAAGAAATGCTTAATGCTGACCTTGGGGCTAACTACAACGGTATTCAAATTAGTTCAGGAATATTCCACATGTGGCGAGCATGGGGAATCACTAATGAGAGTGAACTTATGGCTTTAGCAATAGGTGCTGTAGTAATGGCGGCGCTTATGCTTCATGCTGGAATTTTTCATTACCACAAAGCAGCTCCAAAAATGGAGTGGTTTCAAGATATTGAGTCTATGCTTAACCACCACATAGCTGGTTTAGTAGGTTTAGGATCTTTAGCATGGGCTGGCCATTGTATTCATATCGGAGCTCCTACTGCAGCTCTATTAGATGCAATTGATGCGGGCTCTCCTTTAGTTATTAATGGAAAAGAAATAGCAACTATTGCAGATATGCCTATGCCGCATCAACTCTGCGATCCACAAATTATTGGTCAGATATTTCCAGGATTAGCAAGTGGTACAGGTAATTTCTTTAGTTTAAATTGGTTAGCTTTCTCAGACTTCCTTACTTTCAAAGGTGGACTTAACCCTGTGACAGGAAGCTTGTGGATGACTGATGTTTCACATCATCATTTAGCTTTTGGTGTAATAGCCATAATAGGTGGTCATATGTACAGAACCAACTACGGTATTGGTCATAGTATGAAAGAAATATTAGATTCACAACAAGGAGACCCAATATTATTCCCTGCCCCTAAAGGTCATCAAGGTCTTTTTGAGTTCATGGCAGAAAGTAGACATGCTCAGCTATCAGTAAACCTAGCGATGCTTGGATCAATAAGCATACTTGTATCTCATCACATGTATGCGATGCCTCCATATCCTTATATAGCTACTGACTACATGACAGTTCTTGGATTATTTACCCATCACATGTGGATAGGTGGATTATTCATAGTAGGAGCCGGTGCGCATGCTGGAATTGCAATGGTTAGAGATTACGATCCAGCAAAACACATTGATAATGTATTAGACAGAATTCTTAAGGCAAGAGATGCTTTAATCAGTCACTTGAACTGGGTTTGTATGTGGTTAGGATTCCATAGTTTTGGACTCTATATTCACAACGATACTATGAGAGCTTTGGGTAGACCCCAAGATATGTTTAGTGATTCTGCTATCCAACTTCAGCCAATCTTTGCTCAATGGGTACAGAGTATTCAAGCATCTGCTGTTGGAACTTCCCTTTTAGCAGGTACTGCAGAAGCTTTACCTCACAAAGCTTTAAGTGAGGTCTTTAATGGAAGTTTAGTAGAAGTTGGTGGAAAGGTAGCTATAGCGCCTATTCCATTAGGGACAGCTGATTTAATGATTCATCATATTCATGCTTTCCAAATCCATGTAACTGTTTTGATACTTCTTAAAGGAGTTCTTTATGCAAGAAGTTCAAGGTTGATTCCTGACAAAGCTTCTTTAGGATTTAGATTCCCTTGTGATGGTCCTGGAAGAGGTGGTACATGTCAAGTTTCTTCATGGGATCACGTTTTCTTAGCTCTCTTCTGGATGTATAACTGTTTATCAATAGTTATTTTCCACTTCTCTTGGAAAATGCAGAGTGATGTTTGGGGACTCACTGGTGGTAATTTTGCACAAAGTTCAATTACTATCAATGGTTGGTTAAGAGATTTCCTCTGGGCTCAAGCCTCTCAAGTGTTAACAAGCTATGGTCAATCAATAAGCATGTACGGTTTGATGTTCTTGGGAGCTCACTTTATATGGGCGTTCAGTTTAATGTTCCTCTTCAGCGGAAGAGGATATTGGCAAGAATTGTTCGAATCAATTGTTTGGGCGCACAATAAACTAAAGGTTGCACCAACCATTCAACCTCGAGCTCTATCTATTACTCAGGGACGTGCAGTAGGTGTTACACACTTCCTTGTAGGTGGTATAGCTACCACATGGGCCTTCTTCCATGCTCGCCTTTTCGGGCTGGGCTAATAACCTGAACTTCACCTTTTTAATTCAATGGCAACAAAATTTCCATCATTTAACCAGGGTCTAGCTCAGGACCCCACAACCCGACGAATATGGTACGGAATAGCTACCGCTCATGACTTTGAAAGTCATGACGGTATGACCGAAGAAAAACTTTATCAGAAGCTATTCTCTACACATTTTGGACATCTAGCAATAATTGCTCTCTGGGTTGCAGGTAACTTATTTCATATTGCTTGGCAAGGTAATTTTGAGCAATTTGTATTAGATCCAACTCATGTCCGCCCTATTGCTCATGCTATTTGGGACCCGCATTTTGGATCTGGCATAACAGAAGCAATGACACAAGCTGGAGCAAGCGGTCCAGTAAACATCGCTTATTCAGGTCTCTACCATTGGTGGTACACAATTGGAATGAGAACTAACGAGCAACTCTTCCAAGCTTCAATATTCATGAGTATTTTGGCTTGTTGGACTCTATTTGCTGGTTGGTTACACTTACAGCCAAAATTCAGACCTTCTTTAGCTTGGTTTAAAAATGCAGAGTCAAGATTAAATCATCATTTAGCTGTCTTATTTGGTTTTAGTAGTATCGCTTGGACAGGACATTTGGTTCATGTTGCCATACCTGAATCAAGAGGTCAGCATGTAGGTTGGGATAACTGGTTAACAGTGCTTCCTCACCCTGCAGGATTAGCTCCTTTCTTTACTTTAAACTGGGGAGCTTATGCCCAAAATCCTGATTCTTTAGATCAAGTATTTGGAACAGCTGAAGGAGCTGGAACAGCAATCTTTACTTTCTTAGGTGGTCTTCATCCTCAAAGTGAAGCATTATGGCTTACAGATATTGCGCATCACCATATTGCGATTGGAACAGTTTTTGTAATTGCTGGTCATATGTATAGAAATACTTTTGGTATTGGTCACAGCCTCAAAGAAATTACAGAAGCCCATAATACAAGACACCCTAATGATCCTCATAAAGGTAGTTTTGGAATTAACCACGATGGAATATATGAAACTGTAAATAATTCATTACATTTCCAACTTGGATTAGCATTAGCATCCCTTGGTGTAGCAACTTCTCTTGTAGCGCAACACATGGGTGCACTTCCTTCTTACGCTTTTATTGCCAGGGACTACACTACACAATCTGCTTTATATAGTCATCATCAGTACATAGCAATGTTCTTGATGGTTGGTGCATTTGCACACGGAGCTATTTTCTTTGTAAGAGATTATGATCCAGAATTAAATAAAGATAATGTATTGGCTAGAGTTCTTGGAACAAAGGAAGCTTTGATAAGCCATCTTAGTTGGGTAACAATGCTGCTTGGATTCCATACTCTAGGAATTTATGTTCATAACGACGTTGTTGTAGCTTTTGGTAATCCTGAAAAGCAAATTCTAATTGAGCCAGTATTTGCTCAATTTGTTCAAGCTGCTCAAGGTAAAATGATGTACGGCTTTAATGCTTTATTATCTGATCCAACAAGTTCAGCAAGTCTCGCTGCTAATTCATTGCCAGGTAATCACTACTGGATGGATTTGATCAATAGACAAGATGCATTAAGTGCTTTCTTACCTATCGGTCCTGCAGATTTCTTAGTTCACCATGCTATCGCTTTAGGTCTACATACAACCGCTTTAATACTTATCAAAGGAGCACTTGATGCTAGGGGAACTAAATTAATTCCTGATAAGAAAGATTTAGGTTATGCATTCCCTTGCGATGGTCCTGGACGTGGAGGTACTTGTGATAGTTCATCTTGGGACGCTATGTACTTAGCTATGTTCTGGGCATTAAATTTACTAGCATGGGTAACTTTCTACTGGCATTGGAAACACCTAGCAATTTGGCAGGGTAACGTAGCACAATTTAACGAATCAGGAACTTATCTAATGGGTTGGTTCAGAGATTATCTCTGGTTAAACTCTGCTCAACTTATTAATGGATATAACCCATTTGGAGTAAATTCGCTATCTCCTTGGGCTTGGATGTTCCTATTCGGTCACTTAGTTTGGGCTACTGGTTTCATGTTCTTAATATCATGGCGTGGTTACTGGCAAGAATTAATTGAAACATTAGTTTGGGCACATCAGCGTACTCCAATTGCTAACCTTGTTGGCTGGAGAGATAAGCCAGTTGCACTTTCAATTGTTCAAGCTAGATTAGTTGGACTAGCACATTTCACGATTGGAAACATACTTACATTTGGGGCATTTGTTATCGCATCCACTTCAGGTAAGTTTGGTTAAATTCCCCTTAAATAATTTAAATCACCACGTTTGTGGTGATTTTTTTTGTTTAATTTTAATGTTCTAAATTAAGTTAAAATTGTGTAATTATTATTAGATATAAATGTCAGATATAAAACAATTAATTTCTGTTGTCGTACCTGTTTTCAATGAAAGCGAGAGTATTGGTCCTTTATTAGATGAAGTTATAAATGTAATGTCATCTCATAAATTTAATTTTGAATTGATTGTTGTAAATGATGGTTCTAAAGATAATACTCATCAAGTATTAAAGCAACTAACTTTCAAAATTAAAGAATTGTCAGTAATTTCCCTTCGCAAAAATTATGGTCAAACTGCAGCAATGTCAGCTGGCTTTGATAATTCAAAGGGCGATATTGTTATTACTTTGGATGGTGATTTACAGAATGATCCAAATGATATTCCTTTATTAATTTCAGAGATTAATAATGGTTTTGATTTGGTTTGTGGTTGGAGGTTTGATAGAAAAGATAAATTAATTAATAGAAAGATACCATCAAAAATAGCGAATAAGTTAATAGCTCACGTAACAGGTTTGAAGTTACATGACTATGGTTGCTCATTAAAAGCGTTTAAGAAAGAAATAATAGAAGATATAAAGTTATATGGTGAACTTCATAGGTTTTTGCCCGTTTTAGCAAATATTGAAGGTGCAAGAATCAAAGAAATTAAAGTAAATCATAGGAGTAGGCAATATGGATCTAGTAAATATGGAATTGATAGAACTTTTAGAGTTTTAATGGATTTACTAACTGTTTGGTTTATGACTAAATTTTTAACAAGACCGATGTATGGATTTGGTTTTGTCGGAATTATAAGTATTTTCTTTAGCCTTGCGATAAGTTCTTATTTGATAGTTTTAAAAATAATGGGTGAGGATATTGGAAATCGTCCTTTGCTGATGTTTGCATTAATATTAGGAATTGCTGGTGTTCAATTGTTTAGCTTTGGATTGTTGAGTGAACTTTTAATTAGGACATATCATGAAAGTCAAAGTCGTCCAATTTACAGAATTAGATCAATAAAAAGTGCTAAGCAAAATTGATTGTTTACTTGAACTGTCTTATTAATAAAGCTGAAATTTCAACGACTTCAGGAGAAATATCTCTTAAGCCTTTTCGTAAAATTGGTAATGTTGATTTATCAGCCAATTCTTCCGCAATTTTTAATGCCTTTAATTTATTTTCTGTATCACCCTGAAAAAGACTAATCATTTTATTTCTTTGAGAATTTTTATATAACATTGAGTACTTTTTTTCTTCGTGATTGTATAAATAACTATTTTTTTTAGATAGAAATTTATTATTACTTTTTTTATTTTTCTTTAATTTAAAATAATTTAAATTGCTTAGATTTATTAACTTTTTAAAGCTTCTTTTTTTAAAAACCAGAAGTAATATTCCTATAAAAATAATAAGTAAAATTGCGAAAAAATTTAACATGTAAAAAGTTAATAATTTTTATATCATCCAGTAATAAAAGTAACATTATTTCGCTGATCAATACTAAAGTGTTTAAAGATGTTTAAAGAACTATGCCATCTGATTTACCAAGTCTTTTACCCTCAATTTTTGTTCCATTAATTGGTATAGCAATGCCTGCTGTTTTTATCGTATTGATTGGAAGATTAATTACAGCAACTGAATAAATTATCAAACACTAAACTATTAAAAAAATGAGCGACTTTCAAAAATCATTCTCTGAATCAACAAGTTCTATTAAGTTTGATGAGAAATACATAGATACTTCTGTACAACCAAATGATATTGGCGTAGCAGAACAATGGGCAGTAAAAACAGTTGCTGATCCTTGTGTTGGTAATTTAGCTACTCCAGTTAATAGTGGTTATTTTACAAAAGCCTTTATAAATAATTTACCTTTTTACAGAGAAGGTATTTCCCCTAATTTTAGAGGTTTAGAAACTGGAGCAGCTTTTGGATATCTTCTATACGGACCTTTTACCATGACTGGCCCATTAAGAAATTCTGAATTTGCTCTAACAGCTGGACTTCTTGCTACTATTGGAGCTGTTCATATTTTGACAGCACTTTTTGTGCTATACAATGCACCTGGTAAAGCACCTAATGTTCAACCTCCAGATGCGACTGTTAATAATCCGCCAAAGGACTTATTTACAAGAGCTGGTTGGGCTGATTTTACAAGTGGATTTTGGTTAGGAGGATGTGGAGGAGCTGTTTTTGCTTGGTTACTTGTTGGGACATTACACTTAGATACCATAATGCCAATCATTAAAAATATTTGGACTGCGGGTTAATTTCTAAATAAAAGAATAAGTAATATTTTAATTTAAAGTTGAGCTATATTAATTAACGTATAGTGCGGTCCCATCTATAATTTCTAACTACTCTTCCTGCCGAAATAAGTTTAGATTTATAATGCAATGAGATTTTATCATTAGAATTTTTTAGGGTATCTAATCCTATTCCATTTCTGCCAAAATCCATTCCAGAGCTATGGTAATAAAGTCCGTCTCCTTTGTAGATTCCAATATGATCACATTTTTTTTCATTTCCAAAAAATAAAAGATCGCCAGGTCGAAGAGCTGCATACGATTCTTTGTAATAAAAAAGGTGCTTACAAAAACTTTTTATTTGAAAAGAGTCTCGAGGTATATAAATTTGATGCTTTAAAAAAGCAGTCTGAATTAATCCAGAACAATCATAATTGGGTCCTAATGTACCTCCCCAAAGATATTCATTATTTAACTCAGATTGATCCTTGATCCATTTTAAAATTGAGTTAACTTTATCTTTTATAAAGAAGTGTTCTTTTTTTGAATTCTCAGATTTTCCTAATTCGTATTTCTCAATAATTAATCCATCTAAATTTATCCAACAGACATAACCATCTTCATATAGTTGAACTAGTATTCTTGAAAATTTATGGTTGTTTTGATAAATATTTGGATAAATCAGCCTAAAAATTCTATTTTTAAATATTTCATTAACTAATTTATCTTCTGTTTCATTTTGATATCCCGAAATATTAACTTTTAATTTCCACCAAATAGTTTTTGAAAAATTAGTTTGTTTAAATAGTGAAATAGGATTTTTATAATTATCCATACAATGTCCTTTTACTATTTAAGTGAAGAGATGGGTCTAGCCTTAAATGATATTTTAGGGAGAGTATTCTCTTATAATAAAGATTTTTCAAGAGAAGATATTGCCATAACTTGGATTAATTATAAAAGTAGAAATAAAAGTGTATTTAAAGGTTTTGGCACTGGCATAAATAATAAAAAAATGGTCTACCCTGCCAGCATAGTCAAGTTGGTTTATGGTCTTGCTACATATCATTGGATTAAAAAAGGAAGTTTATTATTATCGGATGAAATTATTGATGCTGTAAGGAAAATGTTATCTTTCTCAAGTAATAATGCAACAAGCTTCTTAATTGATTTACTTACTGGAACAACAAGTGGACCTTGTATTGAGGGTGAATCATGGGAAAATTGGAAATATCAAAGAAGTATAATAAACGATTGGCTACATGATTTACATTGGGAGGAATTGAGTGGTTTAAATTGCTGTCAGAAGACCTGGGATGATGGACCATTTGGTCGTGAAAAAGAATTTTATGGACATAATAATAAAAATAGAAACGCTATGAATTCTGATGCGGCTGCAAGGGTTTTGGAGGAAATTATGATTCATATTGATTATCAAAAAAATGATTTAAATTTACGTAGTTTCTTACAAAGAAATTTAGATAAAGTTGTTCTTAAAAACGATCCTCTTAATCAAATAGATGGTTTTTTGGGCGCAGGCTTACCAGAAAGCATTAATCTTTGGAGTAAATCAGGCTTAATGTCAGAAGTTAGACATGATTCTGCTTGGTGGACTAATAGTCAATCTCTACACACTTTATTAGTTGTTTTTTGTGATGGTGAAAAATATTCTAAAGATTCTTCTTTGTTACCATTAATATCAAAAGAAGTATATGAATTTAATAAAAAATATACTATTTAGGACTAAATTTAATCTTCTAAAAAATTAGAATCTAATTTGTCAGTATATGCTTCATAAGGCAACATCATTACTTCTTCAGAATCTAAATCATTCATAATCCATTCTCTATATTCAGCTAATAAACTTTTTCTATCTTCATTATCTAATTCATAAATACGCAACGCTGTATCTTTAAAATTTTCTTTAATTAAATTTTCAATTTCTTTACTCTTCATTTTATGTTAGTTCTCCTTCCAAAATTACTCTTCTTATTGTTGACAACGCAATTCCTGTTTGTGATCTGATTGATCGATAAGAATATCCTTCATTACGCAATCTGATTACTAAAGATTCTTTTAGAGGACTTATTTTGGGCCTTCCTCCCAAATTATTTCCAGATAATTTTCTGCGTAATAGTTGTTCTTTTTTTCTTTCACCTAAACTTTTGTCTTCTAAATTATCTAATTCATATAAAATCTTAAAAATTGAAGAATTTGCATTAGAAGATTCATTAGCAGCAAAAAAACCAGTCAAAGTTCGCAATTGAATCTCCTTATTAATTAGTTTATTTATTGTTATCAAACATTCTTTTTTATTTTTAAATGCTCGATCAAGCTGAGTTATTATTAATTGATCGCCTTTTGATAAGGAATTTATAGCTTTATTGAGTTGCGGTTTGATTTCTTCATCTAAACTTATAAATTCAGAGAACACTAAACTGCAACCCTCTTCCTTCAAAAATTTTATTTGCTCTTCTAAATATTCATATTCGTTATGAGTAGCTCTAGCATAACCTATTGCTTTAGAGTTTTTACTTTTTTCCGATAATAAAATACGTTTTCTTTTAAATTTAAAAGTCAATGTTTTATTACATATATTTTTTACTGTATCAAAAAATAATAAAAAAAACACTTTTTAGTACAAAATAGTTCAGCTATAGAGTGTTTTTTTGATGTATGTCTTAGAATAGTACGTTCTGATATCTGTATTAAAAATAACGTTATGAAATCTGATCCAATTTTAGTTAATGAAACAAGAACGTTGTGTAACGAGTAAATTTAATTAAGATTTTCTAAATTGCAGAAGGATTAGTTGAATTCATTTATTTATTTACTTCTGTTGAATAAGCTTCGTCTTTGAAATTATAAATAGTTAATTCATCTTGTTTTTAGTAAAATAAAAATACAGGACAAGAAGATTTAATGTGACTAATAATCCTAATAGTTTAATTGCAAAACCTGAATGGTTAAGGGTCAAAGCTCCACAAGTTGAGCGAATTGGTAATACTGCAAATTTATTAAATGATTTAAATCTTAATACGGTATGTCAAGAAGCAAGCTGTCCAAATATCGGCGAATGTTTTGCTAGTGGAACTGCAACTTTCCTCATAATGGGCCCTGGTTGCACTAGAGCATGTCCATATTGCGATATTGATTTTGATAGATCTAAGAGAGACTTAGACCCAACTGAACCATATCGTTTAGCCGAAGCTGTTTTAAGAATGAAGCTTAAGCATGTTGTAATCACATCAGTTAATAGAGACGATCTTGAGGATGGTGGCGCATCTCAATTTTTTCAATGTGTTCATCAAATAAGAGAAAAATCTCCTGAAACTACTATTGAGCTTCTAATACCTGATCTTTGTGGCAACTGGAAAGCGCTTGAAAAAGTTCTTGATTCAAATCCAAACGTTTTAAACCATAATATTGAGACTGTGTCTTCGCTATATAAAAAAGTAAGACCTCAAGGCAAATATGAAAGAACTCTTGAGTTGCTTAAAAGAACCAGAGACTATTCTCCCAAAATTTATACAAAGTCAGGGTTCATGCTTGGTTTAGGGGAAAAAGACGAGGAGGTCTTAAGTCTGCTTAAGGATTTAAAAAGTAATTTCGTTGATATTGTTACTATTGGCCAATATTTATCTCCTGGCCCTAATCATTTACCTGTTAAAAGATTTGTAAGTCCTTCAAAATTTAACTACTTTAAAGCGTTCGGGGAAAAAGATTTAAACTTCATGCAAGTAGTTAGTTCTCCTTTAACTCGTAGTAGCTACCATGCTGAAGAGATTCAAAAACTTATGAAAAAGTATCCAAGATAGTTATTTTCATTTAGTTGGATCTACCCACTCATTTAATTTCCATTCAACTAGATCATTTTTAATCATTGGATCATTTTTAATTATTTTTAGTGCATTTCTATAATTATTCATCTCAAGAATAAGTAATCCGCCTTCACCTGGCCTATTTAACTCATCTACCAAAAAGCCACTTTTTATATTAATTCCCTCTTTTTTTAATTTTTTTACCCAATCAACATGTTCGTTAATTATTTTTCTTTTTAAATCATTATTAATTAAGTATTCTTTTTTTATAATTTCAGTTTTTACAAAGAAAGGCATTTACATTTTTTTTATACCAAGCATCTCTTCTTCGCTTGGGGGAACAATCAATTTGAAAGTACTCTTAAAATGAGACCAATTTTCAATTATTTTGTCAGCCTTTAAGCTATTTGTTTTTGCTTGATATTCTCTAATAATTTCCAATAAGATATTTTCCTGCATTGATGAAGTTATTTGATGAATGCTTACTATTTCTTTATTTACTTTATTACTTAAATCATTATTTTCATCGATTATAAAAGCTATTCCACCAGTCATGCCCGCACCAATATTTCTTCCTGTGGAACCTAGAATAACTACTTTCCCACCAGTCATGTATTCACAACAATGATCACCTGCTCCTTCTGTTACCGCTGTAGCACCACTATTTCTAACCGCAAATCTTTCTCCCGATTTTCCTAATGCAAATAATTTTCCACCTGTTGCTCCATAAAGACAAGTATTTCCTAGGATGACTTGTTCTGAGGAGATTTCATTTATTTTTGGTGGAATTATTGTGAGTATTCCTCCATTCATTCCTTTACAAACATAATCATTAGCTTCTCCGATTAATTGAACATTCATTCCCTTCAATAAAAAGGCACCAAAGCTTTGTCCTGCATATCCTTTGAAATTTAAGTTGAGTTCGCCATTGAAGCCAGTATTGCCGTGAAGTTCTGCGATTTCGCCTGATATTTTCGCACAAACACTTCTATCTGTATTTTTTATCTCAATTTCTTTGGTTAATATTTCGTGATTTTTAATTGAATCTATAAATTTAGTATCAGAAAAAAACTCGTCTTCTAATACAGAACCATTACTATGGGCAGTTTTTAAATGTTTTAACCATGATCTATCAGGGGTTGAGTGTTCATTTACTAAAGAAGAAAGATCAATATTAGAAGTTTTTGGAAGATTGATATTTCTTGCAGAAAGAAATTCTTGATTACCAATCAGTTCTTCCATATTTGAAACACCGATACTACTCATTATCTGTCTTACTTCTTCAGCAATATACAAGAAAAAATTGACGACATTTTCTGGAATACCTTTAAATCTTTTTCTTAATTCTTCTTTTTGAGTGGCAACTCCAACAGGACACTTGTTTGTATGACAAACCCGAGCCATTATGCATCCTTCAGCAATCATCGCTACAGAACCAAAACCGTATTCTTCAGCACCTAGTAAAGCTGCAATAACTACGTCCCAGCCTGTTTTAAGACCTCCATCAGTTCTCAAAATTACTCTTTCGCGTAAGTTATTCTCTAAGAGAGATTTATGAACCTCAGCAACACCAAGTTCCCATGGTAAACCTGCATGTTTAATAGAACTTAGGGGTGAAGCACCTGTACCTCCATCATGGCCTGATATTTGAATTACATCTGCATTAGCTTTGCTTACTCCAGCAGCAATAGTGCCTATACCAATTTCAGAAACAAGTTTAACGCTTACTTTCGCTTTTGGATGAATTTGGTGTAAGTCGTGGATAAGTTGAGCTAAATCTTCAATTGAATATATATCATGATGCGGGGGAGGAGATATTAAAGCTACTCCAGGTTTACTATTTCTTAGTTTTGCGATGTAAGAATCAACTTTTGGTCCAGGTAATTGTCCCCCCTCTCCGGGTTTTGCACCTTGAGCCATTTTAATTTCGAGTTGTTTACCACTTCTTAGATATTCAGGTGTAACTCCAAATCTTCCTGATGCTATTTGTTTAATAGCGGAGCATGCGGTGTCTCCATTCTTTAAGCCTTTAATAAATGGCAACGTCGCTGACTGAGTATTTTCATCGATATCATTTAAAACATTAAAACGAGCTGGATCTTCTCCCCCTTCTCCACTATTACTTTTTCCACCAATTCTATTCATTGCAACTGCTAAAACCTCATGGGCTTCTCTAGATAAAGCACCTAAACTCATTCCTCCAGTACAGAACCTTTTGCAAATTGATTCAACACTTTCAACTTCCTCTAATGGAATACTTTTTCTTTTTGAATTAATTGTTAGTAAATCTCTAAGAGATGTTGTCGGTCTATTACTAATAAGTTTTTTGTAAGTTTCAAAATGATCGTATCCTGGCCCTTGTTTTACCGCCGAATGTAATACTTTGGACATCTCTGGGTTATTGGAATGATATTCTCCATTATTTCTAAATTGTACAAATCCTAAAAATTCTAATTTCTTTAAATCGATCTCTGGATAGGCTTTCGTATGTATTGAAAGTGTTTCATTAGTTAATTCTTTTAAAGTTATGCCAGCGATACGACTTGTTGTACCATCAAAAGCAATTTTTATTAAGTCAGACCCAATGCCTACAGCTTCAAAAATTTGTGCACCATGGTAACTAGATAAAAGTGAGATGCCTATTTTTGAGAGAATTTTTCTTAGACCGTCTTCTAGAGCTTTTTTAATATTTTCTTGAACATCAACTATTGATAATGGATTTATTTTTTTGCTATCAATGAGTTTTTGTGTTTTTGGATGTTTTAACCAGTGTCTACCTGCTTCGAAAGTCAACCAAGGGCAAACTGCACTTGCTCCATATCCAATTAAACAAGCCAAGTGATGTGTACTCCAACATTGACCGGTCTCAATTATTAGAGAAGCTTTTAGCCTGATTTCTTTTTTAAGAAGATAATGATGAATTGCTCCAACAGCTAGTAAAGGAGGTATGAAAGTCTTTTTAGGATTAATTCCCTTATCAGAAATGATAATTAAAGAGCAACCTTCTTTTATGGAAAGCTCACTCTGTTTACAGATTAGTTTTAATTGGTTCTCTAGGCCTTGAATACCTTCCTCTAAATCAAACAAACTTGAAATTGTGTGAGATTTAATTTTTGATTTTTTGATGGAAATGAGTTCTTCCTCATTTAGAATCGGACTTTGTAAATGAATAAAAGGTTTAGCATCTTTAATTTGGAATGGTGTACATCTTTCTCCTAGATGCATCTCTAAACTCATTACAAGTTTTTCTCTCAGAGGGTCAATAGGAGGGTTGGTAACTTGCGCAAATCTTTGCTTAAAATAGTCGTATAAAATATGTGGCTTAGATGAAAGAACTGCTAATGGGATGTCGTCGCCCATGCAATAAGTAGGCTCTTTAGCTAATGAAGCCATTGAATCTAAGATAAGGTCATTATCTTCCGCTGAAAACCCGTATGCAGTTTGTTGTTGCAATAACTCAAGGTCTTTTAGTTTGCAGTCTTTAACCCATTCGTTATTTTCAATTTTTATAGTTCTATTATTGAGAAGATTTTTATAATTATGCCTTTGAGCGGCTTCAGATTTTACTTCCCAATTTCTTAGGATTCTATGCTGATGAAAATCAACTGCCAACATTTGTCCAGGTCCTAATCGACCTTTTTCTATTACTCTTTCTTCTTCAAGATCTACTACTCCTGTTTCAGAACCCATTATCACAAAACCATCATTTGTGATTGAATATCTTGCTGGTCTTAGGCCATTTCTATCAAGCGTTGCTCCGACAAAATTTCCATCAGCAAATACTAGTAGTGCTGGTCCATCCCAAGCTTCTTGTAGGCTTGCAGAATATTCATAAAAAGCTTTTATATACTCTCTCTCCTCAAGTTCTGGTTGATCTCTAAATGCTTCAGGAACAAGTTTTAATAATGAGTCAGTAATGGGTTGACCTGAACGAATATTGATTTCAAGGGTTGCATCAAGATTTGATGAATCACTTTTATTTACATCTACGATGGGCTTAATTTCATTAGATAAATCTCCCCAAAAATCATCTATATGTGTTTCTGAAGCTTTAGCCCAATTAATATTGCCTAAGAGAGTATTTATTTCGCCATTATGACCCAAAAATCTCATGGGCTGAGCTAGTGGCCATTTTGGAAGTGTATTAGTACTAAATCTACGATGATAAACAGAAAATGAAACTTTAAAACTCTCTTCTTTTAGATCTTGATAAAACGCGGATAATATTTCAGAGCGAACCATACCTTTATAAACAACTGTTTGAGAACTTAGTGAAGCAAAATAAAATTCACAATCTCCAACATCGTTTTTGAAAGTTTCTCTTATTTTTTTCTCAATTCTTTTCCTTAATTGAAATAAAAGCCTTTCAACATCTTGATGATCTTTTTTATCTATATATAAAATCCACTGACAGATGAATGGAGCATTTGCTTTAGCTAAAGGACCTAAGATTTCATTATTAACAGGTACTGTTCTCCAAAATGTTTTGTTGACTTTTAATTTTTCTGCTTCTTCATCACATATTGATTTACATATTTCAATTTTTTCTTTTTTATTAGGCATAAAAACCATGCCTAAACCTTTATTAAATTCTTGAGTATTTTTTAGATTTATTTTCTCTTCTAGATAGCCCCATGGAATTGAACATAAAATACCCGCTCCATCTCCTGAGTCACTATCTCCTCCACAACCTCCTCTATGCTCCATGCAGTTGAGGCCCTTTAGAGATTGTTTAAGTATCCAGTTGCTTTCTATCCCTTTAACATTTGCAATGAAACCTACTCCACACGCATCTTTCTCACCAATTATTCCATTTGGGGAATAACTATCTCGATATGGACCAACAATTCTTTTGATACTCTCTCCCATAGATTATTTTATTCTGTTTAGTTATTTATGTATTTCTATTATAAAAATAAATTTGAAAATAAATCTAAAGATAATGAATATTTACCAAATAATTTTAATTTGACAAATTTTAAAAAGAAATATAATTAAAAACTTTTAGTAAGTGCTCTTAAA
Source organism: Prochlorococcus sp. AG-355-A09 (assembly GCA_003280995.1). Classification (GTDB taxonomy): domain Bacteria; phylum Cyanobacteriota; class Cyanobacteriia; order PCC-6307; family Cyanobiaceae; genus Prochlorococcus_A. The sequence goes on along the minus strand of QCDG01000001.1, from coordinate 162,363 downwards.
AGGGTATGATGGTAAGATGTTTATTTTTATCTAAATTTTAATAGATGCCCACCATCTCACAATTAGTAGGTTCAGAAAGAAAACGTCTGACAAAGAAAACAAAATCTCCTGCATTAAAAGCTTGCCCAGAGAGAAGAGGGGTATGTACAAGAGTCTATACATCAACACCAAAGAAGCCTAATTCAGCTTTGAGAAAAGTTGCTAGGGTTAGATTAACTTCTGGTTTCGAAGTAACTGCTTATATTCCAGGGATTGGTCATAATTTGCAAGAGCATTCTGTAGTACTGCTTAGGGGTGGAAGAGTAAAGGATTTGCCAGGAGTTAGATATCATATAATAAGAGGAACTTTAGATACGGCTGGAGTCAAGGATAGACGTCAATCCAGATCTAAGTATGGAGCAAAAGCTCCAAAAGATTAATTTGTAAACATCACTTTTTAAAACATGTCACGTCGAAATGCAGCAGTAAAAAGACCAGTTCTTCCTGATCCTCAATTTAATAGTCGTCTTGCTTCAATGATGATTTCTCGATTGATGAAACATGGTAAAAAATCTACAGCTCAAAGAATATTGTCTGATGCGTTTTCTTTAATAAGCGAGAGAACAGGTGGGAATGCAGTGGAACTATTTGAAACTGCTGTGAAAAATGCTACTCCTCTTGTTGAGGTAAGAGCTAGAAGAGTGGGTGGTGCAACATATCAAGTACCTATGGAAGTTCGCCAAGAGAGAGGTACAGCTATGGCATTAAGATGGCTTGTTACATTCTCACGTGCAAGAAATGGCAAAAGCATGTCCCAAAAACTTGCTGGTGAGTTGATGGATGCAGCAAATGAAACTGGTAGTGCCGTTAAAAAAAGAGAAGATACCCATAAAATGGCAGAAGCTAATAAAGCTTTTGCGCATTACAGATATTAATTTCATCAAAAGGGACTTAAGTAGTTTATTATTATTAAAGTTTACATTTAATGTGAACTACATTTATCAAAATTTATTGTATTTGGAGCTTTAAAATTGGCACGCGACTTTCCCCTAGAACGAGTTAGGAATATAGGTATAGCCGCTCATATTGATGCAGGTAAGACAACAACAACTGAAAGAATTTTGTTTTATTCAGGTGTAGTTCATAAGATAGGAGAGGTTCATGATGGCGCTGCAGTAACAGATTGGATGGCACAAGAAAGAGAAAGAGGAATAACTATTACTGCTGCTGCAATATCCACTAGCTGGCAAGATCATAGGATTAATATTATTGATACTCCTGGTCACGTTGACTTTACTATTGAAGTTGAAAGATCAATGCGTGTTTTGGATGGAGTGATTGCTGTATTTTGCGCAGTTGGCGGAGTTCAGCCTCAATCCGAAACAGTTTGGCGTCAAGCAGATAGATACTCTGTTCCAAGAATGGTTTTTGTTAATAAAATGGACAGAACTGGTGCAGATTTTTTAAAAGTTAATAAGCAAATTAAAGATCGACTAAAGGCAAATGCACTTCCAATCCAGTTACCTATTGGTGCTGAAGGTGATCTCACAGGCATTATTGATTTAGTAGCTAACAAAGCATATCTTTACAAAAACGACTTAGGTACTGACATTGAAGAAGCACCAATTCCATCTGAAATGGAGGAAGAGGCTGCTGAATGGAGATTAAAGTTGATGGAGAGCGTAGCAGAAAATGATGAAGAGTTAATTGAAATTTTCCTTGAAACAGGAGAATTATCCGAAGAACAACTAAAAAAAGGTATAAGGGAAGGGGTTTTAAAACATGGACTGGTTCCAGTATTATGCGGATCAGCTTTTAAGAATAAAGGGGTCCAACTTGTATTAGACGCTGTAGTTGATTACTTGCCAGCTCCGGTTGATGTGAAACCAATACAAGGTGTTCTGCCAAGTGGCAAAGAAGATGTTAGACCTTCAGATGATAATGCTCCTTTCAGTGCATTAGCATTCAAAGTGATGTCAGATCCCTATGGGAAATTAACTTTTGTAAGGATGTATTCAGGTGTTCTTTCAAAGGGGAGTTATGTAATGAATTCTACTAAGGATGCTAAAGAGAGAATTTCTAGATTAGTGATTCTAAAGGCTGACGAAAGAGAGGAGGTTGATGAATTGAGGGCTGGCGATTTAGGAGCTGTATTAGGTCTTAAGAACACAACAACTGGTGACACTTTATGTAACACAGAAGATCCAATAGTTTTGGAGACATTGTTTATCCCTGAACCAGTTATCTCAGTAGCTGTTGAGCCAAAAACTAAAGGTGATATGGAAAAATTATCAAAAGCTTTAACTGCTTTGTCTGAAGAGGATCCAACCTTTAGAGTAAGTACAGATCCTGAGACGAATCAAACTGTTATTGCAGGTATGGGTGAGTTGCACTTAGAAATCCTTGTTGACAGAATGTTAAGGGAATTTAAAGTTGAAGCAAATATAGGAGCTCCACAGGTTTCATATAGAGAAACTATAAGGTCTAGTTCTAAAGGTGAAGGTAAATATGCAAGACAGACTGGAGGTAAAGGTCAGTATGGTCATGTCATTATTGAAATGGAACCGGCAGAAGTTGGTAAAGGTTTTGAATTTGTAAACAAAATTGTTGGCGGAGCTGTACCAAAAGAGTATATTGGCCCTGCATCTAATGGAATGAAAGAGACCTGTGAATCTGGTGTTCTTGCCGGTTATCCACTCATTGATGTAAAAGTAACACTAGTCGATGGTTCATTCCACGATGTAGACTCATCTGAAATGGCCTTCAAAATTGCAGGTTCCATGGCTTTTAAAGACGGCGTTAAAAAATGCAACCCTGTCCTTTTAGAGCCTATGATGAAAGTTGAGGTCGAAAGTCCTGATGACTTTCTTGGATCTGTAATTGGTGATCTCTCTTCCAGAAGAGGTCAAGTAGAAGGACAATCTGTCGATGACGGATTGTCTAAGGTACAGGCCAAAGTGCCCTTAGCCGAAATGTTCGGTTATGCCACTCAACTCCGATCAATGACTCAAGGTCGGGGTATATTTTCAATGGAGTTCGCAAATTATGAGGAAGTTCCTCGTAATGTTGCTGAAGCTATCATTTCCAAGAATCAGGGCAACTCCTGATCTCTAAACTAAAACACCTTTAAACCCTCGATTCTTTAATTCAAAATGGCTCGCGAGAAGTTCGAAAGAAACAAACCACATGTCAACATAGGTACTATTGGCCATGTCGATCATGGGAAAACAACACTAACAGCTGCTATTACAAATGTATTAGCTAAAAAAGGTCAAGCTCAAGCTCAAGACTACGGAGACATTGATGGTGCTCCTGAAGAAAGAGAGCGTGGCATTACTATTAATACAGCTCATGTTGAATATGAAACTGAAGGCAGACATTATGCTCATGTCGATTGCCCAGGACATGCTGATTATGTAAAAAACATGATCACAGGGGCCGCCCAAATGGATGGAGCTATTCTAGTTTGCGCAGCTACAGATGGTCCTATGGCTCAAACAAAAGAGCATATTCTATTAGCTAAACAGGTTGGAGTTCCTGCTCTTGTAGTTGCTCTCAATAAATGCGACATGGTCGACGACGAAGAAATTATTGAACTTGTCGAAATGGAAATTAGGGAACTTTTAGATAGTTATGACTTCCCTGGAGATGACATTCCTATAGTTCAAGTTTCAGGTTTAAAAGCTCTCGAAGGTGATTCTACTTGGGAATCAAAGATTGAAGAGTTAATGAAAGCAGTTGATGCTAGTATTCCCGAACCAGAAAGAGAAGTTGATAAACCATTCTTGATGGCAGTTGAAGATGTTTTCTCGATTACTGGTAGAGGAACTGTTGCTACTGGAAGAATTGAGAGAGGTAAAGTTAAGGTCGGAGAAGAAGTAGAAATAGTTGGAATACGAGATACAAGAGTGACAACTGTTACTGGAGTTGAAATGTTCCGAAAACTTCTTGATGAAGGTATGGCTGGCGATAATGTTGGTTTACTTTTAAGGGGTGTCCAGAAAGAAGACATTGAGAGAGGAATGGTTCTTGTGAAGAAAGGATCTATTACCCCTCATACTCAGTTTGAAGGAGAAGTTTATGTTCTCAAAAAAGAAGAGGGCGGAAGACATACTCCTTTCTTTGCAGGATATAGACCTCAGTTCTACATCAGAACAACTGATGTGACAGGTCAAATAACCGCATTTACTTCAGATGATGGCTCTAATGTTGAAATGGTTATGCCTGGAGACAGAATTAAGATGACTGGAGAATTAATTTGTCCAGTAGCTATTGAACAAGGTATGCGATTCGCTATACGTGAAGGTGGGCGTACTATCGGTGCTGGAGTTGTTTCTAAAATTCTCAAATAATAAATTTGAATTTTAAAAATTTAACCTCAATCATCTAATATAGGTTTATGGATAAGGGTCATTCTAATCAATGACCCTTTACTAGAAGTTACTTGAAACTATGACTGCATCAATTGCACAACAAAAAATAAGAATTAGGCTCAAAGCATTTGATAGAAGAATGCTTGATTTATCTTGCGACAAAATTATCCAAACTGCTGATACTACTTCTGCCTCAGCAATAGGTCCAATACCATTACCTACTAAAAGGAAGATTTATTGCGTACTAAGATCACCACATGTTGATAAAGATTCTAGAGAACATTTTGAAACAAGAACTCATCGAAGAATAATAGATATCTATAGTCCTTCTGCAAAAACTATTGATGCATTAATGAAACTAGATCTCCCGAGTGGTGTAGATATAGAAGTTAAACTTTAATAAATCCCGGAATCGCTCCAAATTGATTAGTATAAAAAAAGTGAAATGAGGTTTAAATGGGAGAACTCTCAGTAAGGGAATTACCTTTATTCCCTTTGCCAGAGGTAGTCCTTTTTCCTCAAGAAATATTGCCTTTACATATCTTTGAATCGAGATATAGGATTATGCTCCAATCTGTTCTTGAAAGTGATTCTATGTTTGGAGTGATTAAGTGGGATCCAAATACGAAAAGTATGGCTAACGTTGGATGTTGCGCACAAATTTTAAAACATCAAACTGCAGAGGATGGGAGAAGTAATATTATTACTCTCGGCCAACAAAGATTTCAAATTTTAGAAATTACCCGTTCAACGCCATTTTGTTCTGCGATGGTTAGTTGGATTAGTGATGATAATATTGATGACTTTCAAAAATTAGATTCTCTAAAAGATTCAGTAAGAGAAGCACTTAGTGATGTTATTAATTTAACGAGTAAATTGACTAATACAAAAAAAAATTTACCTGATAAATTACCTGATAACCCAATGGATTTATCATTTTGGATAGGAGCTCATTTGGGCGGCCCTGTTGCGGAAGAACAGCAAAGACTTCTTGAAGAGAGAAATACTTTTAACCGTTTGCAAAGAGAATATGAAATGCTTGATCATACAAGAAAACAACTTGCAGCAAGAACTGCATTGAAAGAAAGTTTTCCTGATATAAAAGAAAATTAAATGTTTGAATTATTGATCTCTTTTTTTTTAATAGTTTTATTCTTTCTAGTCCTAACGATAATTTGGAGAAATAATGCTAGAAAATATATTTCTTCCGGTACAGTAGCTTCTGCATATGATGCTTGGACCCAAGATAAATTACTTGAGAGATTATGGGGAGAACATATTCATTTGGGTTTTTATCCCTCAGGGAAAAAAAATATTGATTTTAGAAAGGCTAAAGTTCAGTTTGTTCATGAATTAGTCAAGTGGAGTGGTTTAGATAAATTACCACAGGGATCCAGAATACTTGATGTAGGTTGTGGAATAGGTGGAAGTTCTAGGATTCTTGCAGAATATTATGGGTTTAATGTTACTGGCATTACAATTAGTCAGGCTCAAGTTAAAAGAGCAAGAGAACTTACTCCTCATGGGCTAAATTGCAACTTCCAAGTTATGGATGCTTTGGATTTGAAATTTGAAGATGGATCATTTGATGCCGTCTGGAGTGTTGAGGCTGGTGCACACATGAATGATAAAACTAGGTTTGCAGATGAAATGCTGAGAACTCTACGACCTGGGGGCTATTTCGCATTGGCTGATTGGAATTCAAGAGACCTCGGTGAATACCCCCCATCATTTTTTGAAAAGTTAGTTCTTAAACAACTTCTTGAGCAATGGGTACATCCTAATTTTATTAGTATTAATGAATTTAGTAACATTCTTAGTACTAATGAAAATAGTTCAGGAAGAGTTATTTCTGAAAATTGGAATTCCTATACAAATCCTTCATGGTACGACTCTATTATTGAAGGCATTCGAAGACCTTTCGTGATTTTGTCACTTGGCCCATTTGCTATAGTGAAATCGATTAGAGAGATTCCAACAATACTTCTAATGAATTGGGCATTTAGGAAAGGTTTAATGGAGTTTGGAGTTTATAAGTGTAGAGGGTAAATTAATCTAGTTCAATATTTTCTGAAAAATAATTCCCAAAATCTACAAAATTCTTGCAAAGTGGTTTTAACTGATTTTTTAATTCAAGTAAATTTTTAATATTATTTTGATTATTGATTTCTAAATCAACATAAATTATATATTCGCCTAATTCTCTTTTTGAAGGTCTCGATTCAATTTTACTCATATTAAATCCAAAATCTGCAATATAATTTATAGCTCTAAGCAAAGCACCAGGTTTATTTGAAATTAATGAGAAAGCAAAACTGGCAATATTAGCTAAATTTGAATTTGATTCCTTGCTCAATAAAACAAATCTAGTGCAATTACCTGGAACATCATTAATAGGAAAGGCTAACTCTTTAAGTCCTTCGATTTGAATTAACGATTTTGAACCGATAGCAGCTCTGAATTTACTCCCTTTGATCATATTGACAGCTTCTGATGTTGAATTTGTTGGGAGAGGAATTGCATTTGGAAGATTCTCAGATAACCATTCTGAACATTGAGCTAATGCTTGAGGATGAGATAATACTTCTGAAATGTTTGAAAGTTCTCCATCACTAATTAATGCATGTTTTATAGGTAAAACAATTGCTTTATTTATAAAAATCTCAGGAAATTTCCAAAGGGCATCTAGGGTAGCTGTAACTCCCCCTTCTACAGAATTTTCTATAGGGACTACAGCAGCATCACAATTGTTGTAGGCTATTGATTTAATGACCGAATGTAACCCATTACATGGTACAAATATAGGTGTCTGAAAATCGGCAAGCTTTGATAATATATGGGCTGCTTTTTCTGCGTATGTTCCTTGAGGACCTAAATATGCAACTTGTTTGCGCATGATTAATTGTAAAAAAAAGAGATCAAATAAGCATTGGAGGAATATAGAAAATGCTATTGTCTTTTGATGCTAAACAGAAACTCAAGCTTTCTGTAACACGTAATAAAGAATATCTTTCTAAATATCTTTTGGAAGAAGAAAGAGTTGTTGGAGCAATGCTTGACTCCAAAAAATTAGTACCTGAAGGAGTAGGTAGATATAAGTATACAGTAACAAGTTTTAAGGTTTTTCAATTAGATATTAATCCTGTTGTCTCAATTGCTGTAGAAAATAAAGATGGAATTTTAAAAATGAGTGCCCTTGAAAGTACATTGGATGGTTTAGGGATGATAGATGATTTTAATCTTATTTTGAAAGCAAATTTGGAAGCAACTGATATTGGTTTAGAAGGTGAGGCGCTTCTTGGGGTATCTGTAAGCCAACCTCCTCTACTGAAGCTGGTACCAAGGAAAATTTTGGAATCTACTGGTCATTCGGTATTAAATGGGATTCTGTTGGGTATAAAGTCAAGGGTTCAACAGCAACTCGTAAACGATTTTTTAGATTGGTGTAAATTAAATAAGATTTGATTTCTTTAAAAAACTTTTCCTATGAAGTTTAGTTATTCCATTTTTTTTTATTAATGAAAGGTGCTCTCTGGTTCCATAACCTTTATTTTTAGATATCAAGTATCCTGAGTATTTTTTTTCTAACCTCTCCATTAGTTTGTCTCGAGAAACTTTTGCAACTATGCTTGCTGAAGCTATCGAGATAAACTTTGAGTCTCCAGATACTATGTTTTTCTGAATTCCGTCCCATGGCCTTAATAATAAGGGACCATCAATTATTAATTCAGATGGCTTTTCTTTTAATTTTTTTAAAGCTCTTATCATTGAAAGTTCTGTCGCAACCCTTATACCTAACTTATCTATTTCTCTAGCCGAAGATTGCCCAATTCCATAATCTGAGGAGAGTAGTAAAATTTTTGGTAAAAGTAATTTTCTTTTTTTGGGAGTTAGTTTTTTACTATCTGTTACTCCAATTTGTTTTAGGATAAATTTATTTTTTTCAGTTAATACTAAAGCTGCTGCAAAAACTGGACCAAAAATTGCTCCCCTTCCAACTTCATCTATTCCAACTTCGAATACTTTATTCAATGCTTGCTGAAGATCTTCTTCTTTTTTTTCTTGCATTGTTTAGCTCATCTATAAGTTCAATATCATCTTTTTTATCTGTAAATACAACTTCATTATTTTCATTAGTTTTATTTGTTGATTTATCTTGAGAATTTGCATTTGCTTCAATTTGAATTTTTTCTTCTCCCGATTTTGAGATTTTTTTAATTTGTTTTGTTTTTGTTTTTTTATTGTCTAAGGGTTTCTCCGTTTCTTTGTTACTTTCTTTTAAACGCACAAAATTATTGCTGGTTAGATATTCTTTACCCAACTTTATAAGTGGATTTATACCTAATTGACTGAAAACAATTTTTTCTTCATTTGTGAGATCAACTGTTATCATATTTTTTTCTTTTGAATTTGATTGGTTCAAATTATCATTTTCTTTTTCTTTTTTATTAGAAGAATTGTCTTTACTTAGGTCTTTAGAGTTAATTAATTCCTTATCAATTATTTTTTCCTGCTCATCAGTTGATTGAGAAGTATATGCATCTAAAGATTTTAGATTGTTTGATTGATTAGATTTATTTTCAACATTTTGTATTTTTAAGTTTGAAATTTCGTGATTTAATATATTTTCTACATTTCCGGTACCATCGCATGTAGAACATTTTTTACCGAATAATTCATATATATTTTGACCTTGTCTTTTTCTGGTTAACTCTACTAAGCCTAATTCAGTAAGCTGAGCTATTTGAGGCCTAGCAGAATCATCTTTTATTGCTGAGGTAAAATGCTCAAGTAACTGAAATTGGTCTCTTCTAGATTCCATATCGATAAAATCTATTACTATAACTCCACCAATATTTCTTAATTTCATTTGCCTTGAGATTTCAACTGCAGCTTCGCAGTTAGTCCACAAAACGGTTTGTCTTGAGTTTGCGGATCTCGTAAATGATCCAGAGTTAACATCGATTACTGTTAAAGCTTCAGTAGGTTCGATAATGATGTAACCACCTGAAGGAAGATCTACTCTTGGTTGGAGGGCTTTTTGAATTGTTTTCTTTATTTCGTACTTTTCGAAAATATGTTGGTTTAAACTATTATCGTGAAATTCAATATTAATATCAGATTCATAATTTATTAAAAAATCTTTTGCCCTTGCAACTGAAAATTTACTATCGATAATTATGCTTTTAGTTGATTCTTTAATATGATCTCTCAAGATCTTAAGAGAGAAATCATCATCTCTTTTTACTAAATTTGGCGGATTGGAAGTGTCAGAAACTTTTAGTATATTTTCCCATTGTTGAATTAATTGTTCTAAATCTTCAATTAGAAGTTCTTCTTTTATCTTTTCAGCCTCTGTTCTAAATAACAATCCTGTACTGGGTGGTTTTATTAAAACCCCAAGAGCTTTCAAACGGCTTCGTTCTGTTTCTGTATTGATTTTTCTTGAAATATTTACTCCTTGGCCATATGGCTGCAATATCAAGTATTTTCCTGGGATTGAAATACTTCCGGTTAGTCTGGGACCTTTAGATCCTGTAGGTTCCTTTATTACCTGTACTAGAACTTTTTGCTTTGGTTCTAGTAATTCAGTAATTCCAAATGTACCTTTTTTAAGTCTAAGTGGACCTAAATCTGAAACATGGATGAATCCATTTTTCTCACTTTCTCCAATATTTATAAAAGCGGCATCAATACCAGGAAGAACATTTTCAACTGTTCCTAAAAAAATATCGCCAATTTGATATTGACCTTGTGCGACGATTAATTCATCAACTCGATCATCTGTGAGTAGTGCTGCTATTCGAGCCTGCTCAGCGATGATAATTTGCTGAGACATATAATTGATTCTGAATGTTTTGGATTTTGAAAATCGTCTAGATTAAAGAATTAGATTTATCTTTTAATAAAGCAATTTTTTTTAGCTATTATTGTTTACTTTTTAAAATTAATAAAGTTAATAGTGATTGAATTCTGCTATTTATAAAGATTTAAACGATTTTCAAACTAATTGAAATTGAATTCACAGCCATGATTATCTCTTAAATTAACCATAACTAAAATAATATTAACATCTAATCACCACTAAAGCACGTTGATACATTATTCTAATATTGGTGAAATTTTTTATCTAAAGTGGTTCAAGTAAACGAAAATTATTTAAAACTCAAAGCAGGCTATTTATTTCCTGAAATTGCTAAAAGGGTAAAAATATATTCTGAATCGAATAAGAGTGCTGAAATTATTAAGCTTGGCATAGGAGATGTTACAGAACCATTACCTAAAGCATGCATAGATGCTATGGGTAAAGCTTTAGATGACATGGGAACAATAAACGGTTTCAGAGGTTATGGACCAGAACAAGGTTATTCTTGGTTGAGAGAAAAAATATCTGAGCATGACTTTATTTCTCGAGGCTGTCAAATTTCACCTGAAGAAATCTTTGTTTCAGACGGTTCTAAATGCGATAGCAGCAATATTTTGGATATTCTCGGCAAAGATAATTCAATTGCTGTAACAGATCCTGTTTATCCTGTTTATGTAGATAGTAATGTTATGACAGGCAGAACTGGAGAATCTCTCAAAAATGGTACTTATCAAGGATTAACATATCTAGCAATAAACGAGGGGAATAACTTTTTGCCAAAACTACCTGAAAAAAAAGTCGATATTTTATATCTTTGTTTTCCAAATAATCCGACTGGAGCGACTATCACAAAAAAAGAATTGAAAAAGTGGGTTGATTATGCCCTCCAAAATAAATCTCTGATACTTTTTGATGCTGCTTATGAAGCATTTATCCAAGATAATGATATTCCACATTCAATATATGAGATTGAGGGAGCAAAGGATTGTGCTATTGAATTTAGATCTTTTTCAAAGAACGCAGGATTCACTGGAGTTAGATGTGCTTTTACAGTAATACCAAAGGATCTCAAAGGATTGAGCTCAACAAATGATGAAATAGAGTTATGGCCTCTTTGGAATAGGCGACAATCTACAAAGTTCAATGGAGTAAGTTATGTGGTTCAGAAAGGTGCAGAGGCTGTTTATTCTCCTGAAGGGAAAAAACAGGTGAAAGGGTTAATTGATTTTTATATGGAAAATGCAAAAATCATGAAAAATAAACTTCAGAATTCAGGATATAAAGTTTACGGTGGGGACAATGCTCCTTATATCTGGATTAAAGTTCCAGATCAAATGACATCTTGGGACTTTTTTGATTTCCTTCTTCAAAAAGTTAGTGTAGTGGGAACACCTGGGAGTGGATTTGGATTGGCAGGAGAGGGTTATTTTCGCTTGTCAGCATTTAACTCACGATCAAACGTCCTTGAAGCAATGGAAAGAATAATTAATATATAATTATAAGTACAATTAAACTCTAATAAATTTAATGCTATCTATAAAGTTAGGACAAAGTGCAAATAATAATTCAGCAGTGATTGAAAAGAAACCTGCTGAATTAAAAAATAAATCTCCAAAATATAAGGTTTTACTTCATAATGACCCAGTTAATTCTATGGAGTATGTCACCATTTCACTGCGAGAAGTTGTTCCGCAATTAAGTGAGCAAGATGCTATTGCAATAATGCTTGAAGCACATAATACAGGCGTGGGTTTAGTAATTGTTTGTGATTTAGAGCCAGCAGAATTCTACTCTGAATCATTAAAATCTAAGGGAATTTCTAGTTCAATTGAGCAAGAGGATTAATAACGGTTGAATTTATAATTTAGACTGAACTAATTTCCTTTCTGATAAAGGACGGACTTTTAGGGATTCTTTTAAGGAGGACTTTCCATAATCTCTCTCAAGAATGTCGATTACTGTTTTACCAAATTCGTCTTCTGGATTGTCAAAAGCTTCTAAGCAAACCTGACCAAGTTTTTTCCCAAGTGACCCTGGATTCCAGAGAAGTTTTCTTGCTGTCCATGGCATCATGCTCATTGGATTATAATTTGGCTTCAAAATTTTATGCTCCAAAGCGTACTTCTCAAGGAGAGTGTGAGGTTGCAAACCTATAAAGAATATAGCTGGATCAACTAAGCCTTTACCAAAAATATTTTCTAATTCTCTATGGTAAGCAATTGTTTGTCTTATGGTGCTGGGCGTTTCATCAAAAACATTAAATGAATAATTGACTGAAACATGATTCTTGAAACCTGATTTGACTAGCATTCTGCAGTTATTTAATACAGTTTCGAGGTCATACGCTAATCTCATTTTTCTAACAAGTTCTTGAGATCCCGAGGTGATACCTATCTCAAAGTAGCTCATACCTGTATCAACCATTAGCTGAGCTAGCTCAGCATCAATATTATCTGCTCTGATGTATGCAGCCCAATTAATGTCGTCCCAGCCTTGGTCCTTAATTGCTTGCAAAAGTGTTTTTGCATCTTCAATATGTTTTTTGGCTGGAATAAACTGTGCATCTGTGAACCAAAATCCCCTTACTCCAAGATCATATAATTGCTTCATTTCTTTGATTACTTCCTTAACAGGATTAACGCGAACCTGCTTTCCCTCTACAACTGTGTAAACACAGAAACAACAATTATGAGGACAACCTCTTTTTGTTTGTACCCCTACATAATAATCTCCTCCTTCTATATACCAATCGAATTCAGGCCATATTGATTTAATAAATTTATAATCGCAAGCAGTTTTAACAGTGCCTGAAGGTTGTTCATGTATTAATTTATTCCGAGGTTTTTGTCCAGCAATGTAACATCTTTCTCTTTCTATTGAATCTCCTCTAATGATTTTTTCTATAAGATTTTCTCCCTCTCCAACTGAAATTACAGTTCCCTTTGGGAGTAGATTTCCTAATTGTTCATAGAAGACACTAACAGCCCCGCCTCCTAAAATTACTTTTACATTTTTATTGTATTTTTGTGCTCTTTTAAGTCCCATTTTGACTAACGAAGTATTTCTATATATTTCTCCATAATGAGATGCAATTAATTTTAATCCTCCCCAGGAACCTCTAATTTTTTTAAGGATATTTTTTGAGTAGAAAACTTCAAAAGAGTTTTGTAGAGGATTTCCACTTCTACCATCAACAGGTGCATAAATTTGTATATCTCTCCATGAAAAAATGATTAGATGTGGTCTAAATTGATCAATTTTTCTAGCTAAATATTTGGAAACTTTATTTGATGGAATTATTGCTAGATCAATGAATTGCTGCTCTAAATTTGGAAAACATTTATGAATATGGTCTGCTAAATAAATAGGTCCTATTGGAAATATCGGATTACATGGTAATCTTACAGTTAATATTTTTCCATAGTGCTTTCTTTGGTAATTTTTTTTATTTAATTTTTCGAACTTCAAATTAAAATTCATGTTATGAAATTTAATCAATTTATTTCTTTTAAGAATCTAACTACTTTATTACTAATTTGGAGAAATTAAAAATCCTAAGAAAACATTCATTCAAATTTTATTTAAATCAGATATCAGAAATCATATAAATCCAGCATACTTTGAGAAGTTTTAATCCATCTATCCATCTAGATATATTTGGTGCTCCAGATTTTCTAGCATAATATCTAACTGGGTAATTTAGTATTTTAAAGTTATTGTTCGCAGCTTCAAATATTATTGTAAAGTCTCCAAAAGGGTCACACTTAGAATCCCAACTTCCGTTTTGTTTCATAAAATTAAAGAATTTTCTTGAAAAAACTTTTGTTCCGCATAGTGAATCTGATATAGGCTTATTTATTAGAATTGATAGAAAAATTGAGAAGAGTCTATTTCCTATATAATTTGCCCATCTCATCGCATCTTTTTCCATTGGAAAAGTTGTGCGGGAGCAATTAATAAGGATATTTTTATTTTTGGTTGATTCCATAATTGCTGCAATACTGTCATCAATATCTACAGTAAAATCACTATCAATTATTGCGAGCGTCTCACCTGAAGAACTATTAAATCCCTCCACGACTGCATTTTTCTTCCCTTTAGAAGTTTGTTTTAAAAGAGATATCTTGAAGAAATTTGAGAAATTTTCTTTTAATTCTTTCAACATGTCATATGTATTATCATTGCTATTACCTTCAACAAATATAATTTCTAATTTATTGGGAATATTTTTGAATTTATTTAAAGCATTAATTAAAAGTTCCTTATTACCAGCTTCATTTCTTGCAGGAATTACTATTGAAATTAAATGTTCAGAAATATTTTCACTATATTTATAAAAAACTATTTCCAGTTCATAGGCGAGTTGTTTTATGATTGGTATCTTCCGAAAAATATTTTTAATAGATTTTGGAATTACCTTAGTGGGCATAGGAGTTAGTTTTTTTGCTTTCCATCTAATTGATCTGTAGTTATAAATTTCTGCTAGAGATTCGATATCGCACAAAGTTATTCTTGCTTTGCTAGTAGTTTCTCTAAAAATTCTTGAATCTAATCTTAGCCATCTAGTGATTGGCTCCCAAGTATTACCACGGACTTTAATAGAAATAAATTCGTTATTGTCTTTGAATAATTGATGAAGTTTATTATTAGTTAAATCCCAACTATTAACAGATCTCATTATTAAAGATTGCAAAGACATCTTATTATATAAGAATTATTTAATTTTTTATTATTAATTTCCATGGATTTAAAACATCATTTTCGTATATCACTTCATATGAATCATCATTAGTTTTTATTGTTTTAAGATCAGTTGTCCATGCTAATTCAGATTTTTTTAATTGATTAATACTTTCTAATCCCACACCTAATTTAGGTGTTGATAAAGAAATCCTGATGATTTTTGATTGCGATCGAGAGTTGTTGATTCCTTTTTTATCAACCATGATCGTTTGATTTTTTACTAAATCAAGGGATGAAACATATTCCATTTTCTCTCTTAGTTCTCTAGATCTATCAGTGAATAAACCTGATTGCAAAATAAATGAAGTGAATAAGTAAGGCCCAATTATGAGAGTTATTAATAGTTCTTTGAACGAATTTTTATGTCTTATGAATGACCAAGATAAGCCAAAAGATAATAATCCAAGAACTATAAATGTATTTTCCTTCGTATTAAAGTTAATTGAATCTTTAAAGAAAAAATAATATGTGAAAGTTAAGGCAAATAAAAATAATGGAATTATTTTTGAAGTTATAAATATAAAAATTCGACTATATCTGTAAGAATTGAATAAATATTTTATTCCTACATAAGTATTTAATGAAAAAATAGATGAGATTTGTAGAGTATAGTAGGGTGTTTTTGTAGAGAAAATGCTAAGAATTGCTATTAAAATTAATGGAAAAAAAGCGAGTATATATCTATTCTCTTTACATTGAGAGATATTGTAAGCAATGCCAATAATTGCGAAAAAACTCCATGGTAGATATGTTACTGGTACATTCCAGAAATAATAATAGAAAGGATTTGTAAAAGTATTTTTACTTGATAGAAAGTTAAACTTTTCAACTAAGTAAAAAATAATATTTTTGTCTAAATAAGGGTTGATAGAAAACTTCCATAATAAAAAAGGAATAAATCCAATTAGTAGTCCTAACCAAAAGAATTTTATAAATAAAAAATTTTTTTTAAAAAATAAATGTGGTAAGAGTGATAATAATGGTACAAAAACTAAAAAAGTTTTCATCATAAAAGCTAATCCAATCCAAATTCCAAAAAGCAGAATATAGAATTTGTTATTTTTACTTTTTATTTTTACTAATGCTAATACTCCAATAGTTACTAAACATGAATAAATAATATCTTGAGTGGCTAAGTGAGAGTAGTCAAACCATAGATATGTAGTAGCAAGGATTAGTGGGGATATAATTGCATATTTTTTGTTAAAAAATTCTTCATGTAATTTATAAGTTGTCAATAGCATCAATATTGAAGCTAATGTTGTTGGTAGATATGCAGAAAAAATATTTCTTCCAAATAAGTCTTGTGACTTTGCTATTAAAATCTGTAATCCTATTGTTCTATCCAAAACATATTGATCCCACCAAAGAGGAATTGTCCAGTTACCTTTATCTAGTATCCATCGAGCTTGTAGCGCATAAAAACCTTCATCAAACGCAACATAACTTCTCTTGCCAAAATAAAATATAAGTGGAATAAAAGCAAATAATTTAAAAAGATATCTAAATTTTAAAACTTTATTATGCATTTTAGTCTTATTTGCTTTTTAAGTGCCGATAATTGGAATTGAACCAATGGCTTACTGTTTACGAGACAGTTGCTCTACCGCTGAGCTATACCGGCAATATTAAATATTGAATTTTTCATATAAACTTAATTTAATAATTAAAAGAATTTATGTCAAAAATAGATCCTGAATTAAAAAAGAAATTATTAAAGGAATCTCAAGCTCCTTTCAAGGGATTGAGAAGAATATTGTGGATAGCTTTTAGCGGTTCTGCATTTTTAGGACTTCTAATAATGCTTTCCAGAATTGCGAATGGAAATGAATTACAACTAAATAACCTTCTCATACAGTTGGGGGCTTGTGTAATATTTCCTACTTTATTAATCTTTGACAGAAATAAAGCTTAATAAGCTAGAGGTTTAATTATTGTGATAAGGTCCTTTTTTTGGTGACAAACTTGAATGCTTCGATTACATCTCCTTCAATCCATGAAGAGAATTTATCGCAGCCTACTCCACATTCAAATCCTGTATTTACTTCTTTTACATCATCTTTAGCTCTTTTTAGAGAGTCTAAATTACCCTCAAATATCACTTTCTCTGATCTAATAACTCTCAGAGAACAATTCCTTTGTAATTTGCCAGTTTGTATATAACAGCCCGCAATAGCTCCTTTACCAACTGCAAAAGTTGCTCTAACTTCAGCTTGCCCTAAAGATTCTTCGACAAGATCGGGTTCAAGTAGCCCTTCCATGGCCAACTGAATATCTTCTAAGAGTTTATAAATTACTTCATATTCTCTTATATCAACATCATTAGCATCAGCTGCTCTCTTTGCGCCAGAAGCCAATGAGGTGTTAAATCCAATGATAACTGACCCAGATGCAGCAGCGAGATCGATATCCGTCTCAGTTATTTCTCCGGGAGCAGAAAGTAGAACTCTGACTTGAACTTCATTTTTTGGTAATTGTTCTAGTGATCCTAATATAGCTTCAATACTACCTTGAACATCAGCCTTGAGAATTAAGTTTAACTCCTTTAGTTCTCCATCATTTGCTTGAGTTGATAGGGATGATAAGCTGACTCTTCTAGAGGCCATTTGCTGAGCTAATTTTGTGGCTCTAGCATCTGTTGCCCTTTCTCCGACAATGGCTCGACCAGTTTTCTCATCAGGGTAGACTTCGAATTCGTCCCCTGCTGTAGGTACTTCACTGAATCCTAGAGCTTCAACTGGGAATGATGGCCCTGCTTCTCTGATTCTATTACCATGTTCATCAACCATTGCTCTAATTTTTCCAAGGACTGAACCCGCAGCTAAAACATCTCCAGATTTCAAGGTTCCATTTTGTACTAACAAAGTAGCAACAGGTCCTTTTGCTTTGTCTAAGTGGGCTTCAATTACTGTGCCTTTTGCAAATCTATCAGGGTTAGCTTGTAGATCTTCTACCTCTGAAACTAATAAGATCATTTCGAGTAATTTATCAATGTTTTGTTTTTTGATAGCACTTACTGGAACCATCACTGTATCGCCTCCCCAATCTTCAGCAATTAAATCTTTTTCTGATAGTTCCTGCTTTACTCTGTCTGGAGAAGCACCTTCTTTGTCAATTTTATTTATTGCAACAACTATTGGTACTTTTGCAGCTTTTGCATGACTGATAGCTTCAAGTGTTTGAGGTCTGCAACCATCATCTGCAGCAACTACAAGAACAGCTACATCTGTAACCTTTGTACCCCTTGCTCTCATTGCAGTAAAGGCTTCATGACCAGGGGTATCAAGAAAAGTTAATTTTTTCTTTTGAGATTCATGTTCAAATTCAACTTGATAAGCTCCTATATGTTGAGTGATGCCCCCTGCTTCCCCCGAAGCTACTCTTGATTCTCTGATGGAATCTAAAAGACTTGTTTTGCCATGATCTACATGACCCATCACTGTAATGACAGGCGGTCTTCTTATCAGATTATCAATATCATCAGATTCAATCATATTAACTGTTTTCTCAGCAGCTTCTTGGATATCATCTTGTAAAACAGGCACCCCAAATTCTTCTGCTACTGTTTCGATAGTTGCTAAGTCAAGTGATTGAGTAACGGTTGCCGTTATGCCTTTGAAGAAAAGAGATTTTATTATTTCAGAACTTTCAAGGCTTAATTTATCAGCTAATTCTTGAACAGTTAAATTTTCTTCGGGAACTATTATCATTTCAGGCCTTACTTGTTTGGCCTCTTTGGCAGCCTTTAATTCCATTGCTCTCCTTTTCTGCCTTTGTCTTGTGGTCTCTTTTTTCTTTTTCTTAAATTGTTTAATAGATTTTTGAGATTTAGTTTCTTCAGACTTTTCTTTCTTAGGACGCGCCAGACTTGCTGATAAAATTGAAATTTTCTCGCCTGAATATCCACTGGTTTCAGATGTTAATGAATCATCATTTTCACCAATAATATGAACTTTCTGCCTTTGTTTTTGAGTATTTTTACTTCTTAATGCTTCAAGTTTTGCGCTATCATCCCAGTCTGTCTTTCCGGGTTTCTTTGAACTATTTGAAAATGCTCTATGAGGAGGTTTTTTGGAACTTGGAGTAGAATTTGGACGAGTATTAGGCGCTTTCACCTTCTGCTTAGGTGCATCGATATTTTGTTTTGGTTTATTCTTTATTCCTAAGTTGTCTTTCTCAGAGTTATTATTTTTTTGAAGTTGTAAAAGTTCGTTAGGTGATACTGGCTTCCTTATCCCAGAGTAATTTTGACCATTGAATTTAGAACCAGGCCTATTGGTCATACCAGGTCTGTTGGGAGAACCAGGTCTATTGGGATTGCCTTGCCTATTAAATGAGCCAGGTCTGCCTTGATCTGAAGGTTTGTTTCTTAAACTAGGCCTATTGGGCATGCCAGGTCTGTTAGGAGAACCAGGTCTGTTTGAGACATCTTGTTTAAAAGTAATGTTTTGCTTATTATTATTTTGCTTATTAGGATTTATTTTTGGATCTTCTCTTCTTATTGGAGCTCCTACTAGCTCAGGGGTTTTCATTCTATTATTAAAATTTTTTGTATTAGGTTTGTTCGTTTTTTGATCAGGTTTGTTTGATAGTCGTCTTTTATCCCCTGCACTTATGATGTTCTGGGAAGATTCATTAGATTTAACATTATTATTTATATTTTTAGGCTTTGCAATTAATTGAATAGGTGGTTTTGCCGGACTTTTGATAGATGGGATTGTGTTATTTTCGAAAGTTTTTTTATCTTGGTTTAAATTGTGTGAAGGTTTACTATTTATATTTGTATTTGTATGCTTTGCTCGAGATTGTGAATTGTTAATAGTATTAGGTTTATTAGGATTTTGAGGTTGATTTGAAATTATTTTTGAACTCTCAGGCTTGTTAAGTGGTTTTATCAATAAGGGTTTTATGTTTGAATTATCTTTGAGAGGTTTACCTTGTTTAGAGGATATAAAAGCAGATTTATCTTCTTTGTTGTTTTTGAAATTATCTTTTTTAATTGAAGGTCTATTAATGGAAAGTATTTTTTTATCTGAATTCTTTTTATTAATAAGATTTTTAATTTTTTTTGCCTCTTCTGCACTAATAGAACTGCTATGGCTTTTTACTGAAATTGAAAGTTTTTGAGCGGCATCCAGTACATCTTTATTTTCCAGATTTAAGTCTCTGGAAAGTTCGTAAATTCTGATTTTATCGCTGATAGTCATTTAATCTGATTTGTACTCTTTTGAAATTAAAGAGGATTTAATTTAATTATATTCCCTTAATGGGGATAGTTATTGTAGCTTGCAATTTCTTTTTCAAAAATTTCAACAAATTCAGGCTCTAAAGAAGTTTTTAAAGCTTTTTGAAGCTTTTTTTTGATCTTAGAATCTGAGTAGCATTTTTTTGACTTGCAAATGTAAGCTGATCTCCCCATTCCCTTTTGAAGCATGATGCCTCGCTTATAATCTTTAGTAATCTTTAAAAGATCTTTACGGTCAAATGTTTTTCTACATGAAATGCATACACGCAAAACAGGGATTTTTTGTATCACCGTTTTTTCTCCTCTTTGGCAGATATCTCAGTATCTTGAACAGTCTCTAATGGATCATTATCTGTGAATTCCTCTCCTTCGTATTGTTCCTCTCCATATTCTTCTTCATCTTCGGGAAGGGGATAAAGCTCTCTTAATCTTGCATCTTCTGCAGCACGCTCAGCTTGTTCTGCTTCTAATCTTAGTTCAGCTTCTCTCTGGAGATTCTCTTCATCTTCCCTTTGAATGATTAATTCAGAGACTGCAGCATCTTCTGCTGCCTGATCGTATTCATGTGAGTTTTTAACGTCAATCTTCCAACCAGTTAATCTTGCGGCAAGTCTTACATTTTGACCTTCTCTACCAATTGCGAGACTTAATTGATCAGGAGGAACTAGTACGTGCGCATGTTGTCCTGCTGGGTCTACAAGTCTCACTTGATCTACTTTCGCAGGACTTAAAGAGTTTAAAATATACTGTATTGGATTAGAAGACCATTTAATAACATCAATTTTTTCTCCTCTTAATTCATTTACTACCTGTTGAATTCTTGCTCCTCTAGCTCCAATACAGGCACCTACAGGGTCCACTTCCTCTTCGACACTATCAACAGCTACTTTTGTTCTTGGCCCAACAGCTCTTGAAGGAGGGTTGGCTTCTCTAGAAACAGCAACAATTTTCACTGTGCCTTCTTGAATTTCCGGGACTTCATTTTCAAACAA
The DNA here is from genome assembly GCA_003280995.1 of Prochlorococcus sp. AG-355-A09. Lineage (GTDB taxonomy): Bacteria > Cyanobacteriota > Cyanobacteriia > PCC-6307 > Cyanobiaceae > Prochlorococcus_A. Next base: position 141,165 of record QCDG01000001.1, on the reverse strand, counting down.
ATAAACCACTAAACCAGCATTTGCTCTACTTACAAAAAGTTGAGGCCCTTTTCTTGCAATTTCGCTAACTTCCTTCAAAAATACTTTGAAAGTTGCATTTGCTCTATAATTATCATTTGGTAATTGATCTCTCTTGGGAAGTTCGGCCTCTACTTCGGGTCTACCAATACCCGAACTAACTCCCATAATGACAGATTGTCTTTCAAATCTTATAACTCTTGCAGTTAAAACAGGATCTTCCAAATCCGCAAATTCTTCTTGGATCATTTTTCGTTGTTGATCTCTTAATTTTTGGGCTAAAACTTGCTTTGTTGTTGAAGCAGCCATTCTCCCAAAATCCTCTTTTTCTGGAGTAACGTCTAAAACAACTGTGTCACCTATTTGAGCATCTTCAGCTACTTGTTTAACTTCTACAAGAGATATTTGATGATCTTCGCTCTCGACTTCTTCAACAATTATTTTACTAGATAATATCCTATAACCCTCTTCATCTAGATCTAGTCCAACATCAAAATTACTGAAATATTCTTCATCAAATGGATCTTGGTTAACTCCAATGTAAAAAGTTTTTCTATATTTTTCGTATCCTTTTAATAAAGCTTCGCGTAAGGCTAATTCTACGATATTAGGAGGTAACTTTTTTTCCTCACTAATATCTTCAATGAGATTGTTTAAACCGGGGAGAATAACTAATGCCATCTATGATGGGAAATTGAATAATGGTTGAAAATAATTAATCTTTTAATGTGCAAAGACTAATTTTTAGTACTTCATCAAAAGGGATTTTTTTAATCTTACCTTTTATGTTAATGGCTAAATAATCTTTAGACTTTTCATAAAGTAAACCATTCAGAAATTTTATTTTTGAATTCTTTTGGTTTAACTCAACATTAACTGGAAAACCTTTAAAAGTTTTGAAGTCTCTTTCTGAGGTTAGTTCATCACTGACCCCTTGACTACTAATTTCTAACACATATGAACAATTTAAAAGATTTGATTTTTCTATTTCGTCAGATGCTGGGGTATTAAATATCGCACAATCATCTAAGGAAATGTCATCCCCATTAGTTTTTCTTATAGTTATTTCAACAACAATTGGATTTTGATTGGTTTGTATATTTACACCGCAGATATCTAAATCCCTATCATTAGCAACTTTCTCTAATAAAGCTTCTAGTTTGCTTTTGTTTTCTTTATTCAAATTTATCAATAATTTATTTAAAATTTATTTTCACACATTAAGAAGTTTTTTCTATAGAAAAAATTTAAAAATTTGCATTTTATGGATGTAAACAAAAAAACAACAATAATCTCTTTCTTCAATTAGATTTATCAAATCAACAAAAAAACTTTTATTAAATGAAGTATCTCAAGATTAAATTTATTAATTTAATCAATATATTCATTGTTATTTGTTTTTGCATACTCAATTTCTTTCAAGATGCTGAAGTTTTAGCTTTAACTTCTTTTGAAAGTCATAATTTTGTATCATCCGCAGTTAAAAATATTGGCCCTGCAGTTGTAAAAATCGACACTGAGCGCTTGGTAGAGAGACAACAATTTGACCCTACTTTAATTGACCCTTTATTAAGGGATTTACTTGGCGAGCAAGGCATTACTCCTGAAAGAGAGAGAGGACAAGGTTCTGGGGTTCTCATTAATGAGAATGGTTTGATTCTTACAAACGCTCATGTCGTAGAAAGAGTCGATAATGTTTCAGTTACTTTGGCAGATGGATCTATTTGTGATGGTGAAGTTTTGGGCACGGATACAGTAACTGATCTTGCTTTAGTAAAAATTGATGAAGATACTTATTCTGGTTTTGCTCCACTTGGAAATTCTGAAGATCTTGAAGTTGGCGATTGGGCAATAGCTCTTGGTACTCCCTATGGTCTTGAAAAAACAGTTACCTTAGGGATTGTAAGCAGCCTGCATAGAGATATTAATAGTTTAGGATTTTCAGATAAAAGGTTGGATCTTATTCAGACTGATGCGGCAATAAATCCAGGAAATTCTGGTGGACCACTAATTAATTCCAATGGCGAGGTAATTGGAATTAATACATTAGTAAGAAGTGGTCCTGGAGCTGGTTTAGGTTTTGCGATTCCCATCAATCTAGCTAAAAGTGTTTCTGATCAGCTACTCAAAAATGGAAAAGTTATTCATCCATATTTAGGGGTACAATTAATTTCTTTAAATCCTAGAATTGCTAAAGAACACAATCGAGATCCTAATTCTTTAGTTCAATTGCCCGAAAGAAATGGAGCTCTAATTCAATCAGTAATACCAAATAGCCCTGCTGAAAAAGCTGGCTTAAGAAGAGGCGATTTAGTAATAGCAGCCGAAAATATCTCTATAAATGAGCCTAAAACTTTACTAGATGAAGTAGAAAAAGCTCAGATAGGAAAAGTATTTCTTTTAAATATTTTGAGAGATAATAAAGAGATACAGATAAATATCAAACCAGAACCTCTCCCAGGTTTGACATAGAGCACCCATTGAAATTTAATAATTTATAACCACTAAAGAAAAAGATTTTGGATTCACAAACTCAAATGAAACAAATAGTTGCTGATGCAGCAATAAGGGAAGTAAAGAGTGACATGATTCTTGGATTAGGTTCTGGATCTACAGCTGCGTTAATGATAAAAAGCCTTGCGGATGAAATGCGTTCTGGGAAACTCAAAAATATAAGAGGTGTTGCAACTTCTTTTCAATCAGAAGTTTTAGCGCTTGAACTGAATATCCCACTTATCGATTTAGCTTCTGTATCTCAAATTGATTTAGCTATTGATGGAGCAGATGAAGTTGATCCAAGATTTCAATTAATTAAAGGAGGAGGAGCATGCCATGTGAGAGAAAAGTTAGTAGCATCTAAAGCTGATCAATTGCTGATTGTTGTTGATGAAACTAAACTTGTACATAATTTAAATCTATCTTTTCCTTTACCTGTAGAAGTTCTTCCAAATGCTTGGAAGCAAGTTCAGGATGTTATCTCAGAGATGAAAGGTAGTTCAACTTTAAGAATGGCTACTAAAAAAGCTGGACCAGTTGTTACTGATCAAGGCAACCTAATCATAGATGTATTATTTGATGATGGCATTAATAATCCAAAAGACATTGAAATGACGATTAATAATATTCCAGGAGTATTAGAAAATGGATTATTCGTTGATCTTACAGACAAAGTATTAGTTGGTAAAATTGAAAACAATACTCCAGTGGTTTACTCACCCTCAAGAACTAGCTAATCTTCAAATCTTATTTGTACTGAGTTAGCGTGACTATGTAAGCCCTCACTTTTAGCAAGATTAATAATATCAAGGCTATTAACTTTTAAACTTTCTTCATTAAATTCTATTATTGAAGTATTTTTCATAAAAGTTTCAACTCCCAAAGAACCGCTAAATCTAGAATTTCCTGATGTGGGTAAAGTATGATTTGGTCCAGCAAGATAGTCTCCAACAGCTTCTGGAGTCCATTTTCCTAAAAATATCGCTCCTGCATTCTCTATACCTGCAAGAATTTTTTTTGAATCTAAAGTAAGAATTTCTAAATGTTCAGGGGCAAAGTTATTGCTAAGTTCAACACATGATTCGTAATTATCGCAAATCACAATTAAACCCCAATTTTTTATTGATTGCATGCAAATTTCTTTTCTTGGATGATCATCTATTTTTTTATAAAGTTCTTTTAAAACTTCTTTTGCCTGACGCTTTGATGTAGTTAGAAGTATTGATGAAGCTAAAGGATCATGTTCTGCTTGCGCTAGTAGATCAGATGCTATATGAGTGCTTTGAGCTGTTTCATCTGCAATGATTAATATTTCACTTGGACCAGCTAAAGAATCAATACCCGTAGAGCCATAAATGAGTTTTTTCGCAGTTGTAACATATATATTTCCTGGGCCTGAAATAACATCAACTTTATTGATTTGATTTGTGCCAAATGCTAAAGCACCAATTGCTTGAGCTCCTCCAATTCTAAATACTTTATTGATCCCTGATAAGTGAGCTGCAGCTAAAACAGTTTTGTTTATTTCCCCTGCCTTATTCCCAGGAGATACCATTATAATTTCTTCTACTCCTGCTACTTTTGCAGGTATAGCATTCATCAATACTGTACTTGGATAAGCAGCTCTACCTCCAGGAATATAAATACCTGCATTTTTAACTGGTCTCCATCTTCTTTGGACGGTATCACCATATTCACCCTTAATAGTGAAAGATTGAGGAATTTCTTGTTCATGGAATTTTTGAATTCTTTTATGAGCTACAACAAGAGAGTCCTTTAAATTGTTATCAATTTCATCCCATGCATTTTTTATTTGGTCCGCACTAACTTGCATAGGGTCAGGGTTGAAACCATCAAATTTTTTTGTATATTTTTCTACCGCTATATCTCCAGAAATTTTAACCTCTTGAAGAATTTCTTCAACAATTGTATTTATCTTATTATTGTTATCTGAATTAGTTCGAGAAGAAATCCTTTTTAATTCTTCATTAGCTTCTTTTTTATTATTTATGATCTTCATCTGCTTAATTTTTTCAAATAGAAAGGTTCAAAACCTAATTTCATCTCTTATAAATTATATATGATTGATTTGTAGACGATTTATTTGTTATGATAATATTCTTCAATTAATATATCCTCTGTGGCCAACAACAAATCAGCAAAAAAGAGAATACAAATTGCCGAAAGAAATCGTTTAATAAATAAGTCATATAAATCTACTGTTAGGACTTTAACCAAAAAAACCTTAGAGAACTGCGAAAATTATAAAAAAAATCCTAATGAGGATAATAAAAATTTAGTAAAAACAAGTCTTAATAAAGCTTTTAGCTTAATTGATAAAGCAGTTAAAAAAAATGTTCTTCATAAGAACAACGGTGCTAATAAAAAATCAAAAATCAATAATTTTGTAAAAACTACTCTTACCACATAGTAAAAAGACAGATCATTATTATGAGCGATATAGAACTCATAGACTCCCACTGTCATTTGATATTTAAAAATTTTGAGAGAGATCTTGAAGATGTTGTTTTGAGATTGCGTTCAAGAGGTGTAAAAAAATTAGTTCATGCTTGCTGTGAATTAACAGAAATTCCAAAGTTGAAAAAAATATCCCATGAATTTAATGAAATTTACTATTCAGTTGGTTTGCATCCGCTAGAAGCAAAAAAATGGGAACAAAATTCAAAATCTCTTCTCAGAAAATCTGCTCTAGAAGATAGACGAGTTGTAGCTATTGGTGAATTAGGCTTGGATTTTTTTAAAAATGAAAATAAAACTCAGCAGATTGAAGCACTTATTCCGCAATTGGAGTTAGCTTATGAACTCCAATTGCCCGTAATTATCCATTGCAGAGATGCTGCAAATGAAATGATTGAGATATGTAGCGATCTCTCTAGAAGAGGAAAATGTCCTGATGGCGTACTTCATTGTTGGACAGGAACACCAAAAGAAATGAAGCAATTCTTGAATCTTGGATTTTACATCAGTTTTAGTGGTATAGTAACTTTTCCAAAAGCACATGAAATTCATGACTGTGCCAAAATAGTTCCAAATGATAAATACTTAATTGAAACTGATTCACCATTTTTAGCTCCTGTTCCTCATAGGGGTAAAAGAAATGAACCTGCGTTTGTTGAAAATGTTGCCAATTTTATAGCAGAATTAAGATCTACTGAATTAACCACAATTGCTAGAGAGTCATATAAGAATGCTGAAGATTTGTTTAAATTTGACTTGTTAAGAAGACGTAGCAGCTGTTAGTATTAGGAATTACTGGAAATTTTTCTTAATTTTTTTGACTTTAACAAACACAGTTAATGATTTATCAGCATTAAACAAAAATTAATTCATCTTTATTAGATTGTTTTTTTGTTGAAATCGAAATTTAATTGTTGATTTCATTCAAAGTGAAAAGTTAAAGAACTAATTATTGAGTAGATTAAAAGTAAATAGTAAATCTCACAAAATTGCAGGTTTTCTTGGATGAGCAGTAGCGCTTTACAGGTAGCAAAAACAGCTACTTATCTACCAGATTTAGTTGAAGTACAAAGAGCAAGCTTTAAATGGTTTTTGGAAAAGGGTTTAATTGAAGAATTACAAAATTTTTCACCTATTTCTGATTACACAGGTAAATTAGAATTACATTTTATCGGCGAAGAGTACAGGTTAAAAAGACCTAGACATGATGTTGAGGAAGCTAAAAGAAGAGATGCTACATTTGCATCCCAAATGTATGTAATTTGCAGGTTAATTAATAAAGAGACAGGGGAAATTAAAGAACAAGAAGTATTTATTGGCGAACTACCATTAATGACTGAAAGAGGAACTTTCATTATTAATGGTGCCGAAAGAGTTATTGTGAACCAAATTGTTCGTAGTCCTGGAGTGTATTTCAAAGATGAACTGGATAAAAATGGCCGAAGAACTTATAACGCTAGCGTTATCCCTAATAGAGGAGCATGGTTAAAATTCGAGACTGACAAAAATAATTTACTTTATGTAAGAGTTGATAAAACTAGAAAAATTAATGCACATGTTCTTATGAGAGCAATGGGTCTCTCAGATAATGATGTAGTCGATAAACTTAGGCATCCCGAGTTTTATCAAAACTCAATTGAGTCAGCTAATGACGAGGGTATTAATTCAGAAGATCAAGCATTACTTGAGCTTTATAAGAAGCTCCGTCCTGGTGAACCGCCCTCCGTTTCTGGCGGACAACAGCTATTACACAGTAGATTCTTTGATCCCAAAAGATATGATTTAGGCCGAGTTGGTAGATATAAAATAAATAAAAAATTGAGACTTACCGTCCCAGACGATGTTAGAACACTTACCCATGAAGATGTTCTTTCTACTATTGATTATTTAATTAATCTTGAATTGGATATTGGCGGTGCTAGTTTAGATGATATTGACCATCTTGGTAATCGAAGGGTCAGATCTGTAGGTGAACTTCTTCAAAATCAAGTTCGGGTTGGACTTAATCGTTTAGAGAGAATTATCAAAGAAAGAATGACTGTAGGAGAAACAGATTCTTTAACTCCCGCGCAACTAGTCAATCCCAAACCTTTGGTTGCTGCCATTAAGGAATTTTTTGGCTCCAGTCAATTAAGTCAGTTCATGGATCAAACTAATCCTCTAGCTGAATTAACACACAAGAGAAGAATCTCAGCATTAGGTCCAGGGGGATTAACTCGAGAAAGAGCAGGCTTTGCGGTAAGAGATATTCATCCTTCACATTATGGAAGATTATGTCCTATCGAGACTCCTGAAGGTCCTAATGCAGGACTTATAAATTCTTTAGCTACCCACGCAAGAGTTAATGAGTATGGTTTTATTGAAACACCTTTTTGGGAAGTTAATAACGGCAAAGTTAATAAGGAAGGTGATCCGGTTTATCTTTCTGCTGATCTAGAAGATGAGTGCAGGGTGGCTCCAGGAGACGTTGCTACTGACAAGGACGGTAATATAAATGCAAATCTTATACCAGTAAGATACAGACAGGATTTTGAAAAAGTTCCTCCCCATCAAGTTGATTACGTTCAGCTTTCTCCAGTTCAAGTAATTTCAGTTGCTACTTCACTTATTCCTTTCTTGGAACATGATGATGCTAATAGAGCTCTCATGGGATCAAATATGCAACGCCAAGCCGTACCATTGCTAAGGCCAGAACGTCCTTTAGTTGGTACAGGTTTAGAATCTCAAGTTGCAAGGGATTCGGGAATGGTTCCCATAACAAAAGTTAATGGCACTGTTTCTTATGTAGATGCTAATGAGATTGTGGTAAAAGATGAGCATGGGAATGAACATTTTCATTATCTTCAAAAATATCAAAGATCAAATCAAGATACCTGCCTCAACCAAAGACCTATAGTGAGAATTGGAGATAAAGTTATATCTGGGCAAGTTTTAGCAGATGGCTCTGCATGTGAAGGAGGAGAAATAGCCCTTGGCCAAAATGTTTTAATTGCTTACATGCCATGGGAGGGATACAACTATGAAGATGCCATTCTTGTGAGCGAGAGAATGGTAACTGATGATTTATATACCTCAGTACATATTGAAAAATATGAAATTGAAGCAAGACAAACCAAGCTAGGACCTGAAGAAATTACAAGAGAGATTCCTAATATTTCGGAAGAAAGCTTGAATAATCTTGATGAGATGGGAATTATTAGGATTGGTGCTTTTGTTGAGAGTGGAGATATTCTTGTAGGAAAAGTGACTCCAAAAGGGGAATCAGACCAACCACCTGAGGAAAAACTGTTGAGAGCTATTTTCGGTGAAAAGGCTCGAGATGTTAGAGATAATTCCCTCAGGGTACCTAAAACTGAAAAGGGAAGGGTTTTGGATGTTCGCATTTATACTAGAGAACAAGGTGATGAATTACCTCCAGGTGCCAACATGGTTGTTAGAGTTTATGTTGCTCAGAGAAGGAAAATTCAAGTGGGTGACAAAATGGCTGGGAGGCATGGAAATAAAGGAATTATTAGCAGAATCTTACCTAGAGAAGATATGCCTTATTTACCTGATGGAACCCCTGTGGATATAGTTCTTAATCCTTTAGGAGTTCCAAGTAGGATGAATGTAGGTCAAGTGTTTGAACTATTGATGGGCTGGGCAGCCTCCAACTTAAATTGCCGGGTTAAAGTTGTTCCATTTGATGAAATGTATGGCGCTGAAAAATCACATCAAACTGTCCAAGCATTTTTAGAGGAAGCTTCAAAACAGCCAGGTAAAGCATGGGTTTACAATCCTGAAGATCCTGGAAAATTATTACTTAAAGATGGTAGAACAGGAGAACCCTTTGATCAGCCAGTTGCTGTCGGATACTCTCACTTCCTCAAATTAGTCCATTTGGTAGATGATAAAATTCATGCAAGATCAACTGGTCCTTACTCTTTGGTTACACAGCAACCACTGGGTGGTAAAGCTCAGCAAGGTGGACAAAGGCTTGGAGAAATGGAAGTATGGGCTCTTGAAGCTTATGGAGCAGCATATACTCTTCAGGAATTGTTAACAGTTAAATCTGATGATATGCAAGGAAGAAATGAAGCGCTTAATGCGATCGTAAAAGGTAAACCGATCCCAAGGCCTGGTACTCCTGAGTCATTTAAAGTTCTTATGAGGGAATTACAATCTCTGGGCTTAGATATAGGGGTTTATACAGACGAAGGAAAAGAGGTAGATTTAATGCAAGATATCAATCCGAGAAGAAATACCCCATCAAGGCCGACTTACGAATCACTCGGAACCTCTGAATATGAGGAAGATTAAATACTCAATTAAAACCTTTTAATTTAAATTCGCCAAAAATGACAAACAGCAACTTAAGAACTGAAAATCACTTTGATTACGTCAAAATCTCAATAGCTTCTCCACAAAGAATAATGGATTGGGGTCAGAGGACATTGCCTAATGGACAAGTAGTTGGTGAAGTTACGAAACCTGAAACTATCAATTACAGGACGCTTAAGCCAGAAATGGATGGATTGTTTTGTGAAAAGATTTTTGGGCCATCTAAAGATTGGGAATGCCATTGTGGAAAGTACAAAAGAGTAAGACATCGGGGCATTGTTTGTGAGAGATGTGGGGTTGAAGTAACTGAAAGTAGAGTCAGAAGACATAGGATGGGCTACATAAAACTTGCTGCGCCAGTTTCCCATGTTTGGTATTTGAAAGGAATCCCTAGTTACGTTGCAATACTTTTGGATATTCCGCTTAGGGATGTAGAACAAATTGTTTATTTTAATTGCTATGTCGTTTTAGATCCAGGTGATCATAAAGAACTTAAATATAAGCAATTACTCACTGAGGATGAGTGGCTGGAAATTGAAGATGAAATTTATGCTGAAGATTCAACTATAGAAAATGAACCTTTTGTTGGAATTGGTGCTGAGGCACTGAAGCAATTACTTGAGGACCTTGATTTAAATCAGGTTGCAGAGGAGCTTAGAGAAGAAATTACTAATAGCAAAGGGCAAAAGAGGGCAAAGCTTATAAAAAGGATAAGAGTTATTGATAATTTCATTGCAACTAATGCAAAACCAGAATGGATGGTTTTAGATGCAATACCAGTTATACCTCCTGATCTTAGACCTATGGTTCAGCTTGATGGAGGAAGATTTGCAACTTCAGATTTAAATGACTTATATAGAAGAGTTATAAATAGAAATAATAGACTAGCTAGGCTTCAAGAAATTTTAGCTCCTGAAATTATAGTAAGAAATGAAAAAAGAATGCTTCAGGAGGCAGTTGATGCCCTTATAGATAATGGAAGAAGAGGGAGGACTGTAGTTGGAGCAAATAATAGAGCTCTTAAGTCCCTAAGTGACATAATTGAAGGAAAACAAGGAAGATTTAGACAGAATCTTCTTGGAAAGCGTGTTGACTATTCAGGAAGATCTGTAATTGTTGTGGGTCCTAAATTAAAAATGCATCAGTGTGGTCTCCCAAAAGAAATGGCAATAGAGCTCTTTCAGCCTTTTGTAATCCATAGATTGATACGACAAAATATTGTGAATAATATTAAAGCTGCAAAAAAATTAATACAAAAAGCTGATGACGAAGTTATGCAGGTACTTCAGGAAGTTATTGAAGGTCATCCAATTCTCTTAAATAGAGCCCCTACACTTCATCGTTTAGGAATTCAAGCTTTTGAACCGAAATTAGTTGGAGGTAGAGCAATACAACTTCATCCTTTAGTTTGTCCTGCATTCAATGCTGACTTTGATGGAGATCAAATGGCAGTTCATGTTCCTTTAGCTTTAGAGGCACAAACTGAAGCACGTATGCTTATGCTGGCTAGTAATAATATCCTTTCTCCTGCTACTGGGGAACCAATTGTCACTCCATCACAAGATATGGTTTTAGGATCTTATTATCTGACGGCTTTGCAACCGAATTATCAACAACCAGAATTCGGAGATAATATGACTACTTTTGCTTCATTAGAAGATGTCATTTTTGCTTTTGAAGATAAAAGACTCAGCTTGCATGAATGGGTTTGGGTTAGATTTAATGGAGAAGTTGAAGATGAAGACGAAATGCATAGCCCACAAAAAACTCAAGAGCTAGAAGATGGCTCAAGATTAGAAATCTGGAATTTAAGAAGGGACAGATTTGACTCTGATAATAATTTAATTAGTAGATTTGTTTTGACAACTGTCGGGAGAGTAGTTATGAACTATACCATCATCGATTCTGTATCTAAAACGTAATCTTTAAAAACTATCTTTCATTTATTTAAAAATCATGACTTCATCTAAATCTAAAAAAACATCCAAAGTAAGAAGAACTAAAAACTCAAAAAAGAACAATCCAGTCACAATGCCTGCGCTCGCTAAAACTCCCCCATCATTTAAAAATAAGGTAGTTGATAAGAAAGCCTTAAAAAATTTAGTCTCTTGGGCTTATAAGACTCACGGAACAGCTATAACTGCAGCTATGGCAGATAATCTAAAGGATTTAGGATTTAAGTATGCTACCCAAGCTGCGGTCTCTATCTCAGTAGATGACTTAAAAGTTCCTGAAGCTAAACAAGATTTAATAGGACAAGCTGAAGAGCAAATATCTGCCACAGAAGAATGCTATAGACTTGGAGAAATTACGGAAGTTGAAAGGCACACAAAAGTTATAGATACCTGGACTGAAACTAATGAAAGATTGGTAGATGCTGTAAAGAACAACTTTAATCAAAATGATCCACTAAATTCCGTTTGGATGATGGCTAATTCAGGAGCAAGGGGTAATATGTCTCAGGTAAGACAACTTGTTGGTATGAGGGGATTGATGGCTAATCCTCAAGGAGAAATCATTGACCTGCCAATAAGAACCAATTTTAGAGAAGGACTCACTGTTACTGAATATGTAATTTCTTCTTATGGAGCAAGGAAAGGTTTGGTGGATACTGCCTTAAGAACTGCAGATTCTGGCTATTTGACTCGAAGATTAGTTGATGTTGCTCAAGATGTAATTGTAAGAGAAGAAGATTGCGGAACAGAACGATCAATAGTTGTTGAAGCTGAAGATGGTAAATTTGGAGCAAGACTTCTTGGTAGGCTAACTGCTGAGGATATTTTTGATGCTGAAGACAATCTTGTTGTTCCTCAAAACACCGCTATAGATCCTGCATTATCAGGAGAAATTGAGAAAGCATCTATTAGTGAAGTAAAAATAAGATCCCCATTAACATGTGAAGCTAACAGATCCGTTTGTAGGAGGTGCTACGGATGGGCGTTGGCTCATAATCATTTGGTTGATTTAGGCGAGGCAGTTGGAATTATTGCTGCTCAATCGATTGGCGAGCCAGGAACTCAATTGACAATGAGAACCTTCCATACTGGAGGTGTATCAACTGCCGAAAGTGGAGTTGTAAGATCAAAAATGTCTGGTAAAGTTGAATTTAGTTCAAAAGCAAAGGTTAGAGGTTATAGAACTCCACATGGCGTAGAAGCTAAACAAGCCGAAGTTGATTTCATACTCAAGATAGTTCCTCTAGGAAATAATTCTGGCAAAGCTCAAAAAATTGAAGTTTCTAGTGGATCGCTTTTATTTGTAGATAATGGTGAAGAAATTAGTTCTGATATAACTGTTGCTCAGATTACAGCTGGAGCTGTGAAAAAGAGTGTAGAAAAAGCAACAAAGGATGTTATTTGTGATTTGGCTGGTCAAGTTAGGTACGACAAGGTTATTCAACCAAAGGAGGTAACAGATAGGCAGGGTAATATTACCTTAAAAGCTCAAAGATTAGGCAGATTATGGGTTTTAGCTGGAGATGTTTATAACTTGCCACCAAATGCAAGACCGGTTATATCATCTGGGAAATCTGTAGCTGAAGGAACAGTTTTGGCAGAAGCAAGTCAATCAAGTGAGTTTGGCGGACAAGTTCGATTAAGAGAATCAATAGGAGATTCAAGAGAGGTTCAAATTGTTACTACCTCAATGTCTTTAACTGATTTTAAATTAATTGAAGAATCTACTCACTCAGGTCAAATATATAATTTGGAATCTAGTGAGGGCACATCTTATCGTTTAAACATTTCCCCAGGAAGTAAAATCAGTAATGGTGAGGTAATAGCAGATTTAACTGATGAAAGGTTCCGTACAAAAACTGGCGGTCTAGTAAAATATGCACCTGGATTAAGTGTCAAAAAAGCGAGATCATCTAAAAATGGTTTTGAAGTAAGTCAAGGAGGGACATTGCTTTGGATTCCGCAAGAGACACATGAAATCAATAAGGATATATCTCTTTTAATGATTGAAGATATGAAATGGATTGAAGCTGGAACAGAAGTTGTAAAAGATATTTTTAGTCAAACATCAGGCATTGTTACAGTTACGCAAAAAAATGATATCCTTCGTGAAATAACTGTAAGAAATGGAACTTTCCATGAGTGCGATGATGAAGAAGTTTTGAATAGATTTACAGAAGAAGGAAATCTTGTAAATCCAGGCGAAAAGATTTTAGATGGTGTGGATAATAAAGAAATTCTATTTGTTCAAAAATTAGAAACACCTAAATGTCGAGGCTTGTTATTAAGAACTGTTGAAGAATTTACTATTCCTGACCAGGCGCAATTACCCCAACTATCCCATGTTAAGCAGGAAAAAGGTCCACATTTAGGCTTAAAAGCTATCCAAAGGCTGACCTATAAAGACGGTGAATTGATAAAATCAGTTGAAGGGGTTGAACTACTTAAAACACATTTAAGTATTGAAAGCTTTGATGCTACACCTCAAATGACTATTGACGTCGAGTCGATTGAGGATAAAAATGATGCATCAATTAATAGATTAAATTTAGTAATATTGGAGTCTATTCTTGTAAGAAGAGATACTATATCTGACTCGAGTCATGGCTCAACACATACAGAACTGCAAGTCAATAATAAACAAGAAGTAAAAGCAGGAGATGTAATAGCTACTACTCAAATTCTTTGTAAAGAGAAGGGATTGGTTCAATTACCAAATGTTGTTGATGATGAGCCAATAAGAAGGTTAATTGTTGAACGAGATCAAGATAAAATTAAAATTAAAATTAATGGTAAAGCAGTAGTTAAAGTTGGTGATCGCGTAGTTGATGGTGATCCAATTAGTGATTCTGTCACATCAACTTCTTGTGGAGAAATAGAAGAGATTTCTAATAGTTCAGTTACCTTAAGACTTGGCAGGCCTTATATGGTTTCTCCTGATTCAGTTTTACATGTTAAAGACGGAGACTTGGTTCTTAGGGGAGATGGTTTAGCTTTACTTGTTTTTGAAAGGCAGAAAACTGGAGATATAGTTCAAGGATTACCTCGTATTGAAGAGTTATTAGAGGCTAGGAGACCCAGAGATTCAGCAATTCTTTGTAAAAAATCTGGAATTGTTCAAATTAAACAAGGTAATGATGAAGAATCAGTTTCTTTATCAGTTATTGAAAAAGATGATTTAGTTAATGAATATCAACTATTAATTGGAAAAAATATAATGGTTAGTGATGGTCAACAAGTTAAAGGTGGAGAATCTTTAACTGATGGTCCAATTAATCCACATGAACTATTAGATTGCTATTTCAATGATTTAAAAGATCAAAAACCTCTTATAGATGCAGCTCGAGAATCTATATCAAAACTGCAAAGAAGTATGGTAGGTGAGGTACAAAATGTGTATAAGTCGCAAGGCGTAGCAATTGATGATAAGCATATTGAAGTTATTGTTAGACAGATGACAAGTAAAGTCCGTATAGAAGATGCTGGGGATACTACTCTTTTGCCTGGTGAACTTATAGAGTTGAGGCAAGTGGAAGATACGAACCAAGCAATGGCAATTACAGGAGGAGCTCCAGCAGAATTTACTCCTGTTTTGTTGGGTATTACTAAAGCCTCTCTCAATACAGATAGCTTTATTTCAGCAGCATCGTTCCAAGAAACAACAAGGGTTCTTACAGAGGCTGCGATTGAAGGTAAATCTGATTGGTTAAGAGGTTTAAAAGAAAATGTTATCATCGGTAGGTTGATACCTGCCGGTACAGGTTTTAGCGGTTTTGTGGAGGAATTATCTTCGGAGGCTGGTCCTCATCCTGATATCCTTGCAGAAGAATCTGGTGGCTACAGAAGAGCACAGAACTTAAGGCCAGATTATACAGTTGATATGCCACAATCACCTGCTGTAAGCTCTACTGCAATACTTGATGATCCTAGTGATGAAGATTTGGAGACAACGAGAAATCGACATGGAATCGATCCTTCTTCGAGTAATTTTGCAGCCTTCGCTAGGCCTAATGCTGAAAATCAATTTTCTGAAGATCAATTACCAGATCCTGCCGCATTGGAGGGATTGCAGGAGGAGGGCCTTCTGTCTGATGAATAAATACCGTCTATTATTATTTCAAGTTACTAGAATGTATTTTATAAATTTGTAAGTGATGATTAAGCCAGAAATTGTACCCAAAAGAAAATTACCTCGTTATGGATTCCATGTTTATAATGAAAGACTTAATGGAAGAATGGCCATGATTGGTTTTATTGCGCTTATTCTTACAGAATTCTTTCTAAAACATGGTTTACTGTTATGGTGAAAATAGTTTTTAAATAAAGACTATAAAATTTGAAAAATCTTCTTGGAAGTAGTATTAAGGATTTAGAAAATGTAGCTTTAGATTATGGGGAGGCTGCTTTTAGGGGTCGCCAAATCTATAGTTGGATTTATAACTATAAAAATAAGAAGAAAAGTATTGATCAAATAGAAGTCTTACCTTCTGATTTTAGAAAGAAGTTAATCGATGATGGTTTTAAATTAAGTGAGCTAAGTGTTCAGGAAAGAAATTTAGCTAACGATGGTACTCTAAAGTTGTTACTTTCTACAAACGATAATGAAAGTATTGAGTGCGTTGGTATACCTACTGAAAAAAGATTAACTGCTTGTCTCTCTAGTCAAGTTGGTTGCCCAATGGATTGCAAATTTTGCGCAACTGGCAAGGAAGGTTTGAAAAGATCTTTAAAAGCAAGTGAAATTTTAGATCAAATTTTATTTATCGAAAATGAAATGAATAGAAAAGTGACCAATATTGTTTTTATGGGTATGGGTGAGCCTTTATTGAATATTGATGAGATACTCCTGTCAATTAGATCTATAAATAAGGATTTTCAAATTAGCCAAAGAAAGATAACTGTAAGCACTGTGGCTGTCCCAAGATTGATAAATAAATTATCAGCAAAGTCTTTTCAAATATTGGGTAACTGTCAATTCACATTAGCGATAAGCCTACACGCTTCAAACCAAAAAATAAGAGAACAGATAATTCCAAGTGCAAAAAACTATAAAATTGAAAATATAATTGAAGACTGTAAGCAATACGTAATAGATACTGGTCGGAGGATAAGTTTTGAATATTTAATGCTAAGTGGGGTTAATGACAAATTAGAACATGCTAATGAATTAAGTCATTTGCTGAAAGGGTTTCAATGCCACGTAAATTTAATACAGTATAACCAAATTGATGAGGTTGAATTTGAAAGAGCCTCCCTAAAAAATCTTCAATTGTTTCAATCTAGACTTTCTCATAATGGCATCGCTGTTAGCTTGCGAAAAAGTAGAGGTCTAGATAAAAATGCTGCATGTGGTCAGTTAAGACAAAATGCAGGAAATAAATAATATTATCAAAAAATAATTTTTTAAAAGTATCTTAAACAGGTTATTATTGACTTAATTAATTTTGATTCTTTGGGTTTTATTAAGACAAAAATTTTACCTTTCGCTATAGTCGCACTTTTTGGGATTGCCTTCTTTGCAGTTAGTGCAAGAATTTGGTTGCCAGGAGATATGATGTCGCCTGCTCCCATGAATTAATATTTTAGTTTTGAAAATGACAAAAAATAAGGATCCTAAGAAAGAAAGCCTAGCTGAAATTGCCGTTGATCCAGATGTTTTAGCCAGAGAATTAGCTTTAGAGATTGAAATAGATCCTTTAGAGCAAATTGATGAAGATGTTTTTTCAAAAGATGTAAATATTACTCAAGAGTGTGATGAAGCTCTAAAAATGCTTAGAGGTAATAGAGAAGAGAGAATACAAGGTCTAAGAGTATTTTGTGAGTATAGAGATCAAAGATCTTTTCCCCTTTTGTTACCATTGCTTGATCAACCTTGCCCTGTTGAAAGAATGAGCGCGGTTTATGCTTTAGGTCGTAATCCATGTCCAAGCGCAGTCCAAAAACTTGTCAGTCTTTTGAAGTCTGATGATAATGCTTATGTCAGAAGAGCAACCGCATGGAGCTTAGCTAATTATGATAACCAAATTGTTTTAGAACCATTAATAAATGCTTTAAAGAATGATGTAGCCGCAGTAAGATTATGGTCATCTAGTTCTTTAGCTGAAATTGGAAATGTTTCTTTTGAGAATGCTCAATTAGCTGCAGAACAACTTTTAATAAGTTTAAAGATAGATAATGAATCAGGTGTACGAAGTAATTGCATTTGGTCATTGTGTAGGCTATACGAAAAATTAAACAACACTTTCCAAGAAAGTTTCGTTGATGAATGTACCAAGATAGCTCTTTTCGATAAAGAACCTTCTGTTATGGAAGAAGCAAAAACTGCACTTGATTCAATGGGGATGCAAGGTTTTTATAATTAAAAATTTAAATTTTTTTACAAGAACACAAGATAACTAATTAATTTATCAGATATTCAATATAAAAATTAAAATTAATTAACTTGTACCAACTGAAACAAAATATTTTCGTTATTCTATATAAAGTAAAAGTACTAAGTACTTGAATTTAATGCCTCAAAAAACATTGAGATTCAAAATTCATCAAGACGGAAGAGTTGAAGAGACTGTTGAGGGATTTACTGGTAATTCATGCAATGAAGCTACAAAAAATCTCGAAGATTCTCTTGGTAAAGTAACAGTTAAAAATAAAACTTCTGATGCTTTCATCTCTAATCAAAGTGAAAACTTAACACAATTAAACAACGAATCTAATGTCACATTTTAGTACAATTAAAACTCAGCTTAAAGAAGTAGAGCCATTAATTAAGGCTTTAAATCATTTTGGTTATAGTATTAATCAAGAAGAAAAGTTCGTAAAAGGATATAAAGGTAAATACACACCTGTTGATATAAGTATGAATTTACCTGGTGATACCCAAGTTGGATTTAAATGGGATAACAATTCTAGTGCATATGAATTAGTTACTGACCTTGATCTATGGAAATTTGAGATTCCAGTAGAAAGATTTATCTCAAAAGTTACACAAATGTATGCTTATCAAACTATCATTTCTAAAACGGAAGAAGATGGATACCAAATCGTAGAGAAAAAAAATAAAAATGATGGTTCTATTGAATTGGTCTTAACCAAGTGGGAAAACTAATATCAAAACATGGATTTTACAGATCCATTTCATAATACTGAAGAAAATATTGAGATTACAGGCTATGAGCCCGTTTTAGGTGGTCGTTTAGCCGAAAAAGCTGTTTGGGTTGATGAAGCAAAATGTATTGGTTGTCAGTACTGTGTTCACGTCGCTTCGAACACTTTCACTGTTGATGAATTTCATGGTAGAAGTAAAGCTATTAGGCAAGATGGAGATAGTTCTGATGTCATACAAGAAGCAATAGATACATGCCCTGTTGATTGTATTCATTGGGTCAAATTTGAAGAATTAGATGATTTAGAGAATAGTCTCGATAGGGATATGTTTCAAACATTTGGAAAGCCACCGAGAATGAATAAGCATTAATATCAAAAAGATGCAATATCGAAGATTTGGTAGAACCAATCTGAAGATTCCTGTTTTATCTTTAGGTGGTATGAGATTTCAAAAAAGTTGGGATCAATTAGATTTTTCTGAGGTTTCATACGAAGAACAAAATAAAGTAGAAAATATATTAGATCTTGCAACACAACATGGTTTAAGTCATGTAGAAACTGCCAAGTACTATGGAACTTCTGAGGTGCAATTAGGGATGTGTTTTGAGAATACTAAGAAAATCCCAAATATAATCCAAACAAAGATTCCACCAAATAGTGATCCGGAAATTTTTGAGCGAGATGTATTATCTAGCATTGAAAAATTGAAAGTTAAAAAAATTGATTTGTTAGCAATACATGGTATCAATACTGCTGAACATTTACGTCAGGCCATTCGAGATGGAGGTTGCATTGATATTTTGAGGAATTTTCAAAAAGAAAATTTAATTGGATCTATTGGATTTTCAACCCATGGAAAATCTTCACTTATTAAAAAGGCCATATCAACAGACTTATTTGATTATGTAAATTTGCACTGGTATTTTATTAATCAGGAAAATACAAAGGTTATTAATTTAGCCAATAAGCATGATCTTGGGGTTTTCATAATAAGTCCCACTGATAAAGGGGGACATCTTCATACTCCCTCAAGAAAAATGTTGGAATTTTGTAAACCACTTCATCCTATAGTTTTTAATGATCTTTTTTGCTTAAGAAATCAAAATGTCCATACTTTGAGTGTAGGTATTGCAAAAGAGACAGATTTTGCTCTGCATTTAGAAGCTGTATCGTTGTTATCAGAATCTGAGAAGTATGTGCCTAAGATAATTAACAAATTAAGGCAGGAATCAATTAATTCCTTAGGTTTAGATTGGCATCAAAATTGGAATAGAAATTTACCAAGTTGGGAATATACTCCGGGAAATATTAATATCCCTGTTCTGCTTTGGCTTTCAAATTTAATTGATTGGTTGGGTATGGAAGGATATGCAAGAGCTAGATATCAATTGCTTGGTAATGGAAGCCACTGGTTCCCAGGATTCAACGCGAATTTACTAGATGTAGATGTTTCTGAAGGTCAATTATTGAAAGTATTGGAAGGTCATATAAATCCCAAAAAAGTTATAAAAAAATTGAGACATTTAAAAGAAAAGTTTGGAGATAAGAATGCTAAAAGATTATCAAGAAAATAATTTCATAATGGATTTTTTTCAGGTTTGCCAACTTTTCTTGGGTAAATTTCAGGACAAAAATTCTTTGGTTGAATAAGAATAATATTTCGGGTGCCTTTATTTCTTGGTAATAGTATCTCTTTTTTATCTTTAACTTTCCCTTCTAATATTTCTAAAGTTTTATCTAGATGTTTGCTTTCTTGATTTGTCCATTTGCCACAATATAAAACTCCAAACCCTTCTTTTTTTAACATTGGTAGTATGTATTCTGAAACTGTTGATGGGTTACTAACCGCTCTAGTTGTTGCAATATTAAAATTATTTCTCATTGACGATTGGTGGGCAAAATTCTCAACACGATCATTGATTACATGAATATTGTTTTTGAAATTGATCTGCTCAACTAAAATTTTTATTGCATCTGTTTTCTTTTTCAAAGAATCAATTAGGTATATCTCAGAATTAGGATGAGTTATTGCATAAGCTAAACCTGGGAAGCCACAGCCTGATCCAATATCTAAAAATTTTTTATTATCAAAATTAATATTCGTGAAAGCTTTGAATGGCCAAATGCTGTCAAAAACTTGAGATACCCAATAATCATCACCGTCAGTTAATCTTGTGAGATTGGTCTTATTATTTAATTCTTTAATTTTAATTCGTAATTCTTGAAATAAATTTATTTCTTCTTCATTTATTAAGGAAAGAATTTCTTCTGGAATGTTTTGTTTTTTCATTTCGTTATAAATATGAATTTTAACCATCCATTAAATACATTCTATTTAGTAAAAATTTATTAGAATTACAATATTAATAAAAGATTATTTTGAAAGGGGAAACTTCCTATTACAAAATTTTAGGTGTAAGTGAAAATGCATCCAATCATGAATTAAGAAAGGCATTTTGTAAACTTTCTATTGAGTTGCATCCCGATACAACTTCATTAGAAATAGATGTTGCTAAAAGTAAATTTCAAGAAGTTCTTGAAGCTTATGAACATTTAAATAATAGTAATTTAAGGAAAATATATGATTACAAACTAAAAGAAAAATCTAGGATTACAAATAATACTAACGTTTTAAATAATTTAGTAATCGATTCTAAGAATCAAAATTTAATAGGAAATAGAAGACCTTTTTCTAATGGAGAATTGTTTTCGTTATTTCTTTTAATTATCATCATTTTTATAAGTTTAATTGGTTCAATTTTTATTGCTTCTTTTACTGGAAAAGAATTAGAGACAATACCTCTTTGGCTAATTAAATAATTTTTTAAAAAGTCTGTGAATCCCTCTAAAAAACCTATCAATCAAAATTCACTGCAATCATTGGAATTATGGCTAACTGATTTAGGTGCTGTGAAGGATATTAATAATCCATCTAAATGGTATCTGTTACTTTCAAATTGGAATGCAACTATTATTTTTGAACAAGAAGATTTAAGTGTTATATGGGAAAGTGAAGGACAAGAAACTAAAAGATTATTTTCCTACTGCATTAATAGAGAAGATGTGGAAAATGCAATACTACAGGGACCTTAAACTTCTATCTAAAGATTGTCTAAGATTTGCCTTATTATCCAGTAGCTTTTCCCCAATTGATCATCTGTTATACAGAGAGGCGGCAAGAGGTATATAACATTCCCGAGGGGCCTAATGAATAAACCTTGCTCCATTGCAAGACTCTTTATTTCTTTCCCAATATTGTTGAAATAACCTTTTTTGTTCCCAATATCTAAATCGAAGGCAGCAATTGTCCCGGATACCCTTACCTTCTTTATATAAGGTAAGTTTTTAAATTGAATTAGATGAGATAAATGTTTTTCTTCAAATGAAAGGTATTTTTGTGGTTCTTTTTCTAATAAATCAATGCTAGCGTTTGCTGCAGCACAACCTAAAGGATTAGCAGTAAAACTATGACCATGCCAAAAAGTTTTTCTTGGGGAATCATCAATAAAGGATTGAAAAATTTTTTCTTTACATAAAGTTATTCCCATCGGTAAAAATCCACCAGTTAAACCTTTTGAAATACTTATTAAATCAGGAATGATTTTTGCCTTTTGAAAAGCGAAAAGTGTTCCACATCTTCCAAACCCAGTCAATACTTCATCGGCAATTAACAAAGAATTATTATTTTTTATAATTTCTGAAACTTTTTTTATAAACAGAGGCCTAACCATATTCATCCCTCCTGCTCCTTGAACAAGTGGCTCAAGGATTACTGCAACTGTAGGAGTTTTAAGTAGAGTTTCTAATTTTTGGATCGCCTGATTTTCTTTATTTTCTACTTCTTCATCGTTCATCCAAGTTGAAGGCCATGGGACTCTTTTAACTGGGAACATAAGATTATCGAAATTCTCATTAAAAATATTTCTTTCACCTAAAGCCATTGCTCCAAATGTATCACCATGATATGCGCCATCAAAAGCTACTATTTGAGTTCTTGTCTCTCCTCTATTTTGCCATGATTGGAAGGCAATTTTTAAAGCGACTTCCACTGCAGTAGAACCGTTATCAGAAAAGAATAATCTTTCTAGTTTTGTTAATTCACTAAGTCTTTCCGCTAATTTTTTTGCCTGTGGATGTAAGAAATCAGCAAATATAACTTGCTCAAGTTTTTTTGATTGATCGAAAATGGCATCCGCAATATATTCGTTACTATGACCATGAAGAGTTACCCACCAACTACTTATTGCATCTATTAGCTCTTTTTCAGGATCTTTTGTAAATAGAAGTGCATCTTTACCATGAGTTACTTCTATTTGCGGTTTGCTGTTATTGATTTGTGTAAAAGGTGGCCAAATATTTGGGTGCCAATCTTGATTTGGAGTTTTTGAATCCAAAGATTTCATCTAACTTATTTTTGAATTTAATAGTGAGATCAACTTATTCTTGATGTCTAGTTCTTTCCATAGTATATCTAAATTATTTGAGTCCATTTTTTTGATGTAAGGAAATTCAGCAATTAACGGAATACCACTAAAATCAACAAGAGTTTTTGGATTATCTAGGTGTTTTTCGCCATTAACTACTAAACCTAAAATCTCAATATTTCTTCGTTTTAAGGCCTCAATACTAAGCAGCGTATGGTTAAGAGTGCCAAGTGAGCTCTTACATACAAGTATTACTGGAAGATTCCATTGTTTTATTTGATTTATTTGCAAAAAATTGCGTGTTATTGGAACCATTAATCCACCTGCAGTTTCCACAATTAGTGAGCCTTGCACTTTTGGCAGTATCAACTTGTCAAAGTTAATAGTTTTTTGATCTATTTCAGCAGCCCAATGAGGAGATAGAGGTTTTGTAAAGATATAAGCTTCTTTGATTATTTTCTCTTTACTTACTTGTGCAAGTTTTTCAACAGTTTGACTATCAGTTTGCGATTCAATACCACTTTGAATAGGCTTCCAATAAAAGGAATTTAATCCTTTAACGAAAAAAGAGCTTATTAAAGTTTTTCCAATATCAGTATCTGTTCCACAAATTATAAATTTGAAAATATTATTGCGACTATTCATAATTTCTTTATGATTTGGATCTCAATTTGCCATGAAAGGTTCACTGTATTATTATAATTCTTTGGCCAAAACTTTTGAATTTCCTTTAACTCTTTCACTGTTTTGCGTTTACAGTTTGATGATTGTGCTCCTACATTTTTAATACTTCTAAAAAGCTTATATACATCTTCAAAATTTTCAAGATAATTAAACTGTTCTGAATAATGTATTTCAGTTGATTTAAAATCTTTTAATAATTCTTTGGAGCAAAGGAAATTAAGACCACTATATTCAATATCAATTTTTTTACAAGTATCTTTCCATTCAGGAAAACAATCTTTTGTTGGATATGAAATGATTAAAAACCCTCCAGCTGTTAATTTGCTAAACCAATTTTTTATTATCTTTTCTGGGTTGTTTAACCAATGTATGCAAAAGTTAGATGTTAATAGAGAACAGTTATTTATTTCAGGAGGTAAATCATTATTCAAATCCCATAAAATTTTTTTTCTAGATAATTTATTCTCAAGAAGCATTGTCTTGCTGAAATCAATTCTGGATACTTTTTGGGAAGAAAAATTTTTTTCTATTTCATCTGCTAATAGTCCTGGTCCAGATCCTAGATCTATCCATTCACCTTTTTTTTTGGGATTTAATTCTTTGATAAATTGAACAATCTTTTTTGCAAAAAATTTCTGAATATTTGAATGCTCTAAATAACGATATGCAGCATCATTAAAATTATTTTTTATTTTCTCATTCCACTTTTTACTATCCATTTCAATCATTAAGAGCATTAAGTAAGATCTCGTATAAATTTAAATTATTCAAGCAATGACCTTGTTGAGCTAATTTAATGAAAATTGGCTTCCTATCAAGTGTTTTATTTAAGGAATCTAAAAAGTTATTATTTGATTCGTTGTCAAGAATAAAATCATTTTCTGATTTTAGAAAAATAATTTTGCAATCTTTTCTTAAAAATACTGGAAAATCTCTATTGATGTAAAGTTGTTTTAAATCACTTAAAAGAAGATTTTTATTTAAACTCTCTAGACTTTTATAAAAGATATTTTTAAAACTATTATTAATATGATTTGGCATAAATGATCTATGTATAAATTCTTTCAACATATCCTTAGGTTCATCTTTTATGATTTTTGTTTCCATTCTTTTTAGAGACCTCAAAATAAAGTTTCTCTTATTACTAATAGGAAGAAAATTATTAAAAGAATTTATAAGAACAATATGAGTTGCTTCTTTTAAAATTTTTTTGGGCATTAAATGAAAACCAAATGAATGGCATAAAGTCATTCTGAGTTCTTTTTTAGATTCGCTTTTAATCCATTTTGCTTGATAATTATTTGTCGAAAAATAGCCCCTATCATTATCTTGCCAATGCCAATTATTATTTAAAAAGTCAACTTTATAATCATCCCAGAAATATTTATTCAGTCCCCATCCATGTTGAGTAATAATTTGTTTCATTTAAACTCTTTTAGTACTGCAATAAAATTATTAAGCAGATTTAAATCTAAGTTTCTTCGTATTGTTATTCTTATTCTTGATTGCCCCACTGGAACAGTTGGAGGTCTTATCGCAATTGCTAAAAACCCATTTTCTTCGAGATATTTTTGTAGATAAATTGCTTTCTCCTCTTGGCCAACAATAATTGATAAAATGTGAGAATCTCCCTGAACTGGAAAACTAAAATTTTTAATAATTTCATCTTTCCATATATTCGCAGAAGATAACAAATCATTACTCCATTCTTTATTTTCTAAAATTTTTTTTAAACCTGCTAGTGCCCCAGCAGCCAAAGATGGCGCAAGTGCGGTTGTATACCTAAATGCACCACTTGTTTGGATAAGATATTCTCCAATTTCTGAAGTGGAAGCTATGAAAGCTCCACCGCTTCCAAATGCTTTTCCAAAAGTTCCAGTAATCATAGTTATATCTGAACGAAAATTAAAACTTAAACCCCTGCCTTCAGGGCCCAAGATCCCAATTGCATGAGCTTCGTCAACTAATAATTGAACACTATTTTTCTTGCAAATTTCCGTTATTTCTCTTAGCGGAGCAATTGATCCCTCCATGCTATAAAGAGATTCAACAACAACTAAAATGGCATTTTTTGTAGGGTTAGATTTTATAATTTTATCTTCTAAATCTTTTAAATTATTGTGTGAGAATCGAAGTAGTTTTGCTTGAGCAGCTTTGACTCCAACCAATAAAGAGTTATGGATCAATTTATCTGCTATTACGATACTATTTCTATTTGCTAAAGCCTGGATAGCGGCTATATTTGCTTGAAATCCGCTTGGGAAAAGTAATACTTTCTCTTGATCAAGCCACTTGGCAAGTTCTGTTTCTAATAATTTATGTATTGGTCTTGAACCTGTAATAAACCTAGAGCTTCCTGAACCAATGCCTTCTAACAAGCTTATTTCGTAAGCAGCTTTTATTAAATCCTTGTCCCTGCTTAATCCAAAATAATCATTACTGCATAAGTCTATAAGTTTTTTCTTTTGCGAATTTAAACTTAGAAGTTCGAATGATTTTTTACCTAAAGTAAATGTTTTTAATTTACGGATTCTATTTTTTGGAATTTTTACTTTTTTCATTTTGGCAAAATAAAATATATTGGATTTAATTAAAAAGATTTAGATTTACTATTAAAGTTTGCAAGGTATTTTTTGTTTATTAATATCTATATAGATCATATATTAAGAAGTTAACTCATCCTCTCTTCAATCACAATTATTGCTTAATTTAGAGGAATATTTCCCCTTTCCGCTAGATGATTTCCAATTAGAAGCAGTACGAGCTATTAATAGCGGAAATTCTGTTGTTTTAACGGCACCAACAGGTTCAGGTAAAACATTGATAGGTGAATTTGCTATATATAGAGGCTTATCTCATGACAGCAGAGTTTTTTATACAACACCTTTAAAAGCTCTATCAAACCAAAAGTTTAGAGATTTTGCTAATCAATATGGAGAGAATAAAGTTGGTCTTTTAACTGGAGATATAAGTATAAATAGAGAAGCACCAATCTTAGTCATGACGACTGAGATTTTTAGGAACATGCTTTATGGCGAATTTGATGAATTTGATGATCCCTTAGAAAATTTAGAATCTGTGATTCTTGATGAATGTCATTATATGAATGACCCCCAGAGAGGCACAGTTTGGGAAGAAACTATAATCCATTGCCCCACTAGAACTCAAATAATAGCTTTATCAGCAACAATAGCCAATGCAGATCAACTACAAAATTGGATAGAAAAAGTTCATGGGCCCACAGTACTTATTAATAGTGATAAGAGACCAGTCCCACTTGATTTTATTTTTTGTAGTGTTAAAGGCCTCCATCCACTTTTAAATAATAAGGGTAACGGAATTCATCCAAACTGTAAGATTTGGAGAGCTCCTAAAGGGCAGAAAACAAGAGGAAAAGTTGGCAGGATAATGCAACCAAAGTCTCCCTCAATTGGCTTTGTGATCTCGAAACTAGCTGAACGAAATATGCTGCCAGCTATTTACTTTATTTTTAGTAGAAGAGGATGTGACAAGGCTATTGAAAATATAAAAGATTTAACTTTAGTTAGTTATTCAGAAACAAGTAAGATATCACAAAAATTAGATGTTTATCTTAAAAATAATCAGGAAGCAATAAAAGATAAATCTCAATGCGAGGCATTAAAACGCGGTATTGCATCTCATCATGCTGGATTATTGCCTGCATGGAAAGAGTTGGTTGAGGAATTATTTCAGCAAGGTTTAATAAAAGTTGTGTTTGCAACTGAAACTCTTGCTGCAGGGATAAATATGCCGGCAAGAACAACTGTTATTTCTTCTTTATCAAAAAGGACAGAAGATGGTCATAGATTATTATTTAGCAGTGAATTTTTGCAAATGTCAGGAAGAGCTGGAAGAAGAGGAAAAGATACCCAGGGATATGTTGTTACATTACAAACAAGATTTGAAGGTGCCAAAGAAGCAAGTGCTCTGGCTATTAGCAAACCAAATTCTTTAGAGAGTCAATTCACTCCTAGTTATGGAATGGTACTTAATCTTTTACAAAGTTATACTTTAGAGAAGTCTAAAGAATTAATTAAAAGAAGTTTTGGTAGTTTTTTATATTCAGGTGAATCTTCAGGTGAAAATATAATTCTTGAAAATTTAGATAAGGATTTAATTGAATTAAAAAAAATTACATCTAACGTCTCATGGAAAGATTTTGATGCCTATGAAAAGTTAAAAAATCGTCTTAAAGAAGAGAGAAGACTTTTGAAAATTTTAGAAAAACAAGCAGCAGAAAAATTATCAGAAGAGATCACAAATGCACTCCCATATATTGAAGATGGAAGCTTAATTTCAATCAAAGCTCCTCAAATTAAAAGAAAAATTGTTCCAGGATTAATTTGTAAGAAAATATATGAATCCCAAAAAATAAAGAGTTTGTTGTGTTTGACAGTTGATAATTTATTTATTCTAATAAAACCCTCATACATTGTAAGTATTTTTAATGATTTGGATGCAATTGATATCTTAGGACTTGAAGTGCCAAAGATGTATTTTTCTGGAGAGGTATTTAGGGGAGATGATATCTCGCAGTGTTATGCGGATCGAATTCTAGAAGTTTCTAAAAAAAATGATTTACAAACTCCACAATATGATTTGTCAACGGAAGTTTTGGCACAACAGCAACAAATTAATAATTTAGAAGAAACAGTCAATGATCATCCCGCACATAGATTTGGAGACTCTAGGAAATTAAAGAAATACAGAAAAAGAATTGTTGATGTTGAACAAGAAATTTATATGAGAAAAAAACTTCTTGAGGATAAAGAAAATCATAACTGGAGAACTTTTACCGATTTGATTAAAATTTTGAATCATTTCGGTTGTTTAAATGATTTGGAATTGACAGAAGTTGGACAAACAGTTGGTGCAATAAGAAGTGAAAATGAATTGTGGATTGGTCTGGTTTTAGTTAGTGGTTATTTAGACGATTTAGATCCTCCTGAATTAGCTGCAATTATTCAAGCTATATGTGTTGATATAAGGAGGCCTAATCTTTGGAGTAATTTCAAGCCTTCTTTAAAGGTAATAGATGTTTTTAATGAATTAGATGGTTTAAGGAAATTAGTCGCTTCTCAACAAAATAAGTTTCATATTGAAATTCCTATCTATTTAGAAACAGAGTTAACTGGAATTATTTCTGAATGGGCAAGAGGAAAAAAATGGAAAGATTTGGTTTTTAATACTTCATTAGACGAAGGTGATGTAGTGAGGATTATTAGAAGATCAATTGATGTCCTTTCTCAAGTTCAATACTGTATTGGTGTTAGTAATAAATTAAAAAGCAAAGCAAAGCTAGTATTAAAAGCTATTAATCGTTTTCCTGTTTCTGAATCTAATGATCTTATAAAAGTATCTGAAGATATTAATCCTGCAACAAAAAGAATTGATAATAATTCTTAAATTTTTTTAATCAAATCATTGAACTGATATTCATTGCTTCATCAAATTCATCTTCGTTTAAATAACCTAATTTAAGTGTTGCCTCTTTTAAATTTAATGAATCTTTGAATGCAAGGTTTGCAATCTCAGCTGCTTTTTCATAACCAACTTTTGGCACTATGGCTGTAACCAACATTAGTGAATTTTCTAAATTTAACTTCATTTTCTTTTGATTAGGTTCCATCCCATCAACTAATTTTTTTCTGAAGTTTTCTATTACATTTTTTAGTAATTTTAAACTTGTAAGAATATTAAACCCAATAAGAGGCTTATATTCATTCATCTGTAAAGTGCCACTAGAATTTGCCATTGAGACTGCATATTCAAGACCCATTATTTGAGTGCAAACCATTGATAAGGCTTCGCATTGAGTTGGATTCACTTTGCCCGGCATGATAGAACTTCCAGGTTCATTTTGAGGAATAATTAGTTCATATATTCCTGATCTTGGACCAGAAGATAGAATTTTTATATCATTTGAAATTTTAAATAATGCACCTGCTAATATTTTTATCTGACTCATTACTTGAGCTAGACGATCATGAGAGGCCATGATAGAAAAATTATTTTTTGATTTATAGAACATTAGATTAGTATCATCGGAAATTGATTTTATAGACTCTTCACAAAATCTTTTTGGACAATTAATCCCTGTTCCAACTGCAGTTCCTCCCAGAGGTAAGAAATACAATTCATTCAGACTAATAATAATTGCATTCTCAGCATCTTTAAGTTGCTCTGACCATCCTGATATTTCTTGCCCAAAAGTAAGGGGAACTGCATCTTGAAAATGGGTTCTTCCTATCTTTATAAGGTCTTTCCATTCTTCACTTTTTTTATCAAGGATCTGAGTAAGTTCTCTTATCGTTGGAACTAAATTTTTGATTATTTCATTAACAACAGAGATTTGAATGGCAGCAGGAAAAGTGTCATTAGTTGACTGAGATTTATTTACATCATCATTCGGATGAATTGGTTTATGACTACCAAGCTCTGAATTAGTTTTTAAAGCTGCAATATTTGAAATTACCTCATTAACATTCATATTTGTTTGAGTGCCACTACCTGTTTGCCAAACCTTTAGGGGAAACTGTGAATCGTGAAGCCCATCAAGTATTTCCGTACATGCCTCTACAATCAAATCTTTTTTCCTTTTATCTATTAAACCTAAATTGAAATTCGCAATTGAAGCAGCTTTTTTTATGAGGGTGAGTGAATAAATTAACTCAATTGGAATTAATTCTTCTCCAATAGAAAAATTTATTATCGATCTTTGTGTTTGTGCGCCCCACAAAGCTTCAATGGGCACCTCTATTGTTCCCATACTATCTTTTTCAATTCTAAAGTTTTTGGTCATTATTCCTCTGAAAACACTGGTTTAACTTAGATAAGGTTTTCAGTAATCCTAGATACCTAACTTCTCCCATATTACACTTAAATTATTGAGATGAATTGAAGGATTAAAACATTCTTCTAAGTCACTTTGATCAATAAGATCCATTATTTCATTATCTCTCTCTATATTTTGTTTGAAATTCCCATTCTGAGTATTCCAGGCCTGATGAGCATTTTTTTGAACTAATCTATAAGCTTTTTCTCTAGAAAAGCCCTTATCTACAAGCAAAAGTAAAACTTTCTGACTAAAAATTACACCACCATATATATTTAAATTTTTGAGCATATTTTTTGGATAAACTTCCAAATTGCTTACTATATCTTTCATTTCCCTGAGCATAAAATGCAAACAGATTGATACGTCAGGTAACATGATACGTTCATTTGAACTATGGCTTATATCTCTTTCGTGCCAAAGAGGAACATTTTCCAGTGCTGTTAAGACGTAACTCCTCAAAATTCTTGCTAAACCGCTAACTCTTTCACTTCGGATAGGATTTCTTTTATGAGGCATGGCAGAACTTCCTTTTTGTCCTTTTGTAAATCCCTCCTCAACTTCTAAAACATCAGTTCTTTGTAAATTTCTTATTTCAGTTGCAAATCTATCTAAAGAAGCGCCAACTAGGGCAATAGTTTGCACATATTCTGCATGTCTGTCTCTCGATATAACTTGAGTACTTGCTGTATCTGGTTTTAAGCCGAGTAAATCACAAGTTATTTGTTCTACTTTGGGATTCGTATTAGCGTAAGTTCCCATTGCACCACTGATTTGTCCAATTGCTACAGATTCTCTCAGCGTTAACAATCTTTTTTTGTTCCTTATTATTTCTGCTAACCATCCAGCAAGTTTAAAACCGAAGGAAATTGGCTCCCCATGAATGGCATGAGATCTGCCAATCATTAATGTATTTTTATGCTTCCTTGCTAATAATCTGACTTCATTTTCTAATTTCTCAATTTCTTCTAATAACAATTCGCAAGAGTCTTTTAACTGAAGAGATAAGCCAGTATCAAGTACATCACTGCTGGTCATACCAACATGTATGTATCTTCCAGAATCTCCTACAAATTCATTAACGCTTGTAAGAAATGCTATGACATCATGTTTAACTTCTTTCTCGATTTCTGTAATTCTAGATTCATCAAACTTTGCATTTGAACGTATCTCTTTCATGGCATTTTCAGGAATTTTTCCCAAGGAAAAATTTGCTTCACATGCAGCTATTTCAACCTTAAGCCAAGTCTGGAATTTTGCGCTATCAGTCCAGATTTTCCCCATTTCGGGTAATGTGTAACGCTCGATCACAATTTTTATTTATTATCAATTTAAACTGTATAACAAAATCGAATTATTGCCCTATACCTTTAAAGATGTACTTGCCATTGAACATATTTGCATGATTATTTTTTTCTTATGTAACATTTTTCTGGCTAATAAAGAAAGATTAAATATAAAAATGTTTGCATATATTCCTTCGTTAATCATGGGTAATTTTTTAGTTGTTATTTAAAATTAAAAGGTATTAAAGAATTTGGATCTTAATCTTATAGAAGTTCATTATTCAGCCTTTTTTTATTAGTTAATAGATGATTAAAAAAAGTAGATTAGACCTTTATCTTCTAAATAAAGGTTTATGTGAAACTCGTCAAAAAGCCCAAGGTTTAATTCTTGCGGGCAAGGTTAGAGATATTAATGGAAAAGTATTGGACAAACCTGGACAACAAGTATTAATTGGATCTGAGTTTTTTATTGATTCCGAGCCTATGTTTGTATCAAGGGGCGGCGAAAAATTATTGGAGGCATTTAAAAAACTTGAAATTAAAGTAAAAGACAAAATATGTATTGACGCAGGAATCTCAACTGGGGGATTTACTGATTGCTTATTGCAACAAGGAGCTAAGTTAGTTTATGGGATAGATGTTGGTTATGGACAAACTGCATGGAAGATTAGAAATAACCCAAAAGTTATACTTTTTGAACGAACTAATATTCGAAATTTAAAACCTAATGATCTTTTATCTAGAAGTAATGAATTACCAAATTTTGTTGTTGCTGATTTGTCTTTTATTTCATTAAAGTTAGTTTTTAAATCTATTGGTAATTTATTAGAAGGTGATTGTATTGAGGGAATATTTTTAATTAAACCCCAATTTGAGGTAGGTAAAGAAAAAGTCAGTAAAGGTGGTGTTGTTCGCAATCCTAAATTCCATACAGAGGCTATAGAGTCTGTTATTTATGCTGCTAAGAATTTCCAATGGAATATAAAGAATTTGATAGCTTCACCGCTGGTAGGACCTGCTGGAAATCATGAATATCTAGCTTGGATGACCTTAGGAAGTCAATCAAATAAAAGGATTAATAGTGAATATATACAAAATTTAGTAAAAGAAACTCTTTGAATTAAAGAGCTTCTTCGTCTTTGTCGCCAGTTCTAATTCTTACAACAGAATCAATTGATGTGATGAATATTTTTCCGTCACCTATTTCTCCAGTTTTTGCTGCTTCAGCAATCGCATCTATGACTGAATTAACTTTTTCATCTTCTACGACAACTTCTACTTTAAGTTTTTGAAGGAATTCAACAGTAAATTCGGAACCTCTATATCTTTCAACTTGTCCTTTTTGCCTTCCAAAACCTCTAACTTCACTAACTGTCATTCCAACAATACCGGAATTTACTAATGCAATTTTTACATCCTCCAACTTAAATGGACGTATGATTGCTTCAATTTTCTTCATGATTAAAGATTGAACATTCCTATTTTAATTGTTTTTTGGGAAAACATCCAACATTGAAATATCAGAAAAACATTCAACATTAAGGCCTGCATTCTTGGCGTCTTCAATTAATAGTAGGGAGTTTTCTTCAGAAATTATTACTGTACTATTTGACAACGCTTCCCACTGATCATTCTCAAAGTGTGTTTGAAGCCATAACATTCCAATTGCAGTTTTTGGTTGAAGGGATTTATTTAAGTTTTTATCGATAGTTATCAAACAAATGTCCATTAATTTTTCATTGAACTAAACACATATAACCCTTTCGGCGGACATTATGAATGTTATTATTGATACAAAAATAAGATTTAACAGCTTTTGACTTAGTCAATTGTAATACTTAGATTTGTTGATACTTTTGCGAAAGTTTATCTTTATATATAGTTTTTATATAGGTTTAGTAAAAAAGTTCTACTAAAAATGAGTACAGCTAAATTAGAAGATTCGACTCATAGACCGCTATATGGTGAGAGAATTATTGAAGAATCAAAAATAATTTGTTTCGATAATCCAAATAAGAAAAGAATTTATGAAATTTCTATTCAGTTACCTGAATTTACATGTAAGTGCCCCTTTTCTGGTTATCCAGATTTTGCAAAGCTAAATATCATTTATCAACCTAATTTGAAAGTCTATGAGTTGAAGTCTTTAAAGCTTTATATTAATAATTTTAGGGATATAAAAATATCACATGAGGAAGTTGTTAATAGAATTATGGATGATTTAGTGAATGAAGGTTCACCTCACTGGATACATTTAAATGCTGCATTTAACCCCAGAGGGAATGTTTCTATGCAGTTAGATATTTTTAGTGGGCAGAAAAGAAATTAAAAATTTTTAATTTCGTCTGATAATTTAAAAAATTCTTTTTTAAAACCAACTAGATTTTTATTACTAAGGCCTCCAATAGTTAACTTTAATGATTCTTTATTTACCAGAATCCATAATTGGTTAGTGGGTATGAGACTTATTATTGTTCCAAAAATTATTAGGATAAAAGAAAAGTAAATAAATGGTATAGACGGATCATTTTTAATTATTAAACCACTGCTGGGGATTATTTGTTTCAAAGATACTTTTGAAGAGTTAACTTCTAAAGGATCGTCATTGATATAGAGATTATTCCCGGAAAAATTTTCTATATTCGAAATTTTAAGTGGACCATTTTCATTATCTATTGTTAAAAGGAAATTTTTTTTAGTCTCCGATCCTAATTCAATTAAAACTCCCCAAACTTGATTACCTATTTCTGGAATCTCCTTTAATTGTAATTGATAAAGGATATTATCTATTTCTAAAACAATATTTGATATTGCCCAATCTGCTTGATAAATAGTTAATCCTTTAAACCTGATTGGGTGATTAACTTTGGTTGTTTTTATTTCATTTAAATTTAAATCTTCAGAAGAAAAATTTAATTTTGAAAAAAACTGTTTGGGTATACCATCACTTTCTCGTTCTATAGAAAAATCTACTAATTTAACATTGGCTTTTGAGTTTGTGCTCTCATTAATAAGATCTAAAGTTTCTCCAGGCAGTAAATATTGTTCTTTTGATTGACTTGTAAAACTTCCATATGCTGAACCTATAAGTAAGACTATTAATCCGATGTGTACAACTAAAGGACCGATTTTTCCAATTAAACCCTTTCTTGCAGAAATATGACTATTAAATTTGTATGTTTTCCATCCTTTTTTTTTAAGTAATAAATCTACTTTTGATATATGTTCTCCATCTTGATTGATTGGATGACTTGTAGTTAGTTGCAGTTTGTTAAATTTTTTTTCGCTGTTGTATTCAATCCATTTTAATGAAGCTTTTAATGAAGGGATTTGCCTCCTGAAACTACAAGCTGCCAGAGAAATGCAAAGAAGAATTAATGTAAATAAAAACCAAAAGCTTGTATAAACATGATCTAATTGGAGTTTTAAGACTTTTTCTCCATCTAAAAATCCAAAAATGGGAGCACTATCGAAATTATCAATATAAAATTTATCATTGTTACCTTGAGGTATAAAAGTACCTATGCCACTTGTAATAGCTATGAAGATTATTAGTGATATGGCGAATCTTAAACTTGATATTTTTAAAATTAGATTCTTAAAAATAATCATTTAAATCCAATTTGAAAATAAGTTTAATAACCCTAAGGAAACTAAAAATATCCCACTTAAAGTGGGAATTATTTGACTAAATTTTCTAAGCTCTAAAAATTGTTTTAAGTTTT
Source organism: Prochlorococcus sp. AG-355-A09 (assembly GCA_003280995.1). Lineage (GTDB taxonomy): Bacteria > Cyanobacteriota > Cyanobacteriia > PCC-6307 > Cyanobiaceae > Prochlorococcus_A. The sequence continues at coordinate 105,819 of QCDG01000001.1, read as the reverse complement.
CTGCAGTAGCTCCTGCAACGATTAATGGTGTTACTTGGCCTATCCCAAAGAAAAATAAAAAAATAATTGATATTGTTGGGTTTTTGGCTTGCGATACCCAAGCTAGAAGAGTTGCTAAAACTGGAGTAATGCAAGGTGAAGAAGCTAATCCAAAAGTAGTCCCTATCGCAAAAGGCGCTATAAACGTTGGTATTTTATCTTCAATTATTTTTATATCAGGTCCATTAGGGAACTGAAACTTTAAAACTCCTAGTAAATTTAAACCCATTATTATTGCTATCAAGGCAACAACCGAAGTGTAATAAGATGGGATTTGCCCATATAATCTACCTAAGAATCCACTAGCAGCACCAAGCGCAACGAGTGCAAAAACGACTCCTCCTGAAAAACTAATAAGTTTAAATTTATTTTTCTTTGTTCCTCCTATATAAGCAATTGTGATTGGTAGTAATGATAATGAACATGGACCAAGACTCGTTAAAAGTCCTGCGCTGAAAACCAAAAATATAGTAAATGGGCCAGGATTATTAAGACCATTCTGCATAAGCAGATTACCCTTTTGAGATAATTCTGAAATAACTAAATTAAATGATTCGATAGCATGCTTTAACTCATTTAAATTCTAACTAATCAAGAGTCTTTCGTGTATTAATCATACCTATGAATCCTGTTGATTCTAATGAACATCTCAGTAACATTCCTGCAATAAAAAAAGATGCTATTAAAGAATTTCCACCATAACTAATGAAAGGAAGTGGTAAGCCTGTAGTAGGCATGGATCCTGTTGCTACAGCAATATGCATTATCGACTGACCTGTTAACAATACTCCACATCCGATAGCAACTAATTTTGTATAATTGTTCCTGCACTTAAGACTAATTCTTAAGCATATTAAAGAGAAAACTGCTAAAAATCCTAAGAATAAAGTACAACCCAACAAACCAAATTCTTCTGCAAAAATGGCAAAAATAAAATCTGTATACATGAACGGTAGATACTGTAATTTTTGCATAGACAGTCCAAAACCTTGACCAAATAAACCACCTGAACCTATAGCTAATAAACTCTGAACTAATTGAAATCCACTTTCCTGTTGATCTTTCCAAGGATTAATAAATGAAGTAACTCGAAGTTTTTGATATTCGTTGTTGAGGATACTAATGCATCCTGTTATGAATCCTAATGAAGCAAATGAGCAAAGAGAGTTAAATTTTACGCCTCCACAAAAACCCATTACCCAAAAAAGAATTCCAGTTAATGATGCAGTGCTTAAATTAGGTTGTTTAAGTATTAAAAAAATTAATAAACCAAAAGAGAATATTGAAATTAATTTTTTATCATTCCTTATCAAATTCCAATGAGCAAAAAGGTTAGAAGCTTCAAGAATTAGAAAAGGTTTAATCAATTCAGATGGTTGAAGACGTAAAAACCCTATTGCTAGCCATCTTGAAGAGCCATTCACTGTAATTCCAGTAATATTGGTTAGAAAAATTAAAAAAAATAAAATATAAAAAATGATTCTTGAACACTTTAAAAGACTTCTAATATCCGTATTAAGAACGAAATAAAAAAGAGCAATGCCTGGAATAGTCCAGATAATTTGTTTTTTTAAGAAATAAGCCCAATTTCCCATTTCCCTACTAGCTACCCACCAACTTGATGATCCAAGTATGGATATTCCTAATATTGACCAAATTCCAATAAGGATAATTAGGATTTTTGCCTCATAAGGCCATATCGTCCAAGGTAAGGGAAATATAGAATCTGTTAAATCTTTTTTGTAATTAAGATTAAAGGCTTTTTTTCTTTTAGAAATTCTTTTATATTTTATTTGTTCTTGACTTATCTCCAATTTTTTTGATGTATATGTACTATTGAGACGTTTAATTGAGATTTTGCCAAGTCTTTTATTAACGTTTTAAAGTGTTAAAGAAATTAAAAAGATGACTTTTAATAAATTTTATTTTTGATGAATCAAGTAAAAAATGGACTACAGATTAATCATAAATCTTAAGAATTAATTTTTTATAAAAAAAAACTAGCTAAAAGGCACCTCTCCGTGATAGATTCCGTGAGTTTATATACTTACTTCAAACCATTCAGAGGGGTTTCTAAACTATGTTCACATCAGTGGACTCAAATAGAAAAAAACTTGAGCATCCTATTAATAAGAATGTTCAATTTCCTCAATCCTTGAATAATTCGATCATCAAAGAAAGTAAATCTGGCATTGCCAATCAAATAGATCATTTGCTTTCCCAAAATGATGAATACACAAAATTGCAATTAACAATTTTTGGAATTACTTTTATTGTTTCTATTTTATTAGCATCAATAACTGGAATTTTTCTAGGCTTTACTTTTGGTTTTAGTATTTTTATAGGTGCAATTGCCGGCATTTTTTATCTACGTTTGCTTGCCAAAAGTATAGGGAAACTTGGTAAAGAATCATCAGGTGTATCAAAATTGCAACTATTAGTTCCAGTTTGCCTCTTTATTTTTGCGAGCAAGCTAGGATCTTTGGATATTCTTCCTGCGATGATAGGTTTTTTCATTTATAAGCCTTCACTCATTCTCTATTTTTCACGTTCTTAAGTAAATTTTTTTTTTTCAAAACAAATGTTTTTTAATTCCTTGCTAACAAATTTTGCAGCATTAGAAGTTGGTCAACATCTTTATTGGCAAATTGGAAATATCAGACTTCATGGGCAGGTATTTTTAACATCTTGGATTTTATTAGGAGCGTTATTAGTTTTTATTTCTTTAGGAACTAAAAAAATGGAAAATGATCCTAAAGGCCTTCAAAACTTGCTTGAGTTCCTCTGGGATTACATAAGAGATCTGGCTAGGACGCAAATTGGTGAAAAAGTTTATAGAGATTGGATGCCATTTATAGGTACTTTATTTTTATTCGTCTTTGTTAGTAATTGGGGAGGAGCTTTAATTCCTTGGAGATTGATTAAGTTACCAAGTGGAGAATTAGGAGCACCCACTGCTGATATCAATACAACTATAGCCTTGGCATTATTGGTTTCACTTTCTTATTTCTACGCAGGTTTAAGCAATAAGGGTTGGAGATACTTCGAATACTATGTTCACCCAACTCCAATTATGCTTCCTTTCAAAATTCTAGAGGACTTTACGAAACCTTTATCACTTTCTTTCAGGCTATTTGGAAACATTTTGGCTGATGAACTTGTAGTTGGTGTTCTGGTCTTTTTAGTTCCGCTAATTCTCCCAATACCTGTTATGTTCCTAGGATTATTTACTAGTGCAATTCAGGCATTGATTTTCGCAACTTTAGCAGCCTACTACATTGGAGAAGCTGTTGAAGAACATCATTAGCCGTCTTCTAATACATTCAGACGCTTTTACAAAGAGTCTGTAATCTGGCAAAATATCTAATCGCGTAGGTCTGAATCTATCAGACCCATTCTTAAAAGAAAGGATGTCCAAGCGTGAATGACAACAAAGATTATCACAAGTATTAAGCTCTTTATTTCAAAATTATGGATTCGATTACTTCCGCTGCATCAGTTGTAGCTGCTGGTTTAGCAGTTGGTCTAGGTGCTATTGGCCCAGGTCTTGGACAAGGTAACGCAGCTCAAGGTGCTGTTGAGGGTATTGCCCGTCAACCAGAAGCTGAAGGTAAAATCAGAGGAACTCTTCTTTTATCTTTTGCTTTCATGGAGTCATTAACAATTTACGGATTAGTTGTGGCTTTGGTACTACTTTTTGCGAATCCTTTTTCCTAAAAGTTAATATTGCTTCTAATCCTTATTAGCAATATTTAAATTTAATTTTTTAACTTCAACTGAATCATATGTTGGCCTTTAATTTTTTTGGTGCTACAGAAGGTGGATTATTTGACATAAATGCCACTTTGCCACTTATGGCGATACAAGTAGTTGCGCTTACTTACATATTAAATTCTCTCTTTTTTAAGCCTGTTGGCAATGTTGTAGAAAAAAGAGAAAAGTTTGTAAGTAATAATATTATTGAGGCCAAAAATAAACTTTCTGAGGTTAAAAAATTAGAAGCTGATTTATTAACTCAGCTTCAAAGTGCTCGTACAGAAGCCCAAAGAATTGTGAGCGAAGCTGAGAATGAGTCTGACAAGCTTTATAAAGAAGCACTAGAACTTGCCAATAATGAAGCAAATGCTTCAAAAGAAAAAGCAAGACTAGAAATTGAAAGTCAGACGTCTGCTGCTCGTGATCAACTTTCTAAACAGGCTGATGATCTAAGCGAACTTATTGTTAATAGATTGATTCTAGAAAAATGAATTTAACTCTTTTAGCTACAGAAGGTTTTGGATTGAACTTCAATTTATTCGAAACCAATATCCTTAATTGGGCTGTAGTAGTTTTCGGTCTTTATAAATTTTTGCCTGGTTTCCTAGGGAAAATGCTTCAAAAAAGGAGAGAAGGAATCCTTCTTGAATTAAAAGATGCTGAAGATCGACTTCTAAATGCAACTCAAGCTTTAGAAAAGGCGAAGAAAGATTTATCTTCAGCAGAAGAAAAAGCTTCTCAAATAAAAGCAGATTCCCTTAAAAGATCTGAATCAATCAGAATGGAAAGTGAGAAAAAAGCGATAGAGGAGATGGCACGAATTAAACAAAGTGCAATCTCTGATGAGAGCTCTGAAGCATCCAGAGCAATTTCTCAACTTCGAAAAGAAGCTGTAGAACTGGCAATTAAGAAAGCTTTAGATTCTCTTCCAAATAGACTTGATAAAACAACTCAAGAAAATTTGGTAACTCAATCGATTAACAATATTGAGGTGAACTAATGCCACTTTTAAATTCAGTTACTACACCATACGCAGAGGCATTACTTCAAGTTGTGAATGAAAATTCGCAAACTGAAGAGATGGTTTCTGAAGTTAAACAACTCTTGGAATTAATAAATGATTCCCCTGAACTGGAGAAGGCACTATCCTCTCCCATTTTAGAGACAGATGCTAAGAAGAAAATCATTAATGAAATTTTTTCAAAAAAGGTTAATTCTTCTTTATTGAATTTCTTAAAATTATTAGCCGATAGGCAAAGAATTGGAATCCTTACTTCAATTTTTGATAGGTTTTTAGAGATTTACCGAGAAAATAGTAATATTGCTTTGGCAACTGTTACTTCTGCAGTCGAGCTTACTGATGAACAGAAAGGTTTAATTACCAAAAAGATCATCAATATTGCTGGAACTGAAAAATTAGAACTTGTAACTAAAATCGATCCATCTCTTATTGGTGGTTTCGTCGCCAGTGTAGGATCAAAAGTAATTGATGCTTCTCTTGCTTCACAAATAAGAAAACTTGGCTTATCCCTTTCCAAGTAACTTTTAAATCAACCTTAAATTCTTAAATCCATGGTATCTATACGCCCTGATGAAATCAGTTCAATCTTAAAACAACAAATAACTGATTATGACCAATCTGTAAGTGTTAGCAATGTAGGAACTGTTCTGCAAATCGGTGATGGCATTGCAAGAATATATGGCTTAGATCAGGTCATGGCAGGTGAGTTATTGGAATTTGAAGATGGTACTGAAGGTATAGCTTTAAATCTTGAAGATGATAATGTTGGGGCCGTTTTAATGGGAGAGGCACTTGGTGTCCAAGAAGGAAGTAATGTTAAGTCCACAGGAAAAATTGCATCTGTTCCAGTTGGTGAAGCAATGCAGGGGAGAGTTGTTAACCCTCTCGGACAACCAATAGATGGGAAAGGGGAAATTCCAACAAGTGATACTAGATTGATTGAAGAAATGGCTCCTGGAATTATCAAGAGAAGATCAGTGCATGAACCAATGCAGACAGGTATCACATCTATTGATGCAATGATTCCTGTTGGAAGAGGTCAAAGAGAATTAATTATTGGTGATAGACAAACTGGAAAATCTGCAATTGCTATCGACACGATAATTAACCAAAAAGGTCAAGACGTAGTTTGTGTTTACGTAGCTATTGGTCAGAAGTCAGCATCAGTAGCAAACATCGTAGAGGTCTTAAGAGAAAGAGGAGCCCTAGATTATACAGTCGTAGTTAGTGCAGGAGCTTCAGAACCAGCTGCTTTACAGTACTTAGCACCTTATACCGGTGCAGCAATTGCTGAACATTTTATGTATCAGGGTAAAGCAACACTTGTTATTTATGATGATCTAACGAAACAAGCTCAGGCTTATAGACAAATGTCTCTTCTTTTAAAAAGACCACCAGGAAGAGAGGCTTATCCAGGAGATGTTTTCTACTTACACAGTAGATTGTTAGAAAGAGCAGCAAAACTTTCTGATGCTATGGGAGGGGGCTCTATGACAGCTCTTCCAATTATTGAAACTCAGGCAGGGGACGTTTCTGCTTACATCCCAACTAATGTTATTTCAATTACAGATGGACAAATATTCTTGAGTGCAGATTTATTTAACTCAGGATTAAGACCAGCTATTAATGTTGGTATTTCTGTTAGCCGTGTTGGAGGAGCCGCTCAGACAAAAGCAATTAAAAAAATTGCAGGAACTTTAAAATTAGAGCTCGCACAGTTTGATGAACTAGCTGCTTTTTCTCAATTTGCATCTGATCTTGATGAAGCAACTCAGCAACAACTTGAACGAGGCAAAAGACTAAGAGAGTTATTAAAGCAACCTCAATTCTCTCCGTTGAACCTTGCAGAACAAGTTGCAGTTGTTTATGCAGGAGTTAAAGGCCTTATTGATGAGGTTCCTGTTGAAGATGTTACTAAATTTGCAACTGAACTTAGGGAATACCTAAAGTTAAATAAAGAGGAATTTATAGAAGAGATTCTTAAAGAAAAGAAATTAAATGATGGATTAGAAGCGACGCTAAAAGAGGTGATAAATGAAGTTAAATCATCAATGCTTGCCACAGTTTAAATTTATTTAGGAGATACAATGGCAAATCTTAAAGAGATTAGAGATCGAATCGTTTCCGTTAAAAATACGCGAAAAATAACGGAGGCCATGAGACTTGTTGCAGCTGCAAAAGTTAGGAGAGCTCAAGATCAAGTTCTTAAGAGTAGACCTTTTGCAGATAAACTTGCGCGAGTCTTAGAAAATATTCAATCTAGAGTACAATTTGAGGCTGTCGACTCTCCTCTATTATCTAAGAGAGAAGTAAAGAGTATCTCCTTGGTATGTATAACTGCGGATAGAGGTTTATGCGGTGGTTACAATACAAATATTATAAAAAAGGTAGAAATAAGATACGCAGAATTAGTCAAACAAGGGTATCAGCCAAATTTAATTTTGGTAGGAAAGAAAGCTATTGGATATTTTCAAAATAGAAAGGATAGATATGTAATTAAAAGTACTTTCAAAGAACTAGAACAGGTGCCCACAGTCAAGGATTCTGAAGGAGTTACAAATGAGATTTTAGCCGAATTTCTTTCAGAAAATTCTGATAGGGTGGAAATTATTTATACGAAATTCATCACTTTAGTTAGCTGTGCCCCTGTCGTTCAAACACTATTGCCACTCGACCCTCAAGGAATCGCTGAGGAAAACGATGAAATTTTTAGGTTGACTACAAAAGATAGTAAGTTACTTGTTGAAAAATCAAATATTGAAAAAAGTGATTCAGAGAAGTTGCCATCAGATATTGTTTTTGAACAAAGTCCTGATCAACTATTAGATTCGTTATTACCTTTATATTTACAGAATCAGGTACTAAGAGCTCTTCAAGAGTCAGCAGCTTCTGAATTAGCTTGCAGGATGACTGCTATGAATAATGCAAGTGATAATGCTAAAGAATTAGCAAGTACTTTGAATCTAACCTATAACAAAGCCAGACAAGCAGCTATTACACAAGAAATATTAGAAGTTGTAGGAGGTTCAGCAGTTTAGCAATAAGATTTAGGATATGCCTGAATACAATATCAAAGTTCAATTTGAGCAAAAGACTTTTAGTTTTTTATGTTCTGAGGATCAAGATATTATTTCAGCGGCAAAAATGAATGGAATAGATTTACCAAGTAGTTGTTGTTCAGGAGTTTGTACAGATTGTGCATCCATGATATTGGAAGGGTCAGTAGATCAGGAAGATGCTATGGGATTAAATGATGATTTACGGGAAAAGGGCTTTGCACTTTTGTGTGTAGCATACCCCAAGTCAGATTTGAATATTGTTATTGGTAAAGAAGTCGAAGATGATTTGTATAATGATCAATTTGGTAAATATCAAAAATGAAATTAAGTTCAGTTGATTATTATTTAGATTGGCCGGTTTCAATAAAATTAAAAAATTTAAGGGAATTCATCATTACAAATTTAGAAAAAAAAGGAGATTTAATTCGATGGTCAATTGTTGATATTCAAAATTCTATTGACTCTTTTGGAACAAAAAAACTTAAAATTAAAGCTGTCATAGCTAATTAAAAAATATAAATTGAAATATCTTTAATAATGGAAAATTCACCAACAATATTCATTGTTCCAACTGGTATTGGTTGTGAAGTAGGAGGTTTTGCTGGGGATGCACTTCCTACCGCTAAATTATTAGCATCCGCAAGTGGATGTTTAATTACTCATCCAAATGTTATGAATGGCGGTACTCTTTCTGAAAAAGATAAAAATATTTTTTATGTTGAGGGTTATAGTTTAGACCGACTTGCTAAAGGAGAAATCGCTTTAAAGAGAGTAAAGCAACAGAAAATTGGGATAATTTTTGATTTAGCCATTGAAAAAGAAATATTAGTAAGACATTTACAAGTTGCTGATGCATGTGTTTCTACTTTAGGGATTAATGTTCATTCTTATGTGATTACAAAAAAGCCATTAAACATAGTTATCGATTCTGATTCTTCAAAAATCAGTGGCGGCACAATTGAAAATCCTGATACTCTAATTGATGCTGGAAAATGTTTAATAGAAAAAGGAGTTACAGCAATAGCAATTGTGGCAAAATTTCCAGATGATCCAGATTCTTTAGAAACAAATATCTATCGAGAGGGAAAAGGGGTTGATCCTATTGCTGGAGTCGAAGCAGTTATAAGTCATTTAATAAGCAAATTTTTTAAAGTTCCCTGTGCTCACGCACCTGCTTTAAATCCAATTAAATTGAATGAAAAATTAGATCCTCGTGCAGCTGCAGAAGAAATAGGATACACTTTTTTACCATCTGTACTGATTGGTTTAAGCAATGCACCTGACATTGTTGAATTGCCCGCTAAAAATGAATCAATCTCACTACACCCTGATCAGATTGAATCTATTGTTGTTCCTAATGGAGCACTAGGTGGAGAAGCAGTACTAGCAGGGATTGAAAAAGGTTTAAATATTATCTCTGTAAAAAATCAAAATACATTAAAAGTGACAAATGAGTTTTATGATTATCCCAATCTTTTTGAAGTGGATAATTATTTAGAAGCTGCAGGCATAATTCTTGCTATCAAAAAAGGTATCAATCTTGATTCAGTTAAACGGCCTTTAAAAAAAATCCAACAGTGTTTTTATGGTGATTAATAAGATATTGCTATGGGAACTCTCCAGTCACTTCCTAATGATTGGCTACTCAGTTTTAGGATTGGAGGAGCCTGCTTTCTTTTGAATTCCGCTTTTTTTATGAGTGAGATAATTTTTAAAATTAAATCTTTTTCATAACCATCTTCTTCTAGCTGTAGTAAATCTTTTTTCTCTTCAATAATTCCTTTAAGAATATTATCTAAAATAGAATAAGCCGGGAGAGAATCAGTATCTAATTGATCAGGACCTAATTCGGCACTTGGAGCTTTTGTGCGGATATTTTCTCCAATTATATTTTCATTAGTATCTAACATATATGACTTTCTATGATTTATTGATTCTTCACTATCAAGCCAATTGCATAATTTAAAAACATTAGTTTTATATAAATCCCCAATTACCGATAATCCCCCATTCATATCACCATAAAGTGTGCAATATCCTACAGCTAGCTCTGATTTATTTCCTGTTGAAAGTAATAAATGCTTTTCTTGATTTGCTAAAGCCATCAGAAGAGTTCCTCTGATCCTTGATTGAATATTTTGATTTGTTATTTCTGCCATCTCGAAAGATATGGTTTTTATAAAAGATTCTTCAAAAGAATTCATTAGGTTTTCAATTGGTATGCTATTGAAATTTATTTTTAATCTCCTTGCTAAATCTTTTGCATCACTTTTTGAATGGGATGAACTCCATTTGGAGGGCATTGAGACGCAATAAATATTATTGCTGCCAAGAGCAGCTGTCGCAATTGCTGAAACTAGTGCTGAATCAATGCCACCACTTAGTCCAATTAAAGCTGTTTTAAAACCGCATTTTTGAGCATAATCCCTAACCCCAAGGACTAATGCATCAAAAATTGATGATATTTCAGATTGTTCAAATTCTTTTTTCTCGGGTATTGTTTGCTTAATATGCCAACTTGAGAGGTCTTCTGAAAAAGATTTCAATTGCTTAATTTTAGATCCATTCTTATCAAGAATAAAACTATTTCCATCAAAAATTAGATTATCATTTGCACCAATCTGGTTTACATATATAAGCGGTACTTGAAGATATTTAGCAGCAAAACTGGAAACTTTGGATCTTAGCTCTAACTTTTTGAAGGTATATGGGGAGGCCGATAGATTCACTAAGATATCAACTTTTTTTTTCTTTAAATCAGAAATAGGATTTTCTTTATGAATTCCTCTACCTTCTATATTTTTGTTGACCCATAAATCCTCACATATAGTAAAGCCAATTCGCCAAGTTTTATTATGTATTTCTTTTGATAATACGGAAACTTTTTCCTCTGATCTAAAGTATCTTTTTTCATCAAATACTTCATATGTGGGAAGAATAATTTTTCGAGCAATTATTTTCCACTCACCGCGCTCAAGCAATGCAATAGAATTATAAAGATTTGGGAAAAAAGAATCATTTATTATCTCAGCTATCCCGACTGTAATACTCAAGTTTCCATATTTTTTATTAATAACTAAAGCTAATTGGTCAAGAATTTGATATTGATTTCTGATTAAATTATTTTTTAGAAGTAAGTCATTTGCTGGATATCCCCATAATGATAATTCTGGAGTAAGAACTAAATCAGCAGAATTTGAGCTAGCTTTCGAAGCAGCATTAAGAATTTTTTTTGCATTACCCTCTAAATCTCCAACAATCGGATTAATTTGAGCAAGTAAAAACTTCATTCAACTAATTTGTGGATTCATATAAATTATTCTTTTTAACAAAATCTATTAAAGACGGTGGTAAATTAGAATAATTTAAATTTAATCTGAACTTAGAACTTGAAATGTTTGGGATTTTTATGGATGAAATCTTAAATTTCACATTATAAGTTTCTAACATCTTAAGAGTATTTGATTCAACAGGATAACCCTCTCTTAAAATTATAAAAAAACTTACCTCTTTAATAATTTTTCCAAAATTTTTCCAGCAGAAAATATCTTGAATTAAATCACTCCCAATAACGAAATCTAAATTATCAATTTCGTAAATTTTTTTACATTTTTTAATCGACTCTACTGCCCATTTGCTAGTGATACTTTGATTAAATAATATTTTATATTCATCTAAATCTTCAATAAGAGTTTTTAATAATTTGCTACGGATTGCGATATCCTCTTTATGATTTTTTTTCGGATTGTTACTTACATAACAAATGGTATGAGCATATATTTTGGATAATTCTTCTAATATTTTCTCATGTCCAATGGTAGGTGGATCTGCACTAGTACCAAATAATGCAATGCTTTTTTCCATTTAAGTTTCAAGGCAGAATGCTAACAAAATTATTATTAAAATTTCTATTTGAAAAATAAATATTTATATGGTTAAAAATCTCTGAGTCATTAAAATTCATATTCTGGATCATAACGGCAGGCTCTACAAAAGAAGCTTTGCTTCTTATAAATATCTCTTTTGCTGCTAATTTCCCAAGTATTTTTGTTGAATACACCGCGATTGCTGCTTGAGTAATTGCTATGGGTCCATAGGGTAATAATGAAAGCCCGTTAGTAAAAGGTGCTGTTAATAGAATTACTTTCTTAATTAGGTTGAAAGAGGTATTGACGCCGACTTGAGTGACTCCCAAATATAAATTATTAATGGATATATTTTTAAATATTTTTCTTGTAGATTCACCTTTCAACTTTAAGCCATAAATCTTACTTAATTCGTTAATCAATGCAGTATCTAGTGCGAAACTACCAGCAACATCAAAAAAAATAAAAGGATTAAGAGCTACTGCGGATGCTTTTATAGTCGAAAATTTACCGATAGTTGATTGAGCTAATTTCTGCCTTCTTTTCAATCGTTGTTCTTTTAATCGCAGAAAAAATTTGTCAGCTAATTGAATAGAATTTAGTGTTAATAGTATCTCACCATATTGATTGATTAATTTTGCTAAGTAATTTTTAAGATTGTTTCCATTATTAATAATTATTGGAATATTTAAATCTTTTGGAAGCTTAAACTTTATATTTTCAATTATTTCTTTTAATTCATTTTTATTAAATAGATCGATTTTGTTTAAAATTAAAATAATTTTTTTTCCATCTTTTATAAAAGAGTTGATTTCGTTTAACTCATTTCTATTTAAATCTCCCGAAACTATAAAAAGAATAAGATCTGAATGATTTATGTAAGAGTAAACTTTATCTGGAGATTTAATATTGCAGAAATCAAATCCTGGAGAATCTAGCAACTCTAAACTATTGAGTGTTTGATCTTTAAGATTACAAATTTCCGATTGTATTTCTTTTGTGGTCCCATTAATAATATCTGTTTTGAATATGTCTTTTTTTAATAAAGAATTCAAAACAGAGGATTTTCCTGCACCTGATTTACCATATGCGCCAATTCTTATTTTTTTTTCTTTGAGCCTTAAAAGTTGTTGATTAAAAGAAATTATGTCTCTGTTAAACAAACTTTTTTCATAATTGGTAAGATCAATAGTCTCCCACCATTTTTTTAAAAGTAAATAATTTTCTTTAATTTTAAATTGTTTCATAATTTATTCTTCCACCAACCAGCTAATACAGATAACACAGCTTCTGAACCAATAATTCCCACGAATCCCCCGAATTCATCTACTACTACTTTCACTCCTTTATGATCCTTGTCAAATTTAGTTAATAATTGATCTGCTTTAATCATTTCGGGAATGTAGTCCACAGGTTCGCAAATTTCTGATAATAATTTTTTATTTTGCCCATTAATTAACTCCTCCAACATTTTTTCACGCTTAACTACCCCTTGTATTTTGTCAACTTTATCTCCCAAAATAACCCACCATGGAGAGCTGTCAGACATTATAAGTTTTGAAATTTCATCAATATTTGAAGACCCATCAAGACAAGGTGCCGATACCCTAGGGGTCATTAAGTCTTTTGCTTTTAAGTCATTTAATTGAAAAACCTTAAATATCATTGCTGCCTCATCAGCCTCTATAAAACCTTTTTGACTTCCAATTTTTGCCATTTGTCTAATTTCTTCTTCATCAGTTGAAATTTCGTTTTCTGCTGTAATAACCGGAAATATCTGTTCAATTAATATTAAGAATGGCCTCATTAAAGTATTTAATATTCGCAAGATAGGAACAGATAATAGTGCTATTTGAATTGAAAATCTTGTGCCAAGAGCTTTTGGTAGTACTTCTCCTACTAAAACAACTAGTATGTAAAAAGCTATTGAAAAAAGGGTTAAACCAAAACTGCTATTAATTACCAATGCACCGTATACTCCTAAAATAAGACTGCCAATTATATTAAATCCATTATTTGTAATAGTAATTACAGTTAACGTCCTTCCAAGATGTTTCCTGAGTTTTAGAAGTTGATTTGCAGAACTTTTTGGCTTTTGTCTAGAGGCAATTTCTAAAATTCTAATTGAATTTACGGCTAAAAAAGCTGCTTCTACTCCCGAACAACATGCTGATCCAATTAAAATAATTATTATTAGTAAAAATAAACCGTAAACACTTGGTTCCATTAAAGTAGATTAGATACTAAATCTGTTTTAATTCATTCTTCCATTTTTTTTTTAAACACGCCAATACACAATTTATGTTTGAACCTGATCATAAAGTTTTTGAAGAAAGAAGAGAAATATTCCTAAATAAATTAGGTGGGAAAGCTGCTATTATCCCAGGGGCTAATCTTGTAAAGCATCATGCTGATTGTGAATATCCTTTTAGGCAAGATAGTAATTTTTGGTATTTAACAGGTTTCGATGAGCCAGATGCAATCGCTCTTTTCTTACCGCATAAGCCAAAGGGAGAGAGATTTATTATGTTTGTCGCTCCTAAAGATGTTATAAGCGAAGTCTGGCATGGCTTTAGATGGGGTTTAGAAGGCGCTGAAAAAGAGTTTAAGGCTGATAAGGCTCACTCAATAAACGAATTAAGAGATTTACTCCCAAATTACATAAATGGTTCTGATGAACTTGTTTTTTCAATTGGAAAGCATCCAAAAATAGAGAAAATAGTACTAGAGATATTTTCACAACAACTTGAAAATCGCTCAAGATCAGGGATTGGTGCAAATTCTATAAAATCTCCAGAAATTTATTTAAATGAGATGAGATTAATTAAAAGTGAATTTGAGATTAAGAGAATGAGAGAGGCAATACAAATTTCAGCCGAAGCTCATGAACTAGTTAGAGAATCTATCTCATCAAAGAAAAATGAAAGACAAATTCAGGGTCTTCTTGAGGGATTCTTTTTGGAAAAAGGGGCTAGAGGACCAGCTTATAACTCAATTGTTGCATCAGGAGACAATGCCTGTATTTTGCATTACACCTCAAATAACTCACCCTTAAAGAAGGAAGATTTATTGTTGGTGGATGCTGGGTGCTCACTAATTGATTATTACAATGGAGATATAACAAGAACTATTCCAATAGGTGGTAAATTTTCTAATGAGCAAAAAGTTATCTATGAAATTGTATTGAGTGCGCAGAAAAATGCAATTAAAAGTGCTGTAAAAGGGTCGAATTCTAATGCTGTTCATAATGTTGCGTTAACAATTCTTATAGAAGGATTAAAGGAAATTGGATTATTGTCGGGCAGTACTGAGGAGATAATTGAGAATCAATCTTATAAACATCTTTACATGCATAGAACTGGACATTGGCTCGGCTTAGATGTTCATGATGTTGGAGCATACAGAATGGGTGACTATGAAGTGCCATTACAGAATGGAATGATTCTTACGGTAGAGCCTGGGATCTATATAAGTGATAGGATCCCAGTCCCTGAGGGACAACCCCCTATTGATGAGAGATGGAAAGGCATAGGGATAAGAATTGAAGATGATGTCCTGGTCAATGATACAAACCCAGATGTTTTAAGTATTGCTGCACTTAAAGAAATTTCTGATTTAGAGTTTTGAAATTTGACTTATCTAGTTAATAGATTTATTTTTTATTAAGTTTAAAACTCAAAAATGAATAAGTCTGATTCATATGATTCGAAACTTTCTCAAGCAAGAGGCTTAGCTAGTCAGCTTGGCATGTTCGCAGAAGAAAACGATATCCCCAAAGATCTTTGGGATTCATTGGAAGCCACTATTTATGATTTTTATGAAGTAACTCATGATAGATAAAATCCTGTTTAGAAGTTATCGATTACTAAAATCAAGAAATTTTGAATAAATCAATCAAAATGTGACCATAAACTGATAAATTATTTATTAAACACAAATAAGTGAATGACCTCATCAGATAAGTTAAATCAAAATTCAACAGAAAAAAAGGGAAAAAACAGTGATGCACCAAACTCTAAAAATTCTTCTCCTAATGCAGGAATGATGGGTGCCACAGCCGTATTGGCAGCTGCCACAATTGATGAAGATGGGGTACCTACTGGTTATACTCCTAAACCCGATGAAGGAAGGTTCATAATTAAAGTATTGTGGTTACCTGATAATGTGGCTCTAGCAGTGGATCAAATAGTAGGTGGAGGCCCAAGCCCTCTTACTGCTTATTATTTTTGGCCAAGAGATGATGCTTGGGAAAAATTAAAAAGTGAACTTGAGAATAAAGGTTGGATTACAGATAACGAGAGAGTAGAGATATTGAATAAGGCTACTGAAGTTATAAATTATTGGCAAGAAGAAGGTAAAACAAAAAAATTAGAAGAAGCCAAATTAAAGTTCCCCGAAGTAACTTTTTGTGGAACCGCCTAAATAATATTAGTTCTTTGCAGCTTGAATCCTAGCCTCAGCCTTTGAAACCTCTTTCAACGCTTTAATTTTCTCTGGATTTTTTTCATTTTCAGAAAATTTGCTAATTGCTAATTTTGCTTCTTTAAGATCTTGTTCAGCATTTTGAACATTAATTTCAGAACCAATTTCAGCATTATTTACTAGAACTATAACTTCATCTGATTCAATTTCAGCGAAGCCTCCCATAAGTGCGATTGATTTCCACTGGGAATTCATTCTTAGCCTTAAAACGCCAATATCTATAGCAGTAACTAAAGAGATGTGTCCTGGTAGTACACCAATTTGACCAGTAGTACTAGGAAGAATTACTTCTTCAGCTTCGCCTTGATAAACATTTTTATTAGGAGCTAAAACTTTTAGAGAAATTGCCATTAATTTAAAATTATTGAAGGTTAAATATATATTTAAATATTTATTTTTCTGATTTTATTTTTTCAGCCTTTGCTTTAACTTCATCAATGTTACCAACTAGGTAAAATGCCTGCTCTGGTAAATCATCCAATTCACCTGACAAAATCATATTGAAACCAGCAATGGTATCTTCTAATTTAACGTATTTACCAGACATTCCTGTAAATATTTCTGCTACGAAGAAAGGTTGTGAGAGAAATTTTTCAATTTTTCTAGCCCTGTCTACTGTTAATCTATCTTCTTCAGAAAGCTCATCTAAACCAAGAATTGCAATGATATCTTGAAGTTCTTTGTATCTTTGTAAAGTTGATTGAACAGCTCTGGCTGTTTTGTAATGCTCATCGCCAACAACTGATGGTTGTAGCATAGTGCTCGTTGAGTCTAATGGATCAACTGCTGGATAAATTCCCTTAGCTGCAAGAGCTCTAGCAAGCACGGTAGTTGCATCTAAATGGGCAAAAGTTGTAGCTGGAGCAGGGTCTGTTAGGTCATCAGCAGGCACGTAAACAGCTTGGATAGATGTTATTGACCCTTCTAATGTAGATGTAATTCTTTCTTGTAATTCACCAACATCAGTTCCCAGAGTAGGTTGGTATCCAACAGCTGAAGGCATTCTTCCAAGTAATGCAGATACTTCAGAACCAGCTTGAACAAATCTAAAAATGTTATCAACAAAGAGTAGGACGTCTTGCTTATTCACATCTCTAAAATGTTCGGCCATTGTAAGTGCTGATAAGCCTACTCTCATTCTTGCACCAGGTGGCTCATTCATCTGCCCAAAACATAAGGCAACTTTTGATTGAGTTAGGTCATCTGCATTGATAACTCCAGATTCTTTAAATTCTTCATATAAATCGTTCCCTTCTCTAGTTCTTTCTCCTACACCACCAAAAACGGAAACTCCACCATGCTCCTTTGCGATGTTATTAATTAATTCTTGAATAAGAACTGTTTTCCCAACACCAGCACCTCCGAATAATCCAACTTTTCCTCCTTGTCTGTAAGGAGCCAAAAGGTCGATAACTTTAATACCAGTTTCAAAAACTTTTGGCTTAGTTTCTAGGTCAGTTAACTTCGGCGCAGCTCTATGAATTGGAGCAGTATCCTTAGTATTTACTGGACCTTGTTCATCAACTGGTTCTCCTAAAACATTAAATATTCTTCCTAAAGTTGCTTCTCCAACAGGTACAGATATTGGTGCTCCTGTGTCGATTGCCTCCATACCTCTTACAAGGCCGTCTGTGCCACTCATTGCCACCGCTCTAACTCTATGGTCACCTAGGAGCTGTTGGACTTCTGCAGTGAGCGCTATGTCTTGTCCAGCTGGATTTTTAGCTTCAATTCTTAAAGCATTTAATATCTTGGGCAATTTACCGGCTGGGAATTCCACATCTAGAACTGGACCAATTACCTGACGTACTACGCCTTTTGTTTGTGAAGAAGTTGATGGAGTTGCTACCATTTTTTATTGATTGGTGATGAATAGCTGATTTAAACAGCTCATAATCCGAAAATACTACCACCTCATGGGTAAATTCGTTAAATGGGTTCGGCCACCCGCACAGTTTAAGTATGGTTTAATTGCCGCTCTGCAGATTATGTTGTTGATGATACGGATGGAGAATTTCTCTTTCCATTTTTATGACGCAAAGCGTCTCAATCATGATCCTCCATTAATCTATGGCAGCTGTTTCACTTACAGTCTCTACAGTAAAACCACTGGGAGATAGAATTTTTATTAAAGTTTCCGCATCTGAGGAAAAAACTGCTGGGGGCATCCTTTTGCCTGATTCAGCTAAAGAAAAACCACAGGTTGGAGAAGTTGCTCAGGTGGGCCCTGGCAAACTTAATGACGATGGTTCTCGACAAACTCCAGAAGTGAGTATTGGCGATAAAGTTTTGTACAGCAAATATGCTGGTACAGACATAAAATTGGGAGGAGATGAATATGTCTTGCTCTCAGAAAAGGATATTTTAGCTGTAGTAAGCTAAAATATTTGTTTCAAAAATTATTAAAACTTATTACTAAACTACTGCCTAAACATGGCTAAAAGAATTATTTACAATGAGCAAGCTCGTAGAGCGCTCGAGAGAGGAATTGATATCCTTGCTGAGTCTGTAGCTGTAACGCTTGGACCTAAAGGAAGAAATGTTGTACTAGAGAAAAAATTTGGTGCTCCACAAATTATCAATGATGGTGTCACAATCGCTAAAGAAATCGAATTAGAGGACCACATTGAAAACACAGGGGTTGCTTTAATCAGACAAGCTGCTTCAAAAACTAATGATGCAGCTGGGGATGGTACTACAACAGCCACTGTTTTAGCTCATGCAATGGTTAAAGCTGGGTTAAGAAACGTTGCTGCAGGAGCTAATGCTATTACCTTAAAAAAAGGAATTGATAAAGCGACTGAATTTCTAGTTGGTAAAATTCAAGAGAATTCCAAACCCATTAGCGATAGCAATGCTATAGCTCAATGTGGAACTATTGCTGCTGGTAATGATGAAGAAGTTGGCCAAATGATTGCCAATGCTATGGATAAAGTTGGTAAAGAAGGCGTTATCTCCTTAGAAGAAGGAAAATCAATGACTACTGAATTAGAAGTTACTGAGGGGATGCGCTTTGATAAAGGCTACATCTCACCTTACTTCGCAACAGACACAGAGAGAATGGAGGCTGTTTTAGATGAACCATATATCCTTCTGACTGATAAAAAAATTGCGTTAGTGCAAGATTTAGTTCCCGTTCTGGAACAAATAGCTAAAACTGGTAAGCCACTAGTCATTATTGCAGAAGATATTGAAAAAGAGGCTTTAGCAACTCTTGTTGTTAATAGATTACGAGGTGTGTTAAATGTTGCTGCAGTAAAAGCTCCTGGATTTGGCGATAGAAGAAAAGCCATGCTTGAAGACATGGCAGTTTTAACTAATGGACAACTTATTACTGAAGATGCAGGCTTGAAACTAGAGAACGCTTCCTTAGATATGCTCGGAACTGGTAGAAGAATAACTATCAATAAAGAAACTACAACTATTGTAGCTGAGGGTAATGAGCAGGCAGTTAAAGCTAGATGCGATCAAATTAAGAAGCAAATGGATGAAACAGATTCTTCATATGATAAAGAAAAGCTTCAAGAACGTCTGGCCAAGTTAGCTGGAGGTGTAGCAGTGATTAAAGTTGGCGCTGCTACTGAAACTGAGATGAAGGATAAAAAGCTTCGTCTTGAAGATGCTATTAATGCAACAAAAGCAGCTGTTGAAGAAGGAATTGTACCTGGAGGAGGAACAACTCTCGCTCATTTATCTCCTATTCTAAAAGAATGGGCTGATAAAAATTTAGAAGGAGAAGAATTAATTGGAGCTAACATTGTTGAAGCTTCACTTACTGCTCCTCTTATGAGAATTGCTGAGAATGCAGGTTCTAACGGAGCAGTGATTGCTGAAAATGTAAAAACTAAACCATTTAATGATGGATTCAATGCTGCTACAGGAGAATATGTAGATATGTCCTCTGCTGGTATTGTTGATCCTGCAAAAGTTACACGTTCAGGATTACAAAATGCAGCTTCAATAGCAGGAATGGTTCTTACCACAGAATGCATAGTTGCTGATTTACCTGAGAAAAAAGATGCATCTGCTCCTGCAGGCGCTCCGGGTATGGGCGGCGACTTTGATTACTAACTAAACAATAGTTTTTTAATAAATTTTTCAAAGGGATCGTTCAAAATGCTCCCTTTTTTTATTCAAATTTTATGAAATCCAACCAGCGCTAAGAATTATTGCGAGAGACAAAAATATCACTAAAAAAGTCCAAGTTATTTTGTTTAGAGAGGCTTCTGCACTACTTGCGCTGTTGAACATAGAGCTTCCACTAGCGGCTATTCCTCCCATTCCATCACCTTTGGGACTATGAAGTAAAACTAAGAGAATAAGAAGAATTCCAGAAAATACCCAAATCCAACTAATAATTTGAATCATTGCTAAAAATTTTTATTAACTTTAAACGTGTTGAACGACTTTATTATAACCCTTTAATTCAATTTCTTGAATAAGCGATTTGCCGGTCATTTCTCTTGGTATTGGTAATTTTAATAATTGCAATAAAGTGGGAGCAATATCTGCTAATCCCGCGTTTTCCCTCAAATTAATTTCATTTCCCATATTTGGTATTTTTCTTTTTTCACCTTCAATCAAAATTAATGGAACTTTATTTATTGTGTGCGCTGTCCATGGTTCTCCTTCAGATCCTTTCATTACTTCTGCGTTCCCATGATCGGCTGTAATAATAATGCTTCCGCCCATTTCTCCAGTAGCATTAACTATTTGACCTACACATTTATCTACTTTTTCTATTGCTTTAATTGTTGCATCCATGTTGCCTGTATGACCAACCATATCAGGATTGGCAAAATTGATTACAACAAAAGCATAATTTCCGCTTTTAATTGCTTTAGAGCAACTAATAGTTAATTCCTCCGCAGACATTTCGGGTTCCATATCATAAGTTGCGACTCTTGGAGATGGAACCAAATGTCTCTCTTCTCCAGGTAAAGGAATTTCAACTCCTCCATTGAAAAAGTATGTTACGTGAGGATATTTTTCAGTTTCCGCGGTTCTGTATTGTTTAAGTCCATTTTCTGATACTATTTGGCCTATAAAATTATTGAGTGATTCAGGAGGAAATGCAACTTTGACGGGAAAGTTTGGATCATATTGAGTAAAAGTAAGGAAATCTAGAGTTGGATAATTTTTTCTTTCAAAGTCTGAGAATTCATTTACTGAGAGGGATTTGACTATTTGTCTTGCTCTGTCTGGACGAAAGTTAAAGCAAATCAAACTATCCCCATCTTTAAGATAGCTTTCAGAAATTCGTAAGGGCTCTATAAATTCATCGGTTATGTTTTTGGAATAACTTTTTTCTATGTAATCCTTGGGAGAAATATTTGTTATTTGAATATCTGGATCAGTCAAATTAGAATATGCTTTTTCTGTTCTATCCCATAAAAGATTTCTATCCATTATCCAGTATCTTCCGCATATGGAAGCTATTTCGCCGACGTTAAATTTTTTTATACATGCTTCTATTTGATTTAGATATTTCAAGGCACTTTTTGCAGGCGTGTCTCTTCCATCAGTAATAATATGGATTGCAACTTTTTTAAGTTTATTATCAGATGCCCATTTTATTAAACCTAATAAATGATCTATATGACTATGAACTCCTCCATCGGAACATAATCCCGTGATATGCAAAGTAGAATTATTTTTCTTTAATGAATCAGCCATCTCTTTTAACTCATTAACCACGCCTAATTGATTATTTTTTACAACATTTGAAATCCTTACAAGTTCTTGTTGTATTATTCTTCCCGAACCAATGGTAAGGTGCCCTACTTCTGAATTACCCATTTGACCATTTGGGAGGCCTACATCAGATCCACTAGCACTTATGAGGGTGTGGGGGTAAGCATGCCACAATGAGTCCATAATTGGAGTACTAGCACTTTTTATAGCATTATCTGATTTTTCTTTTCGATATCCCCATCCATCTAATATTGCAAGAACTACAGGGCTCTGAGGAACACTTAATCTTTTTATATTTTTGCTGCTAATCTTTGACATATTCAGATCAAATTCATTGTTAACTGATCCAACCTTAAATTTAGCTTCAAACGTTACTCTTTAACAATTTATATTTAACATAGTTAGCTTTTGCTAATTTATGAAAATATTAGATTAATTTTATTTCTTGATCAATCATGTCCAAGAAGACAAAAAAGATCGTAATACTTACTGAAGTTGAGCTTAGAAAAACTATTTCGCGTTTAACTTGCGAAATAATCGAAAAAGTAAAAAAACTAGATAACCTTCTATTGGTTGGCATCCCTACTAGAGGAATAGAGTTGACCGAAGTGCTAGAAAAGGAATTATTCTCCATAACAGGTTTAAGAGTTAGAAAAGGAACTATTGATCCAACTTTTTATAGAGATGACCAAAATAGAGTTGGAACTCGCCTAATACAAGCTGCAGATATTCCAACTCCTATTGAAGAACAAGAAATTCTTTTAATAGATGATGTAATTTACACAGGTAGAACAATTAGAGCTGCAATGGATGCTTTATATTCATGGGGCAGACCTCAAAGAGTGATGTTATTAGTAATGGTAGATAGAGGTCATAGAGAATTACCTATTCAACCAGATTTTTGTGGTAAGAAAGTGCCAACTAGTAAAATGGAAAGTATTAGTTTACGTTTAAAAAATGTTGATAATGAAGAAGGAGTTTTTCTTGAATAGCTCTCTCTCAGTTAATATTTCCTAAATTATATTCTCCAAAAAATTCATCTTTTATATCGAAACACTTTACTGATAAATCAGCATTTTTCGTAATTTTAAAAAAAAGTTTTAGGGTGTCTTCTCCAATATTAGTTTTATTTTTTAAAACTATTTTAAGTGGTTTTTTGTCCCATTTTATAATTTCCTCTTCATTTTGAATCTCTGATAACTTTGGCAATCCATTTTCAAAAATAACATCATATGCTCTTTCTTTTTGTGTCTCTCCAATTATTATTTCAAATATTTTTTGATTCTTTTTACTGGCTTGAAGGATTAATTTAAAAGGTGTTTCAGTTGGCCATGTTTGACCTTTGCAAAAAATAGGATGCCAAAAGTGTTTTTGCTCTCTTTTATTAAATAATCTTATAGATAATCCTTTATTTAATATGTCTTTAATTTTTACCCCCGGGGTCATCGCTAAAGCTCCCAAAGCTATTGATTCAATAGGTGGTGGCGACTTTATTTGAATTTTTGGAATTTCTTTTGTTATCCATTCTTTAACCAATGGTATTTGAGTTCCTCCACCAACCAAAACAATTGCATTTAAGTCTTCAACTGTGCAAAATTTACCTCTTGCTTGATTTAATAAATCTTTTAGTAAAGAATTAAGGTGTTTAAGAAGATTATTCTCAATGAGTATTTTCTCAAATATTTCTTTACTAAGGTAAAATTCACTTTCTTTATTTTGTTCAGTAAATAATTTTATTGGATATTTATTTTCATATTTAATTACAGATGAGCTGAGTTTACATTTTATTTTTTCTGCCTTTGAAAGATTATTAATATAGTTATTACCTGGAATAAAATAATCAACTATCCATTGATCAATATCTTTCCCACCAATTTTTGAGCCTGTTTTTCCAATTATTTCAGCACACCTTATTTTTTGTTTTGAAATTGAGCTTACATCATTACCTTTAAATTTTAATAGTTCAGCTATTGGACCAGATTTTCCTTCTCCTCCTTCTATTTTGACTATATTCATATCGACTGTACTTCCTCCAATATCTAATGTCATAATTTTTGAGCCAAATGGGACATTTATTCCTAAACTTGCTGCTGTAGGCTCATCAACAAGGGCTATTTCATCTACAGATATTTCCTTGCAAAGGTTAACTAACCATTCTCTGTACCCCTTATATGTATCTATAGGAGCGGTTAATACAAGTCTTTTGATCTCATATTTGTTCGGAATGTTTGCCCACAAAATTTGAAAAAATTTTTCGCCACATTCATTAGGGTTTAAAATATTTTTTTGGTTAATTTTTTCAATAGAATTTCCAATTAATCTTTTAAAGTTCGAATGGAAAAATAAGTCAGAATTTGAGTTATCCCTCATTTTTAGAGCACTAATACCAATCTTAGCAATCTTTGAAGGTTCCTCGAACCAAACTGCTGATGGAATTACTCCTGGAGATGCTGTAATGTTCGGTATTTCAACTAAAACAGAATTTATATTTTTTTGATCTTGAAAAGCTACAACAGTATTAGTGTTCCCTAAATCAATAGCAAGTGTTCCAGATAAACTTTCTTCCATATGCAATTATTTAAATCATTTAAGTTCTTTTTGTAATTTATGTTTTGAAACGGTCGAATAAACTGTAAAATACATTTTATAGTAAAAAATTTTTTTTAATGAACATATCTAATGGTGCAGGTGTTGATTCTAATGATCTTGCAAAGAGAGGTGAGAGCTTGATAAGAAAATCAACTAATAGATATTTAACTACAGTGAAAATTGCTTTCAGAGCTAAGCAAAGGCGTTTTGATGATTTTGATGGCTTATTAGAGGAGTCAACTATTAAACCTGTTCAAAGGTCAATTATCGAGCTAAGCGATGAACAAGATCAACCAGATTTACTCCCAGGCTAATTTTGGTAAAAGACCAAAAAGGATGGCGATTACTTAAAAATTTTAAAAAAGGCAAATTTTGCTTTTTGATTGGTGTTGATAATTGGTCAATTGAGTTACAAAAAAGTGAATTCTATTCCCTTTACCTCCTACTCTTAAAAATTCATGAACAATTATTAGTTATCAAGGATCAGCTAATGGATGAAGAGTCTATTACTTTGGAATTAGAAAAACTTCCTTGGTATATTCAGTTAGAGGGTAAAAAGAATGAATGGAGTTTAAGGTTTGTTTTTGAAAGTCAAGACCAAACTAGATCCTTCGAAATGTATTGGCCGATACCAATAGCACAAAATTTATTTTATGAAATAAAAAACATGTGGGAATCAATGGATTAAAAGATAAATAAAATTGGAAATTTTAGAAAAAATTTCCCCTTCCCAAAAAACATTTTTCACAATTTTTCCACAGTATTTTAAAAAAAAATATCTGATGATCTAAAGCCTGTGGAAAACTTCTGATTTTATATAAATCTTTATATTTAAGTAAAATTTAAATTTATAAACTTGATTTCCCTGAATCCCCTATTTATGACTAAATTCTCATTATTCTATAACCTGAGACTGTCTCTTTATAATGCTTGTTGACGATTCAGTAATTTTGGAGAAAACTACATCTTGTAGATTTAAATTCCAATAAAGTTTTTCAATATGCAAGAGTTTAATTACGACGAAAATTCCAAAGTATTAAATCATAAAGATGAAGTAATAAGTTTCAAATGTGAACTTCAAGAAAATCTTCAAAAGGCTATGAAAAAATTCGTTGAGGATCATCCTAACTGGGATCAATACAGGATACTACAAGCAGCTATTGCAGGATTTTTGATGCAAAAAGGATTTCAAAATAGGGATTTAACGAGACTTTATATTGGCAATATGTTTTCAATGAATTTTAAGGATTAAAATTCTTTATATTTTTTCTAGTAGTATTTTTGCAACATCATTTCTGACAGGTAATATAGATAATCTATTTCCTTTTTTTACGACTAATAATTCATCCTCATTAAATAAAATCTTTAATTCAGGTAAACTTAAAATCTTATTTGATTTAGAAATGTATTTTACTTTTACGCAATCCCATTTAGGATTATCAGGCTTCGATTTTGGATCAAAATATTTTGAATCTTGATCAAATTGAGTAGGGTCAACAATATTTAGATCTATTACCTCCATAAGCCCCACAATACCTGGGGGTTTACAATTCGAATGATAGAAAAAAACTTTATCTCCTTTATTCATTTTTCTCATAAAATTGCGAGCCTGATAATTTCTTATCCCATCCCATAAAGTTACAATGTCATTTTTTAAAGTATCTATGCTGTAAGCATCAGGCTCACTTTTCATTAGCCAGTAGGACGGTTCTTTGTCTGTCATAGTTCTCGGGAAATATGCGTGGTTCGAATGAGGTTCGAATGGAATTAGTATTCGCTGAACCGTTTTATGAGTTAATTCTCTTTAAATATATCGGAAAGTTTTTCAGGAAGATATATATAGTTACAGATCGCTTGAGAGAGATTTTTTATTTTATTCTCATTAATAGGTATCTATTGAGAAACTTAGTTATATCAATGTATTTCACGGAATAGGTATGCGGTCTATTCGAACCTTTTTTAAATCTGATTCGAACCTTCTCTGAAAACCCCTGTAAATACTATAGGGTTCAGCTTGTTAGGGAGAGGACGAACCTGACGCTCAAGCTGCTTCTGGAGCAAAGATTCTACTGTTCTCTCTCCAATATCCACATCCTTTAATTAGATGATCTCCTTGAGGAATAAGCTTTTGATGAAACGGACAGGTAAGGATGGTGACACAAGAACTTGTCGTGCTGTACCTGAAGTGATTGCAAGTAATACAAATCTTCCGTCGTTTTCTTACTAATATTTCGTCCTCTAGATAATCCCATTCCTGCCAGTCCTCCATAACTATATAGTACAAGTGTACTAATATTTATAGCAACTAGAAAGGGTAAGAGTCAACAAGTTTATTTGCTCTTTAAAAGGATAGCTCTAGCTTTATTCCATCTATGCTCGAAAGACTCTTCTCTACTTGATTCTTCTATCTGATTTCCATACTCATCTACACCGTTGTAGTACACGTCTAGAACGTACTCTACAAAGGGTTCAAGGGCTTTCCTTCTCTTTGATATAACGAGCTTGCTGAAGTCATCCATAGACTGCTGTAGCTTGTCTCTTTTTAGGTTATGGATCATGAGGAACCTTGGTGATGGTAGATAAAGAACCTTTACTAAATCTTCATAGTCAAGCCAAGGGTGTGCTTCTTTTATTTGTTGTATTCTGTCCATTTGTTTTAAGTTTTGATTGTTAGTTATCTATGAGTGGTTTTCGTGGAGTGGCATGGGGTCAATCGTGTATTCCTACATGTAAATAAGACACTCACAAATTTTCCCCAAAAGTTTAGAGCTATTCTATTTTTCCTTATGTTCCCTAATAATTACTATCACTCTTACCACCACGTCTTAATTACACTATTAACACTATTAACACTATTAACACTATTAACACTATTAATACTATTTAACTTGTTAGTGGAGGTGCTTGATGAATATCCATTAAGTGGATATTAATAAAGGGGATTTTATGTATTTGTTGTCTTCCTCTCCCCCTTCCCCTTATAGGGTGCCATCGTTCCTCCTCTAAAGGGGACTATCGCTTTTAAACCCAGTAATAGTATTACTTTTAAGTCTAGTTAAAGAGTTAGTGGTAGTACTTAGAAGTGATATCTCTAAGGGATATCCAGCTAAGCTTGTTGTGTTAAATAAGATTTGTTGTGTTCCCCTAATAGGATGAACTCGATTCTTTCCACCTAATAGCTGGTGGTCGTTATTTATTGAATAATTGACAGTCGATCTAAAATAAGGGGCAATTAGTTTCTTTTTCTTGTGAAGAGATTTGTTTTATTACCCTTATCATTGATTTTACTGACTAG
This sequence comes from Prochlorococcus sp. AG-355-A09, assembly GCA_003280995.1. Classification (GTDB taxonomy): domain Bacteria; phylum Cyanobacteriota; class Cyanobacteriia; order PCC-6307; family Cyanobiaceae; genus Prochlorococcus_A. Next base: position 78,018 of record QCDG01000001.1, on the reverse strand, counting down.
TTGTTCCGCCGTAGATAATTATAAAAGCGAGTTAAAAGAGGAATTAAAAACTGAATTAAAATCTGAAATCACAGCTACTTTAAAAGAAGAATTTGATAAAAATAAAAAATACGAGATACAAATTATAGATGATACTTTACTAGGTATAAGTAATTTTGAAACAGAACAACCTAGCTATGGAGGTTGCAGAGTTGAAGGGGATTTCAAATTTAATATAAAAGTACCTGACAATTTTACTGGTGATATTTCAGATACAGAGGCAACTTACCTAATTAAAGGAAAAGAAAAAATTTATTCTTATTTTGAGACATTCATTGATGGTAAATCTCTTAACGGTACAAATTTATATGAATACGAAGAAAATCGACTTTCTACAGATGGACAATTAATATGTTCAATAAATTCTTCTGATGACATTAAATTAAAGTCTTTTAGTAATAAAATTATGTTATTCCCAGCGATCAAGCCACTAGTAAAATGAAACGCTTACTACTCCCATTACTAGCTGCCCTCGCTTTACCAACTGCTGTTAATGCTGAAATATCTGATGAATTACATAAAAAATGTTTAGAAGCACGAGATTATGCAGGATGTGTGAAAACTAATAAAAAACTATCTCATAAAAAAGATAAGGAAATATCAGGGATTGGAATAAGGCTTTTTCTCAATAGTGACACTGCTGAATTAACTATTCAATCTGTAATAAATGATTCACCTGCTGCTTCAGCTGACATTAAACCAAATGATGTAATCATAAAAATAGATGGCAAATCAACTAAAGGAATGGGTATAAATGAAGCTGTTTCTCTCATAAAAGGACCAAAAGATAAGCCAATTAAATTAGTTTTATCAAGAATTAATGAGGCAGGTAAAAAGGAAAAAATAAATGTTCGATTAGTAAGAGATACTTTTAAAGTCTCAACAAAAGACTATTTATATGAAGGTGATTTAAGGAGGCAATTAGAGTTTTTCTTTCCAGAAAATATAAAACAGATTTTTCCAGAAAATGATTCCTCGTCAAAGCTCAAAAAAGGAACTTCAATTTAAATTTCTGAATGAAACGCATACTCCTAGTTGAACTTTTATTAGTTTTAATTACCATAATTTATGTTTCTCTAAACCCAATTTCAAGAATTTATATTGCTGATTATTTAGAAAAGATATCCTTATTTTTATTTAAAACAGTAAGTGAAGAAGATTTAAATAAGTGGTATGAGAAAAGAGATAAGTATGAATTACTTGAGAAATTAGGAGGAACTGCTTATTGATTGACAGTCGATCTAAAATTGGAGGGTATAAAAACCCTCTTTTTTTATGACTGCTCAAAATTTTATGAATGTTGTTCGATTTAAATTAAAGTCTGATTGTGTAGATAAGTATTTCGAAGTAATAGATAAAACAAGTTTTGAGGGGATGACTCAAAGATATATCGCTAAAACTGGAGATTATGATTACTGTTTTGTTGGGATCTGGAAAAGTGCAGAAGCTATTGCAGCTCAAAGACCAGCTATGATTGCTCACCTTGATGAGGTTAGAGGATTTATGGAAGAGTTGTCTCCAGAACTTGGAGTTACTGACCCTGTTTCAGGAAATATTGTTTCTAAAGTTGGATATCACGATTGACAGTCGATCTACCATAATTAGCATTTAGCTCCATTAAACAAAATAGTATTGAATCTATTCTATAGAATAAATCTCCTTATTTTTGCTGTAATCCATTCACTAAAAACAACCGCTACTACTATTGCTAATAAAATAACTGATACCTTAGCCCAAGCTAAGTCTCCTATTTGAGCATCTAATTCTATCCCTATACCTCCTGCTCCAACTAAGCCAACAACAGTTGCTTCTCTAATATTTATATCCCACCTATAAATAGAAATACTCGTAAATACTGGGAGAATTTGAGGCACTATGCCAAAGGTCATAATTTGTGCTTTATTTGCCCCTGTTGCCTCAATAGCTTCAATTTGGTTTTCATCAATTTCCTCTATAGCTTCATAAAGTAATTTTCCACAAAATCCAATCGATCTTAATCCGATAGCAATTATGCCAGCCAAGACTCCCGGACCGACAACTGCAACAAGAAGTAATGCCCAGATTACTGAATTAATTGATCTGCTTGAAACTATGCAAAATAAGGCTAAAGGTCTTAAAAACTTTTTACTTGGGGTAGTATTGTTTGCGGATAAAAAAGCTAATGGTATTGCAATTAAAGTTCCAATCGTTGTACCAATAGTCGCGATATTTAAAGTATCCCAAATAGGTTTTATTAAAGTTAAGAAATAATTAGTTTCTGGAGGAAACATCCTACCTAAAAGATCTAAAGCCTCATTATGTGAATCAAATACATAAAACCAGATTGTTTTACTACTAATCAGACCGAAACAAAAGCTAAAAATTAAAGTACCTAAGAACCAACAAAGCCAGTTTTGTAAATCTCTTTTTCGATCAAATTTTTTCCAGGTTTTGTAATCCTTTTGTTTTATTATTGGCATTACTTTATTAATTTCCTGAGATGACTAGATGTATATTCAACAATCATCACGATAGAAATAATTACGATAAGAACAGCCGCTGCAGTCTCAAATTCATATCTATCAAAAGCTGTATTTAAGGTAGAACCAATACCTCCTCCCCCAACAATTCCAATTACCGCAGACTCTCTAAAATTAATATCCAATCTGTATAAGGATAATCCAATAAATCTTGGCATAACTTGAGGCTGGACACCATAATTAACCCATTGAAACCAACTGCTGCCAGTAGATTTGATTGCTTCAGCTTGGGATTTATTTATGTCTTCAATATCTTCAGATAATAATTTAGCGAAAAACCCTATTGTCGATAAACTCAGAGTTACCATCCCAGCAAAAGGTCCAAAACCCATTAACTTAACAAAAAATATTGCTAGGATAACTTCCTGAAAACTCCTCGACAATGTGATAACTCCTCTTGATAAGAAATAAACAAATTTAGGAGCTATGTTTTTAGCCGCCCCTAAGGATACAGGTATAGAAATAAGTATCCCCACAATAGTTGCAACAATAGTCATCCATAGACTTTCAAAAATACCTGCCAAAATCTCATCAGATCTAGTTATAAAATCTGGAGGGAAAAAAGCAAATATAAAATTTTTACCCCTTGGGATCCCTTCAAGAATTCTTTGCCAATCAATTTCGGTAGTTAGGAAAACAGATAATAAGTAAGTACTAATTAGCAAAATTAATCCAATTCTTAATAACCTATTTTTTATTAACGGTTTTCTTTTCCAAATTACTTTCTTATCATTCATTTAATATATTCCTAATTTGCTACAGTTTTAGACCAGTCTTCTTCTCCATATATTTTTGTAAGTATTGTCTCTGATAAGCCACTTGGCTTGCCATCGTAAACAATTTCTCCAGCTTTTAAACCTATTATTCTTTCTGCAAAATTCTGAGCAAGAAAAACATCATGAATATTTATAATCGCAGCAAGATTTCTTTCATTACATAACTCGCATATTAATCGCATAATTTGCCTGGAATTTTTGGGATCTAAACTAGCGGTAGGTTCATCTACTAAAAGTAACATTGGATTTTGTATCAAAGCTCTAGCAATTCCTACTCTTTGCCTCTGCCCTCCTGACAATTCATCGGCTCTTTTATCAAGCATATGCTCTAGTCCAATTCTTTGAAGCAGACGGAATGCTTCTTCAATATCTTTTTGAGGAAATTTCCTGAAAAAACTATTCCAAAATCCTACGTAACCTAATCTGCCGGAAAGGACATTTTCCATTACACTTAATCTTTCTACCAAAGCAAATTCCTGGAAAATCATTCCAATTTGTCTTCTTATTTTTCTTAATTTAGATTTATTTAAAGAAGTAATGTCATTTTTTTCATTAGCGAAATAAACTTTCCCTGAAGTGGGCTCAACTAATCTATTTATTGTTCTAATAAAAGTACTTTTACCAGCACCTGAAGGACCGATAAGAGCAACTACTTGCCCATTAGGAATTTCTAGGTTTATTCCTTTAAGCGCCTCTTCTCCATTTGGATAAACCTTTTTGAGGTTTATTGTTTTAAGCATTAAGTCTGATTTTATTTATGATTAAAAATTTTTATTTGCAATCATAAACAACACCATTAGCCTTATCTATTTTTCTAATAACATCCCAATCGTGCTTGTGACTTATTGAAATGAATCTATCAGCCTTTTTAAATTCTTTATCTAATGTTGAATTATCCCAGTTATAGGTGTAAAAAGCTTGCTTTACTTTTGCAACTACAGCTGGATGTAGATTATGAGCATGAGCATAACCTGTCGTTGGGAAGGTTTGGGATTTATAAATAGTTCTTATTTTAGAAGAATCAACAACACCTCTTGCATCCATTCTTGTAAGAACTGAGTTAGCAATTGGTGCTACTTCATAATCTTTGTTTGCAACACCCATTATTGAATTTTGATGCTTGCCAGAAAAGACTGGTGTGAAATCTTTATTTGCCTCAAGACCAAATTCTCCTTTAAGAATTGCAGATGGTGCTTTAAATCCTGAATTAGATGTCTTAGATGTAAATGTAACTTTTTTACCTTTTAAATCTGCAGGAGAATTAATTGGGCTATCAGAAGGAACGATGATTTCCATTTCATAACCGTAAGACAAATCTTTTTTAGCCATCATTCCAAAAGGAACTGCTCCTGCACATGCTGCTGCCACAGTATTACTACCGGTATTAATTCCTGCTACGTGAAGACGACCAGATCTCATCGCTTCAACTTGTGCAGCATAAGATTGAACTGGTAAGAATGTTACTTTTTTACCAGTCACCTTAGACATATGTATTACAAAATCTTCCCAAACTTTTGCATAAACGGAGGGGTCTTCAACAGGTGTATATGAGAACACAATAGTTTCAGGATCTATCCATTCATCTTCGGCAAGGGGTAGATCTGCGAGAAAATCTCCATCTCGATCACAATATTTGCTGTCAACAGTATTATTTGGATTGCAATCAGATAAATCTAAATCTCCAATTAAATTATTTGATTTATTTCCACAACTTGAAATGCTTGCACTGATTATTGATAGCCCTAAGACTATCTTTAAAAAATTTCTCATTAGTGTTGAATTAATTCTTCATTATTAACTTGCTCTAAAGAGATTAACTTTTTCGCAAAAAGAGTTTAAATTCTGATTAAGTGTTTTATTTTGAGTTACTCAATTTTTAATCAGATTTATTTGGGAATTAAATAATTTTTAATTTATTTTTAACTTTATAAATTTAGGGTGATTGAATTTAAGAAATAAATATGATAATTCCTGAAAAGCAAAATATAGAATTTAAAGAAAATACAATTCTAGAAGTCAAATCAGGAATATTAATAATGGAATCAAAAATCAAGAATAAGAAAAATATTGTTGGGATAATAAATAAAAATGTTGTAATAAATTTAGAATTATGTAACTACGAAAATATTAAATTAATTACGTTGACAACTTGCGAAATTAAAACAATTAAAAGAGGGCTATTTTTTTCATCTACAGACTTATTAACAAAAAGTCTAAAAAGAATTGATCAATTGGAAAAACTTTTATTAATAAGGGATATAAAAAAATCAGAAGAAAAACTAAAAGAATTTCTTTTATACTTATCCTCAATAATTGGCTTAAAAAAAGATAAACATTTTTATCTAAATTTAAAAGAATTTAATTTTACCCATAAAATTATCGGTAATTCAATTTCTTCAACAAGAGTAACCGTAACAAGAAATTTAAAAATACTAGAAAAAAAAGGTTGGCTCAAATTTGAAAAAAAAGGTATTTTAATTCCGTTTAAAGATAATTAACCAAGCCTTAATAAAATAGATTTATTTTATATATACAAACAATATCTTTATTATGTCTTGTTCTATAACATCTGTTTTTACTTTTAAAATTGAAAGCACTTTCGATGAATGGGCTGCAATATTTGATAGTGCAGAAGCAGATAAAAGGCATTCAGAATTTGATATTAAGCCACTTTTTAGAGGAATAAGCAAGGAAGATCCTCAAAAAGTTATTGTCATTCATCAAGCTCCAGAAGGAAATGTTCAGAAGTTTGTGGAAGCTAATGGAGACTGGATGGCAACCCATAGAGTTGACCTTTCAACAATGGAAGAATCATCTTGGACTTCTTCAGCAACAACGGAAAGTTGTTGTGATTAACAAATGAAAAGACTGCTATTCCCACTACTAGCTCTCTCAACTATTTTCCTTGCGAGTTGTACTAATAACTCAAACAAAATAGCTACTCAAAAGATCTCTGAAACCCAAAAACAGAGAGAAGTTTGTCTCGATTGGTATGGATACAGAATTGATACCAAGAAAGCAATTAATGATTTAAATCTAAAAATTGAAACCGAATCAGAATTAATGGCTTACTGTGATTTCTTCAAGAATGTAGCTGATACAAAATAGATTTTTACAAAAGAATTTATTTTTTGGTGTCTTGCGATCTCATTTCTTTTTGTGCTTCCCTAATTCTTTCTTCAAAGACTGATCTTCTATATGGAGTAACTTCTCCATTTTTAGTTGCCAAGATTTGGGCTTCATAAAGCCTCTTGGCTCTTGTAATTTTTTCTCTTATTTGAGAGAGCTCATTCATGATCTTATGCAGTTAATGAGAATCCCGTTCCCTATTCTCTTATCATGCGTCCAAATAAATTGGATGAACGTAGGAGTAAGCTAACATTAAAAAAAGAAGGTCGGATTTAAGATATATTTAAAAAATCTTTAAAAGTAGTTTTTAATAAAATTTTAAATAGAAATTTTATCTAGAGGTAAAATATTTTGGACAATGCTTGTGTCATGATAATTTTCATTCTCTAATCTTTTGTATAGTCTCCTTGATTGAGGTGATTTAAGGGCGTTATTGTAATTTTCAATAAATTCCGAATCATCCAAAATAGATTTATTTTCTCTTTTAAAACTTTCTTTATAAGAATATTTGATATGCCCTATTTCTTGGGCTTGATTTGAGTTTTTGGGATGGCTGATAAGAAAAAGAAAAAGAAATGCAAAAAGAAAAAATGTTCAAACTGGAAAGGGGGTAAATGTATTTGTTATGGCCAATAGACTAGGTACGGTGATTGAAAGTCGATATAAAATTGGAGAGATAAAACCCTCTCTTTTTGTGAAAAAATTATTATACATTTTTCTAGTATTGATGTCTTTTACCACTGGTAATTCATACTCATGGGAAAAGGTACCTGTTCCAGATTCTGTAGATAAAAAAACAAAATCTCCTTGGAATTTTTCTGAAGACTTTGAAAATCAAGAAGAAGGAAAATTAAAAGTTGCCAACCCTAACCCTTCATCCTCAAATTCTCCTTCTGGTGGGGGTACAGAAAAATCATTCAACCAAATATTTCGAATCTACGATAAGGGAGCAGGTTTAAAACCATTTAGAATTAAAAAAGATCTTGATGGCAATAAGTATCTTGAAGTTACAGTTAAGCATGGATGGAATAATGATCCTCTTAAAGAAGGTTCAGGAAAAGAAACAGAAAGAGCAATATTTGAGACAAAGCAAAGAAGCACTTTAAATAAAGAAATATGGATTGGTTTTAAAACAAGACTTCCTAAAGATTTTAAACATACAGATGGCAGAGTAACGTTTTTTGAATTTAAAAATCGACATGTATATATGAGAACACATCCTCTTGTAAGAATAAGTTTTGATGACACTGGAAAAACATTAAAAATAGCAGGTAATACTGCCGGTACTGGTTTCAATAGAAGGAATAAAGAAGATAATATTAAGCATCGCATTGATATAAAATATAAAAAAAATGATTCAAATTGGTTTGTGCGTAATGAAAAAACTAGAGGTGAAAAAAAAATAAAAAATAATTTTAAACTCACACCGAACAAAACATTTAGTGTGACTCAATTAGGTGAATGGAGCACGTATAAAATTGGAATCTATAATACAAAGGATGATGATGGTTTTGTAAAAGTCTTCAAAGATAAGAAATTAATATTTGATTACAAAGGTATAACATCTGACTGGAAAGGAAAATACACTGGTACTAATGTAAGAATAGGTGTTTATAGACACTCGGGAAAACAAATTGGAATTGAATACCCCGATCAATCTATCCATTTTGATGATTTTATTGTCGTCTCAGATCAAAAAACTTTAGACCAATTGATCAGAAAGAATGAAAACCCCAATGATTGATTAAATTAAATTGAAAGAGCGGTAACTATATTCTTAACGATATTATGTTGAGAATTTAACCAGAATTTAAAGTGATGGACTCGCATTTTGAAGAAAAGAAAGAGAATATAAAGAAAAAAGGTAATTCCAATGGAATCAACCAAAATCCCAAAAAGGATTATTAAAAAACAACTTAAAAAGGGAGTTATTAAGAAACAGCTTAAAAAGGTTGATAAAGCAATTGTTGAAATTGCAGAAATGAAATTTGAAAATTATGAAGAAAAAGAAGAAAAACTAGACGCTCTTGTTTTTTTAAAGAATCAAATATTGACAGAAGCTAGGGAATTACTATGAACGGAAGACTAGACAAGGTTGCTATGACCAATAAACTAATGCAACTCAAGAGAGAACTGCACTACAAATGTGCGATTGGTGAAAAGGGAAAATGGGAATGTATAGGAGCAAACGATTATCTCAACAGAGTGTTTGATGCATTAGATGAATTTTGGCAGTAAATACTAAACAAAAAAAAGAATTGATATATCTACTTGTTGGGCTACTAAAAGAATTTCTGTTATGGATAATTTAGAAAGATATGAAGACAGTTATGCAATAGCAGAAGAATTTAGAGAGTGGATACTACATGTAGGAGAAAAGAATGAAAATTTAAGAGATTCTTTTTTAAACTTACCAAAGGAATTAAAAGAATTATTAGACCAAAAAGTCAACGATTAAATGAAACGCTTAGCTTTATTTATTGTTTTCCCACTTATATTTGGTTTTGGAAACGATAAAGCAAGATTATGCGAAGACCTTAAATTTGCAATAAATAAATCAAAAAATGATTATCAGCAAAAAATATCATTTGCAAAACAAAGCAAAGAATTTGCTAATGATAAAATTACCAAAATATATGCAATAGAGACAAAATGGGAGGATCTTTTTGATAGTCCTTATGAAATAGAAAGTTTATGTAATGAATATTTCTTAATAAAAGAATTTGATATTGATTTATCTAGTGAATGTTATTTGTTTGAAACTATCTTAAAAACTGGAAATTATAGTGATGAAGATTTTGATTTTATGACCGAAGAAAGAAGACAAAATGCTCAAGCTCTTATAGAAGAATTTAAAGCCAAATATGATCAAATTAATAAACAAGCAAAAGAAGATTATTTATCAGAACAAAAAGAAATGAAGAAAATATATCGAAAGAAAAAATGCGATTAAGTCACTTATGGTTTTTAAATGAAACGCTTACTACTTGCACCGCTAATAGTTAATAATTGAGAGCCAATTTAGAAAGAATCGTATACCATTTGTAAAAATCAAAATCTTTAATGCAAAAAACTATTTTAATTGGTTTAATTGCTGGCATTGCAGGGCTTGCAATTGGTTATAAAGTTCCAAAAGACAAGAATGTTGGTTATGTAATGATTTCTGGCAGGGTTACAAATCCAGAACAAGCAGGTAAATACTTTTCAAAAGTAAATGATGTCGTTGTTAAAGGTTGCGGAGCAAAGACATTATCAGTTGATTTCGAGACTGATGTTAGAGAGGGATATGAAGGACCTTTCTCTGTACTTTCACAATTCCCTAGTAAAAAAGCAGCAATTGATTGTTATGAAGGACCATATCAAGAATTAATTCCATTAAGAAAAGGAGCTTTAGATATGAATTTTCGAATAATTGAAAGAAATAGATAAAAAAAGAGGAGTAGGCTGCACCGAAGCCCCTAAAATAACCGCACTGCGTAAACATAGTATTAACTTTTGATTGATTGACAGTCGATCTAAAATAAGGGGCAATTATCCCCTTTTAATTAGCTATCTTTAAAAAGATATTCGAAATTTTAAAAGCAAATAAAAAAATATTTCTATAAAGATGGAATTACCAGAAGCAATTCTTTTTGATTTAGATGGGGTATTACTAGATACAGAACCATTACTAGCTAATGCCTGGTATGAAACCGCAAAAGAATATAATTACTATTTATCAAACGATAAATTACTAGAATTAAAAGGAAGAAGAAGAATAGATTGCGCAAAAAAAGTTTTCAAATGGATAAATGAAGAAATCACAATAGAAGAATTACTCATTACTCAAAAGTTAAAAGTAGATAAAGTACTTACTAAAGCAAAACCTTTTAAAGGAGCAATAGAATTAATCAAATTTTGTATAAATACAAAATTACCTATTGCACTAGTAACAAGTAGTAGTAGTGAAAGTTTTAAAATAAAAAGCTCTGCAAATCCCTGGTTAAATTTATTCAATACAAAGGTTCTTGGAGATGATAAATTCATTTCTGATGGTAAGCCTTCGCCTGATCCTTATTTGAGAGCATTAAAAATATTGGATGTAGATCCTAGGAAATCATGGGTTATAGAAGACTCATATGCAGGATCTATCTCAGGACTTAAAGCGGAATGTAATTTAATGTTTTTTTCAAAAGATATTGAAATACTAAATAAATTAATAAATGAATTTAACCAAGAAAAGATTCAAAAAATTAATGATTTATCAGAAATTATTTATTATTTAAAGTTATATAAAGGATTTTAAATCAATCTAATAAATTTGCTAATTCTTCTAATATTTTTTCCTTAGTTAATTCTTCCAACAAGACAAATAAATGAAACGCTTGATATTAACTCGACCCAAAGACTAAATTAATGGAATTTTTAAAGGAGCTTTGGCAGAATCATTATGACCCATACCATGCAATTCTTGGTATAGGTGGAATAATATTATTGTTGGTAATTTATAATCGATTACTCAATAAATATCATTAATCACAAACCATAGTAGATTAAGCAGCATCAGATATATTGTTATTCGTATCTTCAATCTTTTCAATCTCTTTAATCATTTCCTCTAGCCATAAAGTATTATCTTCTGATCTCTTTTTAAAATAAGAAATCTTAGGTTGATTGATTTCTAATGTCTCATAATCTCCACTCATAAAATTTTCCTAAATTTATAACCACTTAAATTTTAGTTAGTTTATTTATTAGTTTTACTAAGGGGAAAATAAGAAAAAATTAATTTATGGTTAATATGAACTAAGACAAATTAAATATTATTTATAAAAATATCGGAACACTTAATTTACCTAATGCTACCCACCAGTACAGAAACGAACCGCATCAGCTGTTGGCGAACCAGTCGCTTTCATTTCTTCAACACATTCATTAAAGAACTTTGATTCTTTTTTTGAATGAGCAAAAGCTTAGTGCAATAGCTACTAAGGCAACAGCTGATACAACTGCTGATCCTAGTTGTATCACTCCGTAAGCAAGCATAGCTTTATTCTTTTTAAAATCTTTTTTTGTATCTTTCTTTTTATCAGACATTTTTTTTTAAATTCTTAGCTTATTATATTCAACTAAATAACTAGACTCCAGATAAAGAAAAGGTGAGTTATAAAGTTAAATGTATATTGTTAATCCCATAACCAAATTCTGAAGAGGAAAAGCTCAAACTAAAAAGTAGAAAAAGTGATGAGAAAATTAATTAAAAATTTATTTGAAATTAATTATTTTGTGATTGGTTTTTGAAAATAATTTAATTTCTTAAAGATAATGTTTTCTTAAATTATTTTTAAATTTCATATGACATAAATATAGATAATTGAATAATCTTAATGCATATTGATGATGCAGTGTTTTTAGAGGATTTATGCCCTAAGCTCAAATTAAGATTCTGGCGAAAGTCTATTCATACATTTACGAGCAAAAGATGCATATATTGCGGAAAACCTTCAGAATCTATTGATCATATATTGCCACGAAGTAAAGGAGGTTTAAACTTAACAGAAAATTGTGTTCCAGCTTGTCTTTCATGCAATGGAGACAAATCAGATGAGAATGTTTTTGATTGGTATAGAAAGAAAAAATTTTATGATCCTAGAAGAGCTATGGCTATTAGAGCATGGTTAGATGGAGACTTAATATTATCTATAAGATTATTGCAATGGGCTAATCAAGAAATTAAGGAAAATACAGCAAATTTTGAACAAGAAGAATTAAATCTAGATGCTGCTTAACTAGAAAATTTGAGGGAAATTTGAGGGGACGCTTATTAAAAACAATACTTTTGTTAGGTTCAATTTTTGTTGTTTTTATTTGTTTTAACCCAATTTCAAGAATTTATATTCTTGAACTTTATCTTGATTGAAATAATTTTTGCAACCAACTTTAAATTCAATCGCAAAAATCGTGTTTTTTATGATCAATATATTGTCGACTCTTTTCTCAATCCTTGGGATTTTAAATTCGAATAAAATATATCCTTCTTTGAAGTTAGGAAGAATTTCTTTTAGTAAATTTATTTGCTCCTGCTAAGCATCTCTTTGTGTTGTCTCTACTGATCCTTCTTGAAACTTAGTTAATTCTCCTAAAATCTCAACATTTGATTTTGTTAGAAATTCTTGTATGGAAGATTGAAAACCAGATCTTTTCGGCATATTATCTTTTAATTAATTCTTTCATTAATAAGTTCCAACCTATTAATGATGCAGCTTTGTCGAAGGATTCTCTCTCCTCGCACATAAAGCCATGATCAGCTCCTTCAATTTCAACATAACTAAATCTCTCTTCTAAAGGATCAAATTTTTTAAACATTTTTTTTATTTCTAATCGATCTTTTAATGGAATCAAATCATCTGCAGATCCGCAAATAAAATTTAAATTACCTGAAACTTTTTCAAGCAAATCTATAGGTGCAAAATTAGTATCGGTTCTTGGAGTTGTAACTCCTGCTCCATAAAAACAAAATGAATTATCTATTCCTTTTAAAGAAGAAGCAATAAGTGCTGCATGCCCCCCAAAACAAAATCCAATAATAGCGATTTTCTTTTTTGGATATTTTTCTTTAACCCAATTTATGGCTGCAGAAACATCTTCAATAATATTTTTTAAAGTAGTTAAATTTTTATGATGCCTGCCTAATTTTAAATCATCTTCGCTATACCCTAAATCCAAATTTGGAGCCGTTCTTCCATAAAGAGGTATTGCTAATACGGGTAAATTTTGTGCGGCTAATTTTTCAGAAAAACTCCTTATCCAGCGATTTATCCCAAACACCTCTGGTAAAACTATAGATATATATTCACACTCACTACCTGAATCTACCCACCAAGATCTAAGAGGTATATCATCGCTATAAACGTTTGTCCATTGCCCTTCCATTTGTGTTTATAAAAAAAGTTTTTGTCAGAAAAAAAAGGTTATTTACCTCTTAGTTTAGATCGATTGCTAATGTAAATTTTCCTTATTCAATTTTATAAATTAAATCTTAAATTATGAAGAGAAACTTATATTGAAGTCGTTTTACATAAGTTATATAAATCGAATTAAGTAGTCTTTTTTACCAATTAAATATACCTGTTATTAAACAAATATATTTGCCCTTGAAAAGCCCCTAAAAAATCCTTTTTCTTGAAATAAAGATTGACAAGACATTCATAAAAAAAACTTTTATAAAACATTAACTTCTTTTATGAATATGTTTCTTACCAACCAGACTCGCTTAAAAATTAAGGATATTGTAAAAAGGATTTCACTAGATGAACCTGTCGCATTGGAAGAAAGAATTTATGTAGAAAAGTTTGCAAAACATAATTCAACTATATGGACATGGCTTAAGAAAGCTAATAGTTTGAGGAGATATGGCAAGCAAAAATCAGATGGAATAAATGGACTAATCCAGAATCTTGGCCTTGATGGTTTAGAAACTGAAAATCATTTCGATCCCCAAAATGATGATCTTGCTGATTGGTTTAGTGGATCTCCTGATTGGGTGAGGAGGAGCTAATTGTCCTTCGTTTAAAATGATTTCAAATTAATAATGAAAAAAGGGAACTTCCTCAACTTGTCTTGGAGCATAATTACAAATTCCGAATTGCATACATTCCATTTGAGCATCAGTTAGTTTTCTTTCAATAGAGAACGTATCAAAAAAACCACCAAATGAATGTTGAATTTTATTTTTAATTAGATTTATTTAAATCATAATTAAACCCCTTTTTTATAAGTTATTTAGTATTGGTTATATACAAGAATCAAGAGTTTTAATACATAAAATAAAAACTATAAATTAATCTTTTTTAAAAAATTTCACTAAATTCATAATCAGTATTTTTGCTCTAGGAAATTTGAATCATAACCTTTAAATTAGATCCACTGATTGGAGGTTTTACTTCATGAGTACATACAAAACGAAATACTTTAAAAACACAAAAAAGATTAATAACACTCTTTGGTTGGATAAACTAATTAATCAACTTGAGAAAAAATCAAAGGGAGTTTGATCATGAATAGATTTAGAAATAAACAATTTAAAAATGAATTAGATCCCAAGTATGCTTTTTATGATTGTCTTCGTAATTGCCAATTTAAGTTTAATCTTGAAAAGTCTTTAGAAGAATGCGTCGAAATATGTGAACCTAGACCATTACCAGAGAATATCGATGGCTAAAAATAGGAATTTAAACTTCATTCGATACCTATTTTGACGTCATTGTGTTTTTGTATAAATTTAAGGAGGGTAATCTTATGACCAACCTCACAATTGAGCTACTTCTTTTAATTGTAGTTTATTTAATTTTGTACGATCCTTACAGCTAAACTTTATTCACAAACATTAAAAGAAATTCAACATAAGAGATTATTTTGTAGTGAATCTATAAGTAACCCATATTGTATTTTTGATAAATTAATTCCAAAATAATAAATCTAAACTAGAGATTGAATATTAAAAGCTAAGGTCCATCAAAACTAAAAATAAGGAGTATATGGTACTTCTGTTTTTAATGAATCTCCATAGTAACTTTCAGCTGACTTTACTAAGATCCAATAAATGAAATTTAGAAATGATTTTTCCATAGGAACACCTATACCCTTTCTTAATTCAAATCAGAATTTCAAATAAAAACATCGTAGAAAATACTTAATAGAAGAGACTTTGATTTTTTTAGTTAATCTATTATGGTTAGCTTTGTATGAAATGCTACTAAAGCTTGTCTTATCAATCGATTTGGTAATATTGCTTATTGATTTCTTTAATTTCTGAAGATATATTAAATAAACTATAAAAGTAAGAAATTTATGAGTAATCAAAAAAGCCAAAGCCATAAAAGACAAGAGACAAATAATACGGAATGGTTGGATGAATTAATTAATAAGATTGAAAGCATGAAAAACAAAATATCAAATACTTATTAAGTATTCTAAGCTGGCTTTTTTGATGATTTGATAATTTTCCATGCTTCTGATGCAGTGTCTGCATATTGGAAAAGATTTAAATGTTCATCTTCAATTAATCCAAGATCAGCTAAATATTCAAAGTTAATTATCTTATTCCAATACTCTCTACCAAAAAGTATGATTGGGATTTTAGTTTTCATTCGTGTTTGACAAAGTGTCAATAGTTCAAATAATTCATCTAGTGTTCCAAAACCTCCAGGAAAAAATACGGCAGCTACTGATCTCATAACAAAATGGATCTTTCTTAATGCAAAATAATTAAATTTAAAGCAAAGACCGGGAGTTATAAAAGCATTTGGTATTTGTTCATTAGGGAGACTGATATTTAACCCTATAGACTTACAATTTGCTTCAAAAGCACCCCTATTAGCAGCTTCCATAATTCCTGGCCCCCCACCTGTAACAATCACATGAGAATTACAGTTTTTATTTTGATTATTAATTGAAGCAAGTTTAGAAAACTCCCTTGCAGATTGATAGTAATTACTCATTAGAAGCAAATTTTCTAATCTATTTAAATTACGTTTTAGTAGTATCGATTTATGATTTTTTTTAATTAATTCTTTTATATTTTCAATTCTCTTTTTTGTATTTGATTCTTCTGCAATGCTTGCGCCTCCAAAAATAATTATGGTTGAAAGAATTTTATTTTCTTCAAGGATTAAATCTGGTTTAGTAATTTCAAGAAGCATTCTAACTCCACGCATTTCATTTCGGCTTAGTAGGCCCATATCTTCGTGAGCCAATTTATAAGTATCAGAATTAATAATTAAATTCAGGTTTTTTAAATTATTACTATGGGATATATGTTTTTTCATTTCAAACAAGAGTTTTAACTTTTCTTTCTAGAGGATTAAAATTAATTCTTTTGATTTTGTTATTTTCATAAATCCAAAAAACAGGCGAACTTTTTCTTGCCTTAATTAAATTAATTTTGTCTAATTTTTGAGGGATAAATTCTTTAGCAGGGTCAAAAAATTTATCTCTTTTGGGTTGGTTTAAAACAATACTACCTTCTTTCCCTGAGATAGATCTGTGATAAGTGCCTGTAGGAATTTCTAATGCTCCCATAGATCTATTTAAATAAATCACATGATGAGGTTCATCCCAGGAGGGATTTATTAAAACAAATTTCCTTTCTCCAGTGATAACTAAATTGTGGTCAATTTGATGATTGTGAACGTAATATTGCTCATCTTTTAAATCATCTGGAGGAGATATAGCTTCCCCAGAATGGATCACAACATCAGAACCATTAGAACTATCTATGCCTGCATCAAAGAATGTGACTTTTGGAGTTTCTCTAAAAATATTTATTGGGAAGAATCTTAATTCCATAGTGCTAACTCCCTTTTAGAAAATTTATAAATACTAATAAAATTTATTTACTTTTAAAAAATTGCTATTTTTTGATTTCTAATTGCAACAAACCAAGCAATCTTCTTGGTTTGGATAATCTATACATTCTTTATTTAAAGTTTCCTCTAAAGAATCTACTTTCTTAACATAATCAAGATCTTTTAATTCTTTTTTTGGAACCGTGAACTGAGTTTGTAGTTTCATTTCTATTCTCCTAATTAATACTGTTTTTTGAATCCATTCCAGGTTTGAGAAAACCTTAATCCCAGATAAGAAATTAAAATTGTCCAAAATAAAATTTCTATACCTAAATTAGTCATTTACTTGGCCTCCTTTCTATCTGATTATTCTTTAGTACGGGTATTATGCAAAAATCAAGCGTAAGAATACCTAAAACTTAAATTTTTAATCACAAAAAATCTTGCAATGATTGTTACTTGGATGTTCTGCACATTCGTAATTCCAATAAGCTTCAATTTCTTTGAGATTATTATATGAAAGGTCTTTTTTATCCAATTTAATTTCTTGGATAGTATATGTGTCATTAAGTGCCATAAGACTTACCCCTTTACTACACTTATGTTCTAATTGATTTTAATATTAAGTTTCAAGTTTTATGTGTGCGGTTAGAGGAACAAAATTGTACGGATTAAGGATCAAAAAAAAATCTAAAATTATGAATAATTGCAAGGAAAATATCTTCAAAAAATTTATTCCAAATTTAAAAAAATTTGTATAAATTTTGCTAGAAATTTTATTCTCTTAATACCTTCTTAGGTCTGCTAGTATCTTTCATTCATCTAATCTATCTGCATATCTTCTAAAATCTCAGCGATCTTCTGAGGTGGAAGTTCTTGTTGATATTCTCCACAAAAATCAAAAAATTTTTCTAAGAAATCTTTTATTAAAGATGATATAAAAATTAGCGTTTAATTTTAAAAGTAAAGTATGCAAAACCACCAAGCAATAAAAGACTCACTACCCCATAAGTAATTGCTATGCCGTACATGTACGTCATTTATTTATAAAGACATAAGCAGAATATAAATAAACTTAGAAAACTCCAATAGCAATGGAACTTCCATAAATAAGAAAGTTCCAAAATCTATATAATTTAGGTTTTTTAAATTCTTTTTCTTCTTCTTTGGTAATCATTTATTTTCTTTTTCTTTTCTGGCGACATTACCTTTTGCTCTTAATACCAAAGTTATCGTAAGGGCAGCGCTTAATATCAAAGCATCAATTAATAGGTGCGGAGAAATATTCATAAGCTGACAAGAGAAATAAGAAGAGACATTATCTTTTCCGTAATAAATCTATAAAACATTAAAAAAGAGGGATTTTTCCTCTAAGTTTATATCGACTATCAATCACTGTCTTTTTTAGCTTTTTAATATATCTTAAAAAGGGGTATTTTATTTAGCCAGAGCAAGAGAAGGCACCTGAAAGAATATTTTTTAAAATTGGTGCTTGACCAAAGGCATACAAAAAGAAAGTTGATGATGCGAGAGTAATAGCTATTTTAGAAGCCCTGTTAACTTTCAAATTTGAGACTTTTGCAAATGCAGAGTTCATTTTTCTTAATTTTATTAATTTAATAATAGCTGCAAAAATTAAATATTCAGCATCAATATTTACCAAAGAATAATTTTATTGCTCCTTTTTATCAGCTTGCATTTTTACTAGCTCAAATTCTTTTTTAGAAACTATTCTGATTTTGTATGCTGGATATCTTTTCTTTCACTATTTAATGATCGAAATAGCTACTCCTTCTAAAGTTTGGGTAAAATATAAGACCCATAGAATTTTAGTTACAACTTCTTTGTAGAATTACCAACTTGTAGGTGAAGCCATTAAAAATCGCAAATGAAAAATTCAATAAATTATGGGAAATGGTCCATAGGCTAAAACTTTTGTTTTTTAATAAGAGATTTAGTTGAAGATATAGAGTTTTCATTAATTGGTAAGAAAAAACTTTAAAACAAAAGATTTATATCACTTTCGTCTTATAGGAAAGTATTACTTTAATTTTATAACGAGTTTCAATTAAAAAGTATCTCCGCAAAGAAGGGGCCAAAAATTGACCCCTCTTGGTGAAACTCTTCCAAAGAAACACCATTAAAATCTTACTCTGAAAGTTGTAAAGTTAAACAAATTAACAAAATCAAAATTAACAATTTATGCGGCCTTTTTAAAAGGGTTCATATTCCTTAAAAAGTTATTACTATTGCGGGTACTCATTTTTCTATATCTTTGATTTATATCCAGGATATACTTTCTAGCTTTCTTATCACTTTCAATTTTCTTTTTTCTAAGACGTAAAGCCCTTAAATCTTCTATGGACATGAGGCCATCATCTTCATTGAAATTTAAATGATCAAATTGCATCAGTTTAAGAAATTAAGTTTCTTCTTTAAGTGCAAGGTTAACAACCTTATCTTTATTTGCAATAGAGATAATTAACCAACTTAACTTAAATTAGTTATTCAATTTTCAGCAAAATATGAATTTAAGTATTTTAAACTTTCTAAAATCAAGAATAACTTTTGATTGAATTAGATGGAACTTCTACAGATATAAATGATTCTCCATAATGAGATTCGGCTGATCTTATTAGTAACCAGTAAAAGAAATTTACTAAAGCTTTCTCCACGAGGATTTAGTAACTAATTTAAATAAACTCATCAGTTTTGTAATAGCAATATACAAAATAAATTTATTAAGCAATCAAGATATTTACCTTATAAAGCATAGTGTCATATTAATTAAGAAATTTGCACTCTCAGGCTTTAGGCAGCGGACTAAATCCTCGTGGAGTATTGGACTTTAGCCCGCTCTATTTTTTTAGCAAAAGATAAATAGCACTGCAAGTTAACTAGATCACCAATTTCTATATTTGACTCTGGATAAGCTAATTGATCAAAAGTATCTGACCATATGTTGGTGTTATTTATTGTATAAATATGCTACAAAAAATTAGTTATATCAATGGATTCAGTATTTTTGCTCATTGATTTATTAATTCTAATAATATTATTATTACTGATGCCTAAATAAGATTTAATTTTGAAAAAAATAATTAATTTTTTTAAACTACTTAAGAGAAGAATTGACATTCTCAATGCAGAGGCTGAATTGAAATTTATATTGGAAAATAAATAATGGGATTCCCACATTGCCCTATTTGTATAGTTCTGGCATTTGTTTCAGTTTTTATGGGAGTTACTCGTAGTTATATGTTCTATATTCTTTTTAGGGAGTTTCTGAGAGCAGAGTCTAATTTTAAATTGAAGGTTAGTTTCTATTGATTGTTGACATCTAAGTATAAATACTTTATAAATAGATTGTAGTGAATACTACAAAATCGTCCGATCTACCATCTGATAGACCGCAGTACGACTCAAGCCATAGGACGGGGACTTGAGCAAATTCAGGAGCTGCATCATGGTAAACATGTATTTCAATGGAAAGTCATTCGTATATTGTAGAAAACAAGAAGAAAAGATAATAAAGCTTACTTATAGAGGATCTATTTACTTGAAATAATATTTCTAATTTCTTTTTTTTAAAGTTTGGACATTCTTTAAAGTTTTGAACTCAGTATTTATTAATACGCTATAAGAAAAACTTATTGTGAACATATTTTTTGCCTATTTAAAAATTCATATATTCGTATATTTAGTTACTGGAAATTAATTTTAAAATAACTAATTTGTAATCAGAGTTTTACAAGGTTATGCAGCCTATTTCTGAAGAACTTTACAAAAAAATAGTTGAGAGTTCTAAAAAATGAATAAGTTACTAATCGCTTTATTAGCTTTAGATATAGGGGTTAGTCTGTCTAAAGTTTTTATTTTTACCTGAAAATCAAATTACTTAATAAAAAAGGAATTGTTTTCTAAAAAAATAGTAACGGGGTATTTTTTTGATGTATTTAGTTTATAAAATAAAAAATTAAACCAATAAAAGAACTACCTGAAAGAAGTAGAACCATTAAAAAAGATATTAACTTTGCTAATCCCATAAAGATAAATCAGAATTTCCTGTAGATCTTTGCATCCAGTGAATTTTCCAAACATTATTTACTTTTTTAAAAATTGACGTAACTGTTGGTAAGTCGTCATTAGGTTCACCTTTGTAAGTAAATTTTGAACCTAATGTAAAAATGCACATCACTATATTTTCGTTTAAAAATTCGAATCGGTGAATTTTGGTTATTTCTGCCTTTTCTTGAACTATATCACCAGTAATCATTTGTTCGAACCCTTTTGCATTTATAGGATTACCACTCGGTCTTATGAATAAAAAATCTGGAGTCGCATTGTCAACAAAAAATGAGGCCATTTTTTTTGGATTAGCAAACTCATTTAATAATGAAATTATTGTTTCTTTATCAGTCATAAAAAAAGTGACGTAACACTTCTAGTTTAGATCTACTGTTTAAAATGTACAAATCGAAATGGGATAATTCTAAAAAAATTCGTTAGGATATTCGAAATAACTAGATTTTTAATTTAAATCATGATCAATTCATTGAATAAATTATTACCCGTTGGCAAAAAGGTCAAAAAATATTTGCCTTTTTTTATTGGATTTAAATTACTTACATTTACTGGCTTTCTTACTTATTTAATGAATCGCTAATTGATATAACCTTAAAAATATAGTTTAACTAAATTAAGATCTAGTGAATAAAGAAGAACGAACTAAAAGATTTAAGTCTATGTCAAGTATGCAAAGACAAGAATTGATATTAAAGAAGATGAAAGAGAGGGGTATAGAGGTAGGAAGTGGAGTTCCTAACAAAAAATACGATAGCAAAGAGATTTATGAATTAATTCATCTTGCGAATTGCTTCCCAGAATTAAGAGATGGGAAAAAAAATATTTAGGTTTCTTAAATTAAGTTATTTATTTTGGGTCCCTTATTGCAGTAATAATTAATCCACCTGTCAATCCGAGATTCATAAATACTGCTCTTTGATGGAAAGGGAATAAATGAAAAATTATCGTTGTTGGAATAAGAAATAGTAATAAAAAGACTGAACCGATTTTTTGTTTTTCTCCAAAAATGAAAAATCCAGATCCCAAGATAAGACATGTAATGGCTCCTACCAGAAGAATAGATGAAATTGTTTCAGGAATGCCTTTTGAAGAAATATAGTCAACTGTTTGTTCAAAATCATTTATTTTGCCTGGTATGGCTGAGATAAATATTGCTGAAATTGATACTCTTGAAAAAAAATCTAAAAAAGATTTGATACTTTTATTTTTCAAAAAAGAATTTTTCATAATATTATTATAAGAAAAAAATGTTATGCTTTTGATAAATAAATAATTAATTAGTCCGAAATACTTTAAAAGTTTTCTAAAAGAGGTTTAGCGCAATTAATAGAAATCTTTTTAATTAATGTGAATCTTTTTATGGTAATTAATAGTAATTTTTGAATTGTCTTTATATATTTATTAAATGATAAATTGAGTAAATGAAAATGTTTAAAAAATTTCTTTTAACATCTGTTTTACTTTTAAGTTCCCTTATAACTATATTTCCTTCAAAAAAAGAAAATACTAATTTTTTCGATTATTGTTATTCTCTAGAAAAAATAATTTCTAGAAATACAGTAGAAAAAAATAAGAATCTATCGAAGAATTTTAAGCCTTTAGTAAAAGATATTTCTCTATTTGGGATTAACAAATCTAAAGGTACTTTCGCTCACAAGTTAATTGATCAATATAAAAATTCCAAAAAACTATTTATTATTTCTTTTGTCCCAAACCAAATTTATTGTTTAGCAGGATATTGGATTGAGGAGATAAGTCCAGGAAAATTTGAATCGATTTTTTATGAGAAAACCAAACAAAAAATAAATGAATACAAGAATACTAAAAAGGAAGTAGATGAATTTATCAAAGAAATTAATTTGGAATATAAATCTATAAAAAAAGAAATTAATAATTTTTTTTAGAAAGTTAAAATTGTTTTTCTAATAGTATTAATTTATTTTGACTTTCTAGTTCCTCCATAGGAATAATTTTTATGTGTAGAAATTAGATTCCAACATTCTTTACAACAAAAAATCCATTTCGTATGAATTATGGATTTAACTCTGTAATGAGTTTTATCTCGCTTATCACATAAATCGCATTTTTTCATTTATCGATATATTTTATTTTAGATAGGCAAAAGTTTGATTTAAGAAGATTCACGAAAAAAATTCTACCGTGTCATCATGATAATGCACTCTACACATCCTGAAGCAAAGCAGTGGTTTTGTTGAGTGCAAATATTTTTTATTGATTAAAAAAATTTTCTCATTTCCAACATTTTTAAATCTGAAGGTATCATCATTTTTTATATTAAATTTATGAATTATTTAATTTAGCTTTAATTAAAAATGAAATGTCCGATTATACATCTACATCAGAACTTTAAAAAGAAACTCACGAATCTTATTTTATTGATTTTAAGATAATTTTATTGAAATTTTTAACTATGAACATTTATCTATTCTGGATATTATTTTTAGCTCTATGGGCAATAGTACCTTTAATGATTATAAAAGGTAGAGTAGATGAAGAGCCTAAGATTCAGACTTCACCAAAAGTTAAAGAAAAGAAAAAAGGTTGGTTCAATTAACGGAATCTTTGACTTAGTAAGAATAATCTGTAAAAAATTTCTTGATAATTTAAATTAAAGTCTAAGTAAACACTATTAATGAAAAGTGAAAAAATTAGAAAATAATTTTCTCTATTTGGTTGTGCTTGGAGGTAGAGCAGAAAAAGCTAATATTGAATTACATGATGTTAGATGGGTTGTTGGATCTAAAATTGAAGACACATACGATACTTTAAGGAAGGATTGGTTTGGATCTTCAAGAGGTTTGCATATTGATAGTTATAAAAAAATACAATATATAGATGGCTATAAGATTAATTTAATAAATGTTGAAAACCATAAAATAGAAAAAAGGCAATTAGAAAAAAAACTAAAGCCAAAAAAAACTTTATGGTTTGTCAATATTGGAGGCTATAACCCAACTTCTATGCAGGAAAAACATGAGTTTGGATTAGTTATAGCTTCAAATAAATTAGAGGCAAAAAATATAGCTAAATCTAAATGGCTTATTGGGTCTAAAAAAAAGCATATAGATGATCTTTCTTCTTTAGAAATGTTGATTAGTTGCGATGATTGTGAACTAATAAAAAAGATAGGTAATTGGGAAATAGAATTAACTCAAGATAATAGCTTTATTCAAGGAAACAACTATCCTGATTGGTACGGTTATCAAAAAATAGACCGGGAATAAAGATTTAAGAATCTATTACTTGCAAAAGAATTTTGTAATAATTATATTCTTATTTATATGCTTAAATTATTAAAAAGAACTTGATTTTCTTAATAAATAAATTCCACCTCCAAGAGAAATTAAGACAGGTAACCATGCAGCAAAAACCGGGGGTAAAATACCTTTTACTCCGAATGAACTAAATAAAAATGACATAACATAATAAATTAATATAAGAATTACGCTCAATCCAAATCCCTGACTTTTTGAAGATCTTAAATTAGATTTAGATCCCAGACTGCTGCCTATTAAACCAAACACCAAGCATGCAAAAGGTAGAGTGAATTTTTCTTGAATGCGAACTTTAATTCTTCTTACCTCTTTCAAGTTTCCAGTTTTTTCATAAATTTTTTCTGCTTGCATAGCTTGCTTTAAAGTCATTTCATTTGCATCCTTAGGTACTTTTGCTAACTCCATAGGCCCTTCAACAAATGGATATGTATATTCTTTAAATTGAATATTTGTAGTTTGCCCGCTTGGATCAATTGATACAATACTCCCGTCAGAAAATATCCAAGAAGAACTTTTTTTGTCAAATCTTCCATTCTTTGCCTTTAAGATTTGTTGAAAATCTTCTCTGGAAAAATCTAAAACTGTAACTCCTTCCATAATGTTGTTTTCATACCATGAAGCATAAAATATATGAGTAAGATAAGTATTTATTTTTGTCGGTTTTTTATTTGATGCACTTATCCTAGATCCATATCTTGAAAACATAATATTGTCTTTTCCTTGTTCGGCGCTAAAAGAACTTCCTATGCCTGCTCTTAATGTCGTTTCAGCTAATTTATTACTCGCAGGAACTAAATTATCGTTAAAGTAAAAAGTTAATCCTGTCATAAATATTGAAAGGGCAATAGCTGGAGAAATAATTCTTGAAGTTTTTATACCCAAAGATTTCAATGCCAACAATTCAGAATTGCTTGATAACTTTCCATAGGCTAATAATGTTGAAAGTAAAACTGCCATTGGGAATGATAAGACTAAAAAACTGGGTAAACTAAAAAAAAGAACTTTTAAAGCTAAAAATAAAGGTAAACCAAATTCAACTATTTTTCTTATAAGATCAAACATTACTCCAACAGATAATGAAATAACAGTAAAAGCAGAAATTGCAAATATCATGGGAGGTATTATTTGCCCTAACAACCATCTATCTATTAAAGGAATTAAATACCAAGGAGAAATTATTTTATTAACAGTTTTTTTAATTAGTGATTGATTTGAAAGTTTCAAAAGAAGTTTATTTGTTTTTTACTGTCTTTTTTAACATTATAAAATATCAATGATTTAGAAACCAATATAAAATTGATAGTTAAGAAAAATAATTGTTTTTAACTATCAATAATTAATCAGAAAAATAATTTATGAAGACTTGCAATTAAACAAGAAATTTGGTTTCTTAAAAAAAAACAGTTAATTCATGAAAAATAAAACTTTCATATACGAATGCAATTGCATACACTGCCAACAAAAATTAAATCAAATTAATAATTCAAAAATATATTGGGATAAACTAATTTTAAGAAAAAAGTTGGAGTAGTTGCTCTACTAAATCATCTAAAGTTTTAAATTTTTTAAGTAGTTGTTTTAAAAAATATTATTTTCAGAAAAAAGTTATACTATCTGTATTTTAGTATTAAGCTTTTTTATAATAATAAAAATATTATTTAACCTTTTGATTTTTTTTGTAGATCATATTTTCTCTATTTAAAAGAAAAAGGATAATCAAAATACAAGATGGAATGAGAATAAAATCTAAAGACATATATTTTGTTCAGTCTATTATCTATCTAGCAAATAAAAAAGTCTTTGGCATTAGTAGATAATCTTAAAAATTTAATTCAATAGTTCAAAATAACTATCTGTATGCTTAATATATTTGCTTGCTTTTAAAATTGAAAGAGCTTGCAGTATCCCAACGGCAAGCTCATGACGACTTAGTTAATTCAGATTTCTGATTTAACCAGCTAAGCACTTCCTAAATGCTAATAATATTCTAATAAGTAAAATTACTCACTGTGAGTATAAATGCTTATTTTTAGTGATTTATCTGTAATTTTGATAAAAAAGGTGATTTAAATAAAAAAAATTGTGACTTGTAAATACCTTTGTAAACAGAAATGCCACACATTGCACCATAGATACTGAAAGGTGAATCATTAAAGGCTTTTGGTTTACATAAGTTAATATTTGTGTTACTTTAGTTAACAATTATTATTTTTTTAATGACAAAATCAGGAGTAACTACAGAATCAGGTGGCAGACAGAATATGTTCCCATCAGAAACTAGGCCTTATATTGATGAAAGTGTTTCTTACGATGGATATCCTCAAAATGCAGAAAAAGTGAATGGTAGATGGGCTATGGTTGGCTTCGTTGCACTATTAGGTGCCTATGTAACAACAGGACAGATCATTCCTGGAATTTTTTAGTACCTAAATAACTGTTTTTTTAGTCTATTTTCTTTAACCTTTTTAGAAGAAAAATTTAGAATTTTTTTTATTTTAAATTTGAAAATAAGAAAAACCAAATAAAAGTTATTACATTTAGGCTAAATATTATTCCGAGAAATATATAAGTAAACTTTTTTCCAATAAATGCCGTTTCGGGTTCAAGCTTTACTCTCATTAAATTCTTGAATTATCTTGATAAAGATAGCATCATTTAACGAGTAAATTTAAGTTTTAAAGAACAAGAATAATCAAATTAATATTCCATTTTAAAAAGTTGGTAAATATTATCATTTTCATAACTCAGAATAAATCTTTTTTCGCTAATAAAGATTATTAGATTAGCCAAAAAAAATCAATAAAAATAGCCTAATTTAATTTCAAATTAGGCTATTTAGAGATTAAAAATTTATTTAGATAAAACCAGGAATGATTTGACCAGTAGTTAAATATGCTCCAACTAGAGCAACAAAACCTAACATTGCGAATCTACCGTTTAGCTTTTCAGCAACGATTTTTTCTTTTTCAACTATTTTTGGTTCGTTATTTTTCATTAGAACCAACCTGGAATGATCTGGCCTGTTGTGACGTATGCACCAACTGCTGCAACGAAACCTAACATCGCTGCCCAACCATTAAAACGTTCTGCTTCTGGAGTCATTTTATTTGAGTAATTTGTAAACAAATATAACATAATTACTTAGTATTGTAAAGAAAATCAGAGATTATTCCCTACTTTATCAGGAGAATTTAAAAAACTGCTACATATATGTGTCGAAATATACCTTATTGATGTTTCTATTTTTGTTCTGATTTTTTAAATTTGAAAAAAACTATAAGCTTTTCACCTTGTTTTTTTAGAGGTATATCCTCATTTAGAGGTAATTTAAATTAATATATGACAAGAGTCAGCTAGTAGGGATACAGGCTGACTCTTTTTTTTTTTTTTTGGAGAATTTTTGGTTTTTGACTAAAAATATTTTTTAGAATTCAAATAATTGCTATTAATAAATTAGATATATATATGAATTTATGTCATTCGCGACCTACTGCATGCATTTAATTTTTGGAAGGATTCCTTCTCTAATGAGTTCTGATTTAATACTTTATATCTTGCCTGCTCTTACAATTTCAATATTATTTTTTAGCCTTAAAATAATGTTTTTCAAGACTCCTAAATTGAGAAAGGTTAAATAATCAAGGATTTTGAAATTATTATTTTTACTGAAGCGCTCAATTTTTTTTAATTTTGGATAATAGACTTTTTTTTTCTGCAACTCACAGAAATAGAGACTGCATCGGTGATGTACTATCCCGAATTATAAAAAAAGGTTCAGTATTGGAAATCGGGAGTGGCAGTGGTGAGCATGGAGTGTTTTTTCAAAAACGATTTCCTGAAATTATTTGGCAAACAAGTGACCCAGAGTTAGTGCATAGAAAAAGTATCAGTTCTTGGATTAAGTATGAAGACCTAACTAAGAAAATGCCCCAGCCTCTTGAGATTGATGTAGAAAAAATTCCTTGGAAAATTCCATTGATATTAGCTAATTCTTTGCAAGGAATAGTCTCTATAAATATGATTCATGTAGCAGAGTGGTCTTGTACTGTAGCACTCTTTAGAGAGTCAGGAAAATTACTCAGTAAGGGGCAATTTTTGATTTTGTATGGGCCATTCAAAATTTGTAATAAGTATACAAGTGAAAGTAATTATTTTTTCGATAATTCATTAAAAATGCAAAATGATCTTTGGGGTATTAAAAATCTTGAGGAAGTTTGTGATGAGAGTAAGAAAAATGGTTTTTCTCAAGAGGATATTATTAGTATGCCTGCAAATAATTTTTCAATAATTTACAGAAAAGTTTCTTGATAAGGCAAATAGAAATATCAAAAAGTAATTAGAATTCATCATATTAGATGATCAACTTGATAGTTTTTTGCTCCATTCTTTATGCTTTTGATCTAAATCTGAAATTTTTTCGCCTAAACTCAACTGCATTTCTAATAATTCAACTTTTGTAAGTGTTATTTTTTCCGAATAAAATTTAATAGGCTGTTTACCATGCAAATTGTCGCCACTCATAGAATTATCAAAACTTGGGTATTTTCTAAGATGAAAAAGTTGTTATTTCTAATTCTTTTATATTCTTTTCAGATTTGCGTAAATTAATGTGATAAAGAATTGATGCTTATTGTGTTTTTAATCCACCATTTTGTATGAAGATTGCCAAATATATCTTCCTCTCTTAATGTCTAACTTAACAGCAACGCAATTGCAAGCAACATTCCATAGAGCTTTGTGTATTGGATCAGGATTAAAAAGATATGCTTTTTTAAAGGCTTTTTTAATTAAGACAGTTACCTTTTTTGCATGATAATGAGGGATAGTTGGACATACATGATGAACAACATGGCTAGAACCTATATTATGGTGAAGAAAATTAAGGACTCTACCGTAAGGCCTGTCAATAGATAGAAATGCGCCTTTCATAAAGGAAAATTCCGTATTTGAAAGATGAGGCACGTCTGAATCTGTATGATGAAGCCATGTATAAACTACTAGCCAACAATTAACCACTAATAAAGGGCCCAAATACAGAGCAATTACTGGAAAAAATCCATACTTGAAAACTAAATAAACAATGCCCACTAATGTCAAACCTACGCCAATATCTGATATCCAAACTTTCTTGGCCCATATTGATGGCCATAATGCTTTAGAAAATGGTTTTCTTGGCCAAAAATGATTTGAAATACCATATTTAACTCCTCCTGTACTTCCCGTAAGTAAATAAGCAGGCCAGCCAAATATTAGATGTAAAACAAGTTGAAGAATTCCATAATTTTTCTTACCTAAGGAATTTGAAAAATGTAATTCTTTTTCTCCGCCAACTTTTTCTGTAACTCCGTTCCCTTTAATGACTAATGGGACGTGAGTTTCTCCATTAGTTATGTTATTTGTGAATCTATGATGAACTGCATGAGAACGCTGCCAAGAAAAATAAGGCACCAGAAGTAATGAATGTAGTAAATAACCAGTTACAGATTCCAATGTTTTGTTTTTAGAGAATGCTCCATGCCCACATTCATGGGCAATTACCCAGAATCCCATTGCAGTGGTACCTGATATTAATGCGTAAATTATCCAAATTGGGATCATTTTTGAGGTAAATGGAATAGATAACCCTATTGCAACTACTAATGATTGAATGAAAGCTGATTGTAAAAGATACCTCAAAGAAGTTTTGGTATTGCACCTAAAGTAGTGATCTGGGATAACATCCTGAAATTCTTTTATGCTTGGAATATCTTTATCCTTTATTACAAGCGCTTGGCCTTTAAGACCAGAAAATTTTATATTACTCAAATTTTTGTTGGTTAAGAATTTTGTTAAATAAAAGTGAATTTATATACTCTATTATCCATCACAGGATCTCATAATGAAAATAATTTATAAATTTTTTCGATAAAGTTTTTAAGATTTTAATTTCATCTTTAAATAAAATTATCTTTGCCAAACATTTTTTATTTTATTCTTTTATCGCAATCTTATTAATTCTTTCTTTCTTATTCTGATTGTCTTTGCTCTTCTTTAAAGCTTAATTAATTTAAAGACCGCGTATATACCTCTTAGGTAAACCAGATTGTTTACGTGGCTTTACTAGGATAGGTAAAACAATAACTCCTACTGTAAAAAGACAGATTGGAGCTACTACCATCAATATAGATTCTAGAGACATAAATAATTTTGAATTTATTAATAAATAGCAGGATTATTTTTTAAAGTCATGCGTATTTATATCTAATTTGTGAGAAAAGATTCAAAATTTTTATAAATTATTAAGTAAAAAAGAAAAAAAGCTTAAAAAAAAGAAATTTTTTCAAAATTCATCCTATCTATTTAATCATTATTTAGATAGGTGATTAGTTATGGATCAAGAAAAAAATTGGATGCTTATGACTTATTATTGTCCAACTCATGGTGATTCAGGATTAGTAAAACCGATTCAACTAACAAAAAAAGAAATTAGTAAAACATTCTTAAAAAAAGGTAGGAGTTCTAAAAATTAATTTTTATAGAAAACTATAGTTTTATGAAAATGTTCTAAATCTTTATTTAAATCTCATTAATTAAAATCCTACAAAAATCCCATAAGCTGCTTTTTTATCAGAAGTATTAGAAATATATTTTAAAACATATCTTAATTTGTATCAGAATCGCATGTTAATTCACATTGATTAAGATCATGTGATGATATCTTTTCTAAAATTCTTAACATATCAATTTCGGAAAGCTCTCCATTAGAGTTCCATTTTAAAGTTGTTTTCCTTTGAGGTGAATTTTTTTTATTCATTTTGATCAGCCCCCTTTAAATGAACTTCTAAACAACGAGTAATACATTCTTGATGACCATCCACAATACTGCATTCAGTAATACACTCGAAATATGAATTAATAGAATCTATTTCTGTATTCTGGTTTGTAGAAACAAATGAATCATTCATAATATTGTTAGATTTATTTGGAATAGAGATATAGCATGAAATTATGTTCAATAATTTAATTTATTAAGTTAATTAGAAAAAATAAGTATTATTTACTAAATTTTTTTGCAACTGGTTTACCTTGAAAAAGATAGTAATATCCTTCTTTTAAAATACAAAAGTAAATAATAATTTTGATTATTTAATATGAATTTAAAAGGTAATCTTCTAAAAAAATCAGCATAAAGACTGATTTACTTTTCAGTAATTTAGTTAGAAGATAAAAAAGTACACTTTTAAATTTTCAAATGAAATCAGTAATTAATTGGCTTTCGAAAATATTAGAGAGTATGGCAAATGCTTTTATGCATCCTTTAAAGAATGACTTACCTCCATCTATTGGTACTCACGCCTATAGCGCTATTCCTCTAAAAAGAAAATTGAAAAGAAGGTTGAATTAGGTATTAACTTATAGGAATTAATTTTTCATTTTTATTATCCCAAATAATATATTTGAAGCAGTTTGAAAATTCTCTTAATTTTAAGAACTTTGATTGTTGGAGTAAATGAATGTTTGCTTGATGACAAGCTCTTAAGTTGTAATTTGGTATTCTCTCAGAGAGATGGTGAATGCTGTGGAAGGATATGTCTGCTAAAAACCAATTTAGCCAATTAGGGATATCTAAATTGCTGCTACCTAAAATAGCTCCATCGATGAGATCCCAATTTTTTGTATTTTTAGCGTATGAATTTTCATAGTTATGCTGTACGAAAAAAACACATATTAAAATTGCTGCTGATAAGGTTAATACAATGGAATAAAATGATAAGAAAAAAACAACCCCCAGCCATTTACACATAAAAATCCATCCTATTATTACTACTATGTTATTGATTATTAATTCACATAGTTCACCAAAATTATCTCCATAATCAGAAAAAGGCGGTTTGACTCTTGAATTAATAGCTAATAGTTGAGAAATATCTCTGTTTTTTATTTTGATAAAAGTCTCTTCCAATATATCTTTAATGAAATTAAAAATAATAATAACTAGTCCTAATCTAGGTTTTAAAACTAAGTAAAAAAAACCGCCAGGTAAAAGCATCATCCAGTTTCGACTTACTTTATAAAATATTTTCTCTCTTTTTGTAAGAGATTCATAATCTTCAAGACTTAAAACATCTATCGGACCTTTGTAAATTTCCCAATTTCCATTATTTCTATGATGAAATGCATGATCAATAGACCATGACTTCTGGGGAATACCATTAACCAATCCAAGTAAAAATCCAAAAAATCGGTTTAATTTCCGTTTTGTAAAAAGAGAATTATGACCGCAATCATGCATTAGTGAGAACGTTCGAGAAGAGAATAGAGTTAGAAGAACTAAAAAAGGTATTAATAGAAATCCTTTAATCAATAATGAAAAAGGTTGATTTATTATTAGGTGGATAATTAACCAAATAGAAAAGATCGGGAATATGGTAGAAATAATTTGATAAGAAGCTCTAATATTATTTCTTTTTAAAAATGGTTTTATTAAAAAATCACCTCTATTTACTTTAAGCATATTTCTATTATTTTTTTGATGCTAACAATTTTTAAAAAGTATTGATTATTTAATAAACAAAAAAAATTTTAAAACCATATTAAAGAATAAATTCTTTAGACATAGTTCTCAATTGATCTAGATTTAATCTTTCTAAGTAATTTTTAAAGTCACTAAGATTCCTATTAGAGTCAGAATTTTTACTCTCGTAAAGAAGACTATTAGAAATTAACTCAATAAGATGATCTTTATCCATATCTCCTTATAGACCAAAATTCCTGTTAAAAAAATTAAGGTCTTGAATTCGAGATCTTTAACTCATTTCTATTTAAAA
Organism: Prochlorococcus sp. AG-355-A09; assembly: GCA_003280995.1. Taxonomy (GTDB): domain Bacteria; phylum Cyanobacteriota; class Cyanobacteriia; order PCC-6307; family Cyanobiaceae; genus Prochlorococcus_A. The sequence continues at coordinate 45,041 of QCDG01000001.1, read as the reverse complement.
GTAACTTTTTATAAATTTTTTAAATCTTGTTCTATTTTTTCTAATCTTTCATTTAATTCTTTTTGTTCCTTAATTAAGGCTTTTTTCTTTTCTGCAAGCTCTTTGTTCAAAGGAGAATTGAAATATTTTTGGTAAGAGACAAAAAAAACTGCTATCGCTACTGCAATGCCAAGAGCACCAATAATTAAAATTGGAGATGAAGGAAAGTCGTAAAATGGAATTGACAATGTACTTTACTAAAAAATAAATTTTAGCTATCTAATAAACAAAAAAATGAGTAATAAATACTTATTTTTTAAAAAGCTTTATGGTAATTGTGTTAGTTATTTTGTAAAAAAAAATAAGTTTAATCTTTAATTGGTTTTTTAAAATAAGTATTTGTACAGCTGTCAAAGAATAAATAACTAATAATGATTAAACTAGTAAAAATTTTTTCATGAAGAAAATCATAAATAAAAAAAATAATAAAAATGAACCTTGGTTTAAATGGTTAACAAGAGAACTTAATTCTTATGAAGCTTTTCAGGATTTCGAATCAGGAAAGAATCCACGAGATGTTGCAGAGGATTTTATATCTAGAAATAGTATTGCTATTTCAGAAGTTTTCGAGAATTTTGATGAAGAAGATAAAGATACACTCGATCAGTTTCTTAAATTAACCGAATGCGAGATGCATGTGTTTAGGATTCTCGAAAAACAAATAGAGTTAAGAAAAAAGGTAAGATTTGTAGATTTTAAAAAAAAGAAAAAATTGAGGAGTTAATTTCTATATAAATTTATTTTTTCCATTACCAGTCTTGCCAAAGCCTAACCAGATGAACCATAAGATCCATCCGAAGATAGGTATTAAATTAATAAAAATCCATTTCCAATCTTTTCCAAAATCTTTGATTCTTCTCACATCAATAGCTATTTGAGGAATGATACAAACTATGCCATAAACATTGAAACCAAATGTTTTTAAAAATATTGGGATAGTTAGTAATGAAATTATAAGATTTGCTAGTTGAACTAACCACCAGTCCGATCGAGATGTGAATCCTTTGAAGTCCGTAGCTTTAATCCAAAACTCTTTATATGCGTTTAAAAAGTCATTAAACATAAATTAAAAATTCAAAGAATCTAACATTATCAATTTAATCATTAATTTTATCAAAATATTATTTATTTACTAAATAGGATCAAATAAATTCATATCATTTGAATCTTGTTTTGAAATCTCATCTTGATTTGGTAATGAACAGAATCCGTCTTTGCAAATCATCTTTTCTTTTGCAATACCGTTAGTTTTTGAGAATATGTTTTTGTTATTGTTATTTGAAGATTCTTTCAGCATTTATATAAAAAAATTAAATCCAATATTAAATTATTAACTCAATTTATTTTTATAAGCAACAAAATTAATATTAATTATTTATTTACTTTTTTTGATTTGGCAAGTCTCTCCAAAATAGCGCCATTATATAAATGAATAAAGATATAGAACAAATATAAAGTAAAGAATTTAGATGCATTTTTATTTATTAAAGTAATAATAAAGAAGTCCTTTCACAAATTGGGATTTCAAGAGATTAGTAATTTTTTGACTTAGCAACCAAACAAATTCTAGTATTTATTTAAGTTTTTTATGCTTTTCCCAAACTTTGAGAAGGAAAAGTTTTTAAATTTTTGGAATATATATATTTTGTTAGTAAAACTTATAAATCTAAGAGTTTTATAAATCTAATCAAATTCTATATTTTTGAGTGTTTATTTTATTTCATGATCTATCTTTATTTACTTCTGTTAGAGCTTTTCTACCTTCCTTAAGGGTTCTTAAGACGAGCCAGGTTAGAGAGGAAATCATAAGGGCAATAAGTGTAATTAGAGAAAAATGAGTTGTATCAATATAGTTCTCCAATTTAATTAAATTCCTTATAAGTCTTTAATTAAAAAATTCAAACTTCTGATCTAGAGTAAGCAGGTATTAGCATTCCACCATCTTGATCGTCATTATTGTCATCATCAAAACCACCCCCAAGAAGTAATTCAATAATTACAAGTACAGCTACTGGATAAAGGCACCATAATACAGCTGTAAAAGGACTTACTGAGGAAGAAGCTGAGTAGAATTCTGTCATGATTTGATATTAATCTAAAGAAACAACAATTGTGGATCCTCTGGGTAGTGTTTTATTCAATATTTCTATAAATATTTTTTAAAAACTTTTCTCTTTAGCACGAATAGATCTTTAGTATGTGCAGATATTTTTATTCTTAAAATCAATTTGAATAATAATTTTTTTGAACCTACTGAGAAATTAATAATGACATAATGAATCGCGCGATTGTTATTTTTTATACTTAACAATAATTGTACAATTTTGATTCAAAAACTATTATTTATCTTGATTTTATAAATTCTATGTTTTCTTTCACCTTTGATCCTTTGGCTGCGATATTTGGTATATCAGGAATTGTAGGCTTCTTTTTCTTCGTTTCTGCTGCTAAGGGAACTTCCAGTATCAATACAAAACCAAAAAAGGAATTAGATTAGAACTTATTGTCTTAGAAAACTAAATTGAATTTTTAAATTTTGTATTTAAAAGGCTTTTTAATTATTACTTATTCCATTGTTTAGAAATAAATTCAAGAAAATCTTGTAGATCCTCTTCAGGACAATTTGTTTGTTTTTGTAAATCAATGCAAATTTGCTTAATATTTTCAAAGGCCTTTTTTACTATTTCGTTTTTTTCAATAACCTCAAAATATTCTTGATCAGTAAAAGGCATAATATTAGTTTCCTTCTTGAAAATTATTTATTAACCATATTTTATCTACATTGACTTAACAGTAAAGAAGAAAAAATCTTTTTTATTAAATTTAGCTACCCAATCGATAATGTTTTTTAATCCTTTTGGTTACCTCCCATTCGCAGTTAAGTCCAGCAGGAAACTCAACTAGATCTCCCGCTTTAATTACGTAAATGTCACCGTTTTGGGTACTTATTTTCGCTTGACCTTCAATAATTAAGCAAATTTCCTTATCATCGTAATTCCATTGAAATTTGCTTGGCTCACATTCCCAAATAGGCCAACTTTTTATTCCATACTGAATTATTACGCTTGCACTACAGGGGGAAGTTATTAGAACTTTCACGAAATAGTTCGGATGTGTTTTTTCATTTTACAAATAAAAGAAATATTTATTTTCGAGAATGTGTATTTCTTTACTGTGTTTTATTTTTTTTCGTTTATCATAAAAAAAATTTTAATTTATGGATGAGCTTTCTGTATTGTCAATTTCGCTATCTATAGCTTCATTAGGAATATTTTTTTTATTTTTCGCTTCAAATGATGATGATGACCAAGATGGAGGTAAGTTGATTAAATCATTAGAAAGAATTAATTAATTCCAAGTAAATAAAACATTTAATAGAGATTTATAACCTATAAAGCCTACATAAATGCAGCTTAAAAAAATAACATAAACTTCCAATGTGCCGAGTCTTTTTTTCTTTAATGTTTTCATTATTTTGAGTGTTTATAATATAATTTTATTTCATTTGATTTTTATTAACATGAGTATTTTTTACATTAACTCAGAGATTAAAGAATTATTAATGTCAAGCCAAAAAATAAAAAACAAGTAAAAAATATTATTTTTTTGGTAATTTCTCTTTCCTCAGTCTTAGCAAAAAATAGGGAAATTACTGGAGATATGCTTAATAAAGCCCATCCTACTCCTATGGGAAGGGTTTTAAACACAACTTGTTGTAGAAATATTCCTACATTTGTTCCAAGAAGTATTGAAATAAAAAATCTTTTTTGTTGTTTTTTGTCTATGTTTTTTAAGAAAAAATTAATCTTAAATCCTTTTAGACTAATTAAAAAAATTATTGCACCTAGTAATCTTATTTCTGTTGTAAGGAAAGGAGATAAATTGCTTTGAAGGAAAACCATCCTTGAAAGAAGACCTCCAAGAACAGCACATAAAACTGATAAAAAAGGAAAAGCAAAAATCTTAAAGTTATTTTTTTCTGAGAAAGAGGAGTTTTCCTCTTTAAAATCGTTACCTTTTCTGAGAATTACCAATAGCGAAATCGTTACTATAATTATTCCAACCCATGATTTAGTTGTTAAATTTTCATTAATAAAAAATTCCCCTGATAAAGCTGCCATTAACGGAGAAAGAGTTTCTATAGATAAAGTTTTTCTTGTGCCAATTGTTTTTAGTGACTTTAAATAGAAAGTATCACCTAAACCAATACCTATTGTTCCACTAATTAGTAGGATAAATATGTTTTTTAATTCAGTTGTAGAACTTAGATTGATAAAAGCAGGTATAAAAATTAAAAAAGCTATTATATTTTTTATTAAATTAATATCTATTGATTTATATTTTTGAGTTTGCGAGCGCCAAATAAAGCATGCATATGTCCAAGATGTAGCAGCTCCAAAAGCAGAAAGGATTCCAATCAAAACGAATAATTTTTAAAATTTTATTTTATAAATTGAGTAAATGCTAAAAAGAATACATAAATAAGAATCAAAATCCCCGGTAAGTACTGAATTAGTGATTTGAAATTATTTTTTTTCATGTTTCTAAAAAAATTTATTTTAAACAGTTTTTTTATTAGTAGGGTACAAACTCTCTAACTTTTTTCTTCTTTGAACTTTCGCATTAATTCTTTCTTCTTTTTCTTTTTTCTTGATCTCATCATTTATCTTATTTTGTCTATATCCAAACCAAAGTAGAACCCAAATAACAGAAGTTATTAAAAGAAGAGCAGTATATTGACCAGTCATAGGAAAACTGGCCTCAGAATATTTAACGTAAGAAAATAACATACTCATTTAATTAACTTAAAGCATAAAAATAAGGACTGTGTTGATTTTTCTAGAAATTTTAAAATTAGCTAATCGTAGCTATTTATTATGTAGTTTTAAAGTTTTATATTTATTTTTTTATGGTTTTTGGACTTATTTTTCTTTATTACTACTTGCTATTATCAGATTGAAGCATATTAAATAATAAGTTTTTGGAACCTTTTGATTTAGCAGTTGTTGGAGGCGGTGCAGCCGGTTTTATGACAGCAATAACTGCTGCTGAAAATGGAGTAAAAAGAATAATAATTCTTGAAGGTACTTCAAAACTTATGGAGAAAGTAAGGATTAGTGGAGGGGGAAGATGTAACGTCACTAATGCGACATGGATACCGAATGAACTAATTGAGAATTACCCCAGAGGTGGAATTCAGCTCTTGGAATCATTTAATCGTTTTGCTGCTGGAGATGTATACGATTGGTTTGAGAAAAAAGGTTTAAAATTAAAAATTGAGGAAGATCTAAGAGTATTCCCAGTGTCTAATTCTTCTTCAGATGTTATTGATTGTTTGAGAAAAAGTGCTTTATCAAAAAACGTAGAGATACTAACAAAATTTTTTGTAAAAGAAATTGCCAAAACTCCAGATAATATATTCAATATTTTTAGTCTTAAAAAAGCAAAGGTAAATGCAAAAAATATTATTCTTTCAACTGGAGGTAATCCAAGCGGATATAAATTAGCTCAAAATCTTGGACACACCATTGTTAAACCTGTACCATCGCTTTTTACTTTTTCCACAAAAGAACCAAATTTGGATGAATGTAGTGGGGTATCGATAAGGGGCATAGATATAGAAATTAATCTAAAAAATAAGAATTTTCAAAATAGAGGCGATTTACTAATTACGCATTGGGGGTTTAGTGGGCCAGTAGTATTAAAACTTTCATCAATTGCAGCAAGGGAACTTTATAGCCAAAAATATAAATTTAATTTAATAATTAAATGGTCTTCTTTAAGTTATGAGGAGTTAAAAGAAAAAATTAATTTTTTAAGATTAAATAAAGGCAAAGTGAATCTTATTAATAGTAGACCTGTTCCACTATTAACAAAAAGATTATGGATTTTTTTATTAAAGAAAATAGGTATTGATAAAGAGAAAAAGTGGGCTGATTTACTTGCGGATGAAAGAGAGAAAATGATAGATACTTTAATGAGGGATAAATATATAATTTCAGGCAAAGGTCCATTTGGAGAGGAATTTGTTACTTCCGGAGGCGTAAAAATTAATGAGGTTAATTTTAAAAGTATGGAGAGCTTAATTTGTCCAGGGTTATTTTTTTCTGGAGAAGTTTTGGATGTTGATGGGATCACTGGTGGATTTAATTTTCAACATTGTTGGACAAGTGGATGGATCGCTGGGATGGCAGTCTCAAAGTTAAATCAATCAATAATAAATTAATAATTAATAAATTAATAATTAATAAATCAGTAAGTAACAATTCAATAAGTTTATCTTTTTTTTATTAAGTATTAGACGGAAAAAGTTTTTTGGAGAAACTTTAATTTTAAAGTTTTATTTATTGGTGAAGATTAATGCAGAATCTTGTATCAAAAAAAGAAGAAGAGGAAAGAAGATTAAAAGCTTTAGCAGAATATAGGATTTTGGGTACCAAGCCAGAATCATGTTATGACGATATTACAAAAATTGCTGCTACAACCTGTAATGTGCCTATTTCATTAATGACATTGGTAGACAAAGATAAACAATGGTTTAAATCCAAAATAGGACTCCAAATATCAGAAACTAGAAGAGATTGGTCTTTTTGTACCCATGCAATCAAAGAAAATAGTCCATTAATTATTCATGATGCTTTCCAAGATGAAAGGTTTATAAATAATCCATTGGTAACAGGAGATCCCAAGATTCGTTTTTATGCAGGTTTTCCCCTTAGAAATAGTGATGGTAACAAACTTGGAACTCTTTGTGTAATAGACAGAAAGCCAGGAAATCTAACTACACAACAATTCAATATTATGGAATTATTATCCAAGCAAATAGTTTCATTTTTAGAGCTTAGAAAAAAGTCATTGAACTTGCTAGATGCTTTGTCTAACTTGCACAAACAGGAAGGTATTTTATCTGTCTGTTCATATTGCAGAGAAGTGAAAAATAAGGAGGGCGATTGGATGCATTTAGAAAAATATCTTTCGAAAATTAGTGATATTAGATTCAGTCATGGGGTTTGTGATAATTGTATGGAAAAACATTTCCCAGATGTAATCGAAGTATGGAATAAGAAGGATTTTTTTGAAGATGGCCAGAAAAGGTATTTAGATTCTTAGATTTAATACCTTGCTTTTAAGTAATTAATCTATTTCTAAACAAATTCTTCATTTGGTGGTTAGGATTGTATAAATTTTGACTTGAATATGTTATTAGGAACTTTATTAACAGGTGAAATTGCTAAAAGCGCATTAGTAGCATATGTTCATTATTTAGGAATTATTTTGTGTTTTGGTTCTCTTTTGTTTGAAAGATTGACTCTGAAAGTAGGTCTTAATAGAAATGAGACTATCTCAATGATAATTGCAGATGTGGTTTATGGTTTGGCAGGAGTTGCAATATTAGTTACTGGGATTTTACGTGTTAAGTATTTTGGTCAAGGAGGTGACTTCTATACAGGTAACCCTGTGTTTTGGATAAAGGTTTCTCTTTACGTTTTGGTGGGATTACTTTCTTTATACCCAACAACAACATACATCTTATGGGCTATTCCATTAAGTAAGAATAAATTACCTGAAATATCTGAAAATCTTGTTAAGAGGTTCAGACTAATTATTACTACCGAATTAGTTGGCTTTGCAACAATACCTTTGTTTGCCACTCTTATGGCTAGAGGTGTAGGTTTAGGTTGAAAAATTTATTTCTAGAAAGAAATTGTTTAATAAGTGCTAACAAACTTTATAGATGGAGTTTAAGTTATAAAATTTCTAAATCTATAAAAGAAATTATATTTATTGGTTTAAATCCATCATTATCTGATGAATTTTTCTTAGATAATACAACAAAAAAGATTATCAAAATTTCGAAAAAAAATAATTACGGCAAAGTAAAATTAATCAATCTATTTGCGCTTATTTCAAGCAAACCAGAAAAACTTTTTAATCATAAAAACCCTGTGGGTTATCTAAACAATAATCATATTTATAAAAACTTAAAACACTGGTCTGAAAATAAAAATTGTGATTTATGGTTAGGTTGGGGTAACAAAGGTAAATTTCTAAATAGAAATAAAAGAATATCAAAAAAAATAATGCAATATAACTCAATTAGGAAAAATAATTTTGATAATCCTCTTGGACCGCTTTTAATTAAGAAAACAATCAAAGATAATCCAATACATCCTCTATACTGTCCTGATAATTCCATTCTCCAATCTTATCTTTAGGTAGTAAGGCTCAAATGCAAACAAGTATTTTTAGCTATTCCATTAAATATGTGTTAATTTCTATTTATTAAATTAATCTTATATGAAAATTTCAAAGCAATTAAATAAACTTAAAAACTTGAATGTTGAGGCAGAAAAATGTTCTACAAGAGAAGAAGCAAAAAGAATAATTAATAAAGCAAATAAAGCACAAAGTAAAATTAACAAATAAATAAAAAGTAATTTCACTTATTCATAATTTATAATTTTCAAAAATATTTAATTTATACAAATTCACCATATTTATTTATTAGTATTTATGTCTTTGAAAATAATTAAAATAAGGAAATCTCACGAAAGATTTAGATCGACTAGAGAATGGCTAAATTCGATGCATTCATTTTCTTTCGCAGAGCATAGAGATCCAAAATGGGATAATTTTGGGAAAATTAGAGTTATAAACGAAGATATTATTTCTCCTAATGCAGGATTTAATAAACATTCTCATGCAAATATGGAAATAATTACTGTAGTAACAAAAGGAGCAATAACTCATAGAGACTCCTTAAATAATCTTGGAAAAATTCACAAAGATGAAGTACAAGTTATGTCTGCAGGTACTGGAATCTCTCATAGCGAGAAGAATGAAGAAAATGAGACCTGTAAGTTGTTTCAGATTTGGATATACCCTCAAAAAGAAAATATCAAACCTCGATATGATCAAATTTCATTAAATGAAAAGTTGTGGGACAATCTTATTTTTAATTACAAAGACGGTAAAAATAATAAGCTTTTTCTAAATCAAAGTATCTCTTTATGGCGTTGTAAATATAAGCCAATTAAAGAAAAAAAATTGCCATTTAAAATCGATAAATATAATTGGATACAAATAATAGAAGGTAATCTTTTATTAAAAAGTAAAGACTCTAATTTAAATGTATGTCTCGAATCTGGAGATGGCTTGGGTTTTGAAGTTAATTATTATGATGATGTCTCTATAGATACTGAAAAAGACCTAGATTTTCTATTATTTTCGATGCCTTCCTTATAATTTATTTGTTACTTTTACCCATCTACCCCTTTATTAAATGCATTTAAGGCTTGCAAAGCCATATTAAGGTGAACTTCCATAGCACCAAGAGCAATTAAAGAATTTGGTGATTTATCTTTTAGTAAATTCTCTTTTCTTTTTGATAGCTCTTTAATTACTTTCTTAGTTGAAGCTTCCCAGTTGTTTATTAACTCTTCAAATTCTCTTTTTTCGGGGCTTTCTATTTCTGCTAGTTCATCAGAAAAATGAGAATCTTTTTGTGCCTTAAGCATGAAGTAACTTAATTTTTTATGGCTTATCGCTTGAGGTAAATTGTTAGATTCACTCATTGCTAGTAGTTGATTTATAGTCAAAATCTAACTAATTAATTGAATATTTGCTAGAGGGGAGACGGTTGTAATGACCGACCTGAAAATTACGAAATGATACTTGAACAAAAAATGGATTTATTAACCTTTAATTTTTCATTTATTAGTTTCTTGAAATAATCTCCACGCTCTTCATAATTTTTAAATTGGTCAAAACTAGAGCATGAAGGTGAGAATAATAATGTTTCAACTCTATTATTTTTTAAATAATGAAAAACAAAATTTAAAAGCTCTTTGAGTTCTGAAAATTCAAAAATATTTTTTTTAAATCCTTCATTTATAAGCGCCATTTTTAGGACTTTTGAGCTTTCTCCAAAAAGGAAAACACATTTAACTTTTTTCTTTAAAACTTTTATCCACTCACTATATTCATTGCATTTTAATCTACCTCCAGCAATAATTACTATTTGACCTTCAATTGAACTTATTCCTGCAATAGATGAATCAAAATTTGTAGCTTTACTATCATTAATTATTTCCAGATCATTATTTTTATAAATTGTTTCCATCCTATGGGGTAATTGTTTGTAATTAAATAAAGAGTCTTTAATCTTCTTCCCAGATAATCCAACTTTTCTTGCGGCTGCTATTACCAATAAAAGATTTTGAAGATTATGCATTCCTTTTAAAGAAAAATGTTCAAGTTTGAATAGTCTCTTTCCTCTCTCAACAATGTATGCTTGATCATCTATCCAATAATCGCATTGAATAAAATTTGATTTATCGAAACTAGTTGTTATCCAAACCCCCTTTGATAGCGAATTGTAGTGATTTCTAAGGGTTTTATCGTCATAGTTATAAATTCTAAAATTTGATTTTTCTAGCAAGCTTTTTTTTATGTTGAAATAGTTTTCAAGAGTTTTATGTCTTTCAAGATGATCTTCTGTGAAGGTTGTCCAGATTCCAATATTAGGTTTTACTTCTGGAGATATTTCTATTTGATAACTGCTTAATTCAGCTACAACCCAATCAATTTTTTCGTGTTTTTTGGAGTAAGCATATTTACATAAAGGTGTACCAATATTTCCAGCAAAAGGAGCATATAATCCTGTATTGCAGAGTATATGGCTTAGTAAATGAGTAACAGTGGACTTCCCATTAGTGCCAGTAATACCAATCCAATTTGTGTCTTTTAAAATTGTCCATGCAATATTAATTTCTCCAATTACTTTAATTCCCTTTTTTTTTAATTCAATAATAGTTATATGGTCATAAGGTATTGATGGACTTACAACAACAGATTCAATCTCTTTCACAAAAGGTTGAATTTCTTCAAATACAAATTCTTTATTCAGAGAAACTAGTATATTAAGTTCCTCTAATTCAGTTTTTCTTTCTAAGAATTCTATCCCATCTTTACTTTCCCAAACAATTACTCTCTTATTGATGCTTTTTAAATACTTGGCAGCCCAAAATCCAGATTTACCTAATCCAATTACAAGATTAATATTTTTTCTTTTATTTGAATGATTATTTTCTATCATTAAATTTATAATTGAATTTATAATAATTGTGTTTAAGGGTTAATTCAATCATGAGATTTTTATTTAGTATTTATAAAATTTGCCAAAGAAAAGTTAATTAATGGAAGATAATACTGCAAAATATTGGTTCTCTTGGTTTTATGAAAAATGGGAGAAAAATGCTCCAGGTGAATTAATTGAACAGGGTTTAACTCCGTCTCAGATTGCTGAGCGTTTTGTTAATGAAAACCATGATAGTTTTATTCAATTATCAAAAAAAATTGATGAAAAAAATTATGATGCCTTAACGGAATTTATGAAACTCTCAGAGAGTGAATTACATATCTTGAAGTATTTTCTAAAGTTAGTAAAAATGAAAAATTTATAAGAAGTTATTAAGTATTTCGAGGCTTTTTTCCCATAAATTTTTTCTTTCTTTTTTATTCATGGCGAAAGGGGAAGTAGGGGATAGTTTTGGATGACCTCTGAAATTAAATCTAGGACCATAATGATCACCGCCTCTTGCGTCTGGTGAAGTAGCTGCAAAAAGCTGAGGTAAAGCACCCATCTCAGCAGTTTGAAAAATAGGACTAAATAATTCCAATGAGAATGTTTCTAATGGACCAGGGTTAGGTTTTTGAGCAGTAAAGAGATTTGTTTTTGCAATTCCTGGGTGAGCAGCTAAAGAAAGTATATTTTTGTGCTTTAAGTTCTCATTTAGTTCCAAAGCAAACATTACATTTGCCAATTTGCTATTGGAGTAAGATTCCCATTTGTTGTAATAGTTCTCGGCTCTCAGATTTTTCCAACCAACTTTGCCAAAAAATTGTGCTCCGGAAGTCACCGTCACTATTCTAGATTCTTCTTTTTTTTCAATAATTGGAAGTAGCTTTAGAGTCAAAAGCATGTGGGCTAGATGATTAACTGCAAATTGTATTTCATATCCTTGGGCACTAAGAGTCTTAGGCGGATGCATAATGCCTGCATTATTGATTAGTAAATCCAAATTTTCAAAATTATCAAAAATTTTGGACTGAACTTCAACAATATTTTTTAAATCTGACAAATTTAATTCTAAAGGTGTAAATAATCCTTCAGGATTAAGACCTTTAAGTTTTATGATGGTTTGATTAGCTTTTTCAAGTGATCTACAAGCTATAACAACATGAGCATTTTTTTCTGCTAAGGCCTTTGCAGTGTAGTATCCAAGACCACTATTCGCACCAGTAATTAGCGCTGTTTTGCCTGTAAGGTTTGGAATATTAGATGTTTCCCAGTTAGAGATTTTAGGTCTTGAAATAGTGGCAGTCATTTAGTAATCCTGCAAATTGCTTTGGAATTTAACCAAAATTTAATTACTTTCCACTGTAAATACTGGAAGTCAGTATCGTGAGCTCTTATTGAAGGTACTATTCAATATTATTTTTCAATTGCATATTGCCATTCGTTATTTTGAGATAAACTTTTTTCTCTAAGTAACTGTAATTTCCTACTATTTATTTTTATAACTATCCCATTAGTTGGATATTTCGCAAATATTTTTTTCTCTAACCAATTTTTTTTATATATTTGGATTTCGCTTGTATGATTTGTGAAGTAACTGTCAGGGGTGCTGAAGCCACATTTTTTAAGATAGTTAAGGGTTTCGTATTGATTAAGTCTTCCATTAAGTATTTGGAAACAGCAAAAGCGGAGACTTTCTCCAATCCCTTTCTTATCATTGAGGTATTTTCTTGTAATTCTTTGGGAAATGCCGGCAACTTGGTTTGTAGCGTATAGTTCACCTCTAATCTGAAAATCTCGTTTGATAGGAATATAATCGGGGACATTTTTAATTTGTTTAATTTTGCTTGAGACATCAAATCCTTTTTTTGTAATAGCTTTATTAAAATTGCCATTTATATATCTAATTGCAATAGCACAGCCATCAATTTTTGGTTGAATGCTTAATCTTGTTTTTGTTAATAAACTTTCCAAAAATTCTTTATAGTTTTCTTTGGCTAATTTTGGCAAAAGTTTATTATTTTTTTGATTAAAGTAGTCAGGCTCTGGATCAATAGGAGTAAAGAGCTTTTCAAGTTGCTTAAATGCATTATCCGAAATTATGCCTTCACCTATTCTGTATTGTTCATCAAGATACTTAACATCTCTCACTAATAAATTATTCATAATAATTTTGATAAATATTTAAAAATCTTTTAGAAACAATCATTTAAATAAAGATTTGAAAATTAAAATTATATCTAAAAAGTAATTGACCACTAAATATCCTCCTACGCAGAGAGAGATTTAAGAGTATAAAATGTACTTATAAAGCGTTTAAATTAGATACTTCAATCAAACATATTTACTTAAAAGTGAAATAGAAAATTTTAAAAATTAATTTGAAGGCAAATTTTTGAAATTTCTATCAATACAAAAAAAAATTTTTTAAAGTTATAAGAAAATGACATTTTTATTAAAAGCTCAAAATACCTGGGAAAATTTTGCGAAATACAAAATCAATGATTATGCAAAATTAAGAAATTTTGATTTTGGGCCAATTAACGAAAGTTCAGTTTCAAAATTATCGCCTTTCATTACTCATAGAATATTATCGGAGTATGATCTGATCCATGATATTAAAAGTAAGTACAAAATCAAAAATTCAACTAAATTTGTTGAAGAAATATTTTGGAGAGTTTACTGGAAAGGGTGGATGGAAAATAGACCTAAAGTTTGGAGAAATTTTATTTCAGAAAACAATCTCTATTTTGATTATGAGCTATATGAAAGTGCAATTAATGGCAATACAGAATTAGATTTTTTTAATTCTTGGGTCAATGAATTAAAGCAGTACAACTATTTGCATAACCATACAAGAATGTGGTTTGCGAGTACTTGGATATTTAATTTAGGCCTCCCATGGCAATTGGGAGCAAAGTTTTTCTTTAAATATCTTTTTGATGGAGATGCTTCATCTAATCTCCTTAGCTGGAGATGGGTCGGAGGATTGCAAACGAAGGGAAAACAATATCTTTTTTCACCATCAAACCTCAGAAAGTTTTCAAATAATAGATTTAATGTAGAAAAAATAAGTAATCAACAAATTTTTCTTGAAGAATCTAATCAAATACCATTTGAAGATGAGATTTATAAAAATGATATGGATCCTAAATCAGATAATCTGATTATGTTCGAAAATGATCTGCACCTTGCAACCCTTAAAAATTTACTTCCAAGTTATAAAAAAGTATTTATTATCCTTTTAAAAAATGAACAAAGACAAATTAAATTGTCTGAATCTGTTTTGAAATTTAAACAAGATTTGGTCTCTGAACTTGTAGAGCAATTTGATAATGTTGAACAGATTGATCCTTATTCATTGGAAAATACTTTTAAAAATATTTACGAAATAGACATTATTTATCCTGGAGTGGGAGAAAATTATGATTTCATAACTGAGTTTGAAAATTTACACCATAAAAAAATTTTTAACCTTGTTAGAGATGAAGATTTATTTGCTTGGAAATTCGCCAAAAAAGGGTTTTTTAAATTTAAAGAAAATATTCCGAAAATCAATCAGAGAATATTAGAAAATTATTCAAAAAATAATTTTTAATTTCGTTGAATTATTAATCAGAAAGAAATACTTTTGATGTTTAGGTATAAATACTTAATTAGAGACGACTTTTGCTCTTTAATCCACGATGAATACTGTGACTAGTTATTTTTACTTAAGGATAATTTTTTTATAGTGCTTTCAACAATTCTTACCAAGTCGTTTAGCAAAGATACTGCTTTATTAATTCTTAGAGTTATAACTGGAACTGTTCTTATTCATCACGGTTATGAGAAATTAGCAAATATAGAAAATTTCGCTGATGCTTTTGTCAGACCTTTACATCTTCCATTCCCAATATTTTTATCATACATAGCGGCATTCTCTGAAATTGGTGGTAGTTGGTTACTAATTATCGGTTTAGCTACAAGATTCGGGGCTTTGGCAATTGTGGGAACAATTTCTGTAGCTATATACCATGCACTTGTTACTTCAGGTTTTAATATTTTTTTACTAGAGCTTTTACTTTTGTATTTCGCTTCAGCAACTTCAATTGCATTAACAGGGCCTGGTAATTTCTCCTTAGATGAAGTTATCATCAGAATTTTGAAATCAGAAGACGAAGATGAAATCATTCCTTCAACAAAATCAAAAAATTCTAGGGAACTCGAAGTTAAAGAAGAAACAAGTAAAGGTGGCTTGTT
Organism: Prochlorococcus sp. AG-355-A09; assembly: GCA_003280995.1. Taxonomy (GTDB): domain Bacteria; phylum Cyanobacteriota; class Cyanobacteriia; order PCC-6307; family Cyanobiaceae; genus Prochlorococcus_A. The sequence goes on along the minus strand of QCDG01000001.1, from coordinate 29,680 downwards.
TCAATTTCTGCAAGCTAACATACTTTCAGATACTTCAAGCTAACTTTTTAGGATAAAGGTTATTGATTAGTTCTAACCTTTTTCTATAACTGTTTCTCTTCTCAAGCTTTATCTTAATTGTTGCTTCAGAAAGACTTATAAATAGCCCTATAGCAGTCACCCAAGATAAAAAAATAAAAGGGTTTTCTGGAATTTCTGAGAAATTCATATGAATAATACTTCTTTTTTTAAACTGACTGATCACTATATGTTTTTCAACCTAAATATACAATTTAGAAATATTTAAGGATTAATTTCAACTTTTTCCCATTTCTTACTCTTTTCCCAAAGATATCTTTTATGAACAGGCTGTTCTAATTTAAGAAGGTCTACTGAATCGATTTCAAAATTTAGAACTGCAAAATTTTCTGACTTGGGAAGATTGGGTAATATTTCATAAGCAGATTGGACTTTTGGGTTTATTTTTTCTCCAGGAGATCCCCAAAACCAAGAAGATTTAGATTTTTCTGATAAAAAATCCCAATAATTTTTGTTATCACTTAATTCATCTATTTTCCCTTTGAATCTATATTGTGATTTGGTTTTCAAAAAGAACCATAATATTTCTGCATTAGGGTTGGATTTTAAATGCCTAATTTTTTCACTTCTTCTATCTGTAAAAATAATCATTGAACTATCTTTGTGCCATCCTCTGAAAACAACTGTTCTTAATCTTGGCTCATTTTCTTCGCTAACTGTTGCAAGCTGTATCCATCTATTAGAGGGTGATTTGCCCTCTTTTTTCCTAGAAAATTTTAAATCTTGCCTCCAACTGGGTAAGTTGTTATCAGGCATTTAATTTAGGCAATATAAGACCACTTTTCTTTTTGTATTCTTCGAATGAATCATATTTTGAAAGCGATTTATCTTTTTTTATCATTCTTGGTAGAAAAACTATAAAGAAAAATATTGCAAGAATTACTAATGGTATGAAACTCATTGAAAGTATGGCGAATGATAGATAAATTAGTATTTCTCCTAGATAATTTGTATTCCTTATATTTTTGAAAAATCCTTCTTTAATGAGATCTTTTTTTAATTTAAGAGAAAAATATTTTTGTGCATCACTAGCAAAGTGTAGAAACACACCAATTATATTCATAGATACAGATGCAGCTATTACGATATTTGGAACAGATTTCTGAGATGAGATAAGAATGTAGGGAGCTACCCAGTAACTTCCAAGGAAAATAAAACCAGTAACTGAAGTTAAAAAATTGATTTTTTCTTTAAAATAAGGATCTGGGAATATCTTTTCTTTTAGAAGCCAAAGTAATCCATAAGTACCATGCAGGGCTAAATAAACGTAGGAAGCAATCGTAAAATTATCAAAAAAAATCATAAGACCTATCACTACAAATGCAGTGAGCCCCTTATGTAGATTAATTATTTGATTAAGTTTCATCTTTTTTAATAATCTAAAAAATGAAATTATTTTCTGTGGATATAACCTAGTTCGTCAAAAGTTTTAATGGGCGATACTGGATTCGAACCAGTGGCCACTACCGTGTCGAGGTAGTGCTCTACCACTGAGCTAATCGCCCCAATTGAGGAATTTTTAATCCCCCTTATAAGAAAATAGCAGGTTGCGTTTCATTTTCTAAGTAATTTAACTTTCCATCGTTCTCTTTTTGTTATTTCTAAATTTAGAATTTCAATAAATCCTTTATTTTCAAGTTCTAGTTTGTCGCCAATTTTTAGATTAATGGTTGGCTTATTAACTTTGCTTCCATTTAATTTGAGCATTCCATTTTCTATCCTTTCAATGATTTTGGTTCGTGATACCCTAAAGCCAGCTGAAGCTATAGCATCTAATCTTGTTGAAGCTTCTACTGTATTGATAAGTTTTTTTGATCTCCCAGAAGGTATTTGTAATTCATCTATACCTACTACATTAACTTTTACTTTTACGTCTCTTAAATAAAAAATCTTTTCATCTAGATGCTTAATATTTGAATTATCAATTATCCCTTGTGCTCCCCTATCGCCAATAGTCCATATATCTCCAACTTTTATTTGATTAACCCCATTTTCAATTAAGAGGGATCTAAAGTCGTCTTGTGTAGCATTATCAAATAAAAAATTTCCATTAATTTTTATTCCTTGAGCTGGAAAATTACTTTTTAGCGCATCCTCTTCAGGAATATTATCTCCTCTAAAGCAAGCTATCCTGGATCTTTGGGAAGAGGAGAATCCTCCATAAATAAAAAATTTGAAATCATTTAAATTTTCAAAATCTTTTAAAATCTCTTCGCAAACATAAGTTGAATTAAACCCAGTCCAATAAGTTTCCCAGTGTTTGTAGGCTAAGTTAGCAATATTTATTAATTCCTCAGTTTCTTTTTTGTAATTTGAATTTATTAAGATCTCTTTTAAGTCAATCATTTAGCCTTCTAAAAAAATTATATCTTTTGCTTCTGATTGCTTTATCAAAGCCCATGGTAATTCAGCTCCAATTTGATTTTCAAGTAGAACAAGCCATTTACCCTCTTTATTAAAATTAATGATCGATCTTAACTCTTTATTTCTATTAATGTTGATACTTGCAGAAGAAACAATGCTTCCCAAATATCCTGAACCCATTCCTAAAAGACCTCCAATTAATGATTCCCCGATGTTATTTAAACCAAGAAAGCTGAAGGTAGATAAATTTGTCATGTTTGAAAAAGCTATTCCAGCTATAAACCCAAATGGCATTAGCCATCTACTCATATCTTGTTGTCTGATCTTTCTATCAAGTTTAGGATTTAAGATTCTTATATCTTCAAAATTTTGAGATTTGAATAAGATATTTGCTTTCTCAGTGAGCAATTTTGTTTCCTCTGATGATATTTTCTCATTTATTGGTGGGATCAAAATAGCTTCAGAGAGCATTACTGATTGTTCTTTGAAAACATCAAATAGCTGGATACATTTATCAATGTCTTCAAATATCACAATACTTTTAGTCAAATTTCAATCCTCAAATGTTTGTGTGTTATTCAAATTAATAAAATAAGATACATACACTATAGATTAAGTTAAAGTAAAAGATTAAAGAACCAATCTTAAATGACAAAAGTTCTCATTACAGATCCAATTGATCAAACAGGAATCGATATTCTTTCACAAGTTGCTCAGGTTGATCAGAAGATAGGAATCTCAGAATCTGAGTTAGCTTCCATGATTAAAGATTATGATGCTTTAATGATTCGCTCTGGTACTCAAGTGACTGAAGAGATTATTAACTCTTCAAGTAAACTGAGAATCATTGGGAGAGCAGGAGTAGGAGTCGATAATGTAGATGTTAAGGCTGCTACTCAAAAAGGAGTCCTTGTTGTTAATTCTCCAGGGGGTAACACAATAGCTGCGGCTGAACATACTATAGCTATGATGTTGGCTTTATCTAGACATATTCCAATTGCTAATAGTAGTACTTTGTCAGGTAAATGGGAAAGAAAGAAATTTGTTGGTAATGAGCTTTATAAGAAAAAATTAGGTGTAGTAGGTTTAGGTAAAATTGGTGCTCATGTAGCTAAAGTTGCTAATGCATTAGGAATGGAAGTTTACGGATATGATCCCTTTGTTTCAACTGAAAGGGCTCAACAAATACAAGTTAAACTATCTGAACTAGAGGATTTATTCAAACAATCTGATTATGTAACTTTGCATTTGCCTCGCACACCAGAGACAGAGAATTTAGTAAATATAGAAGTACTTAAAAATATGAAAAGTAGCGCAAAATTGATTAATTGTGCTCGAGGAGGCTTAATTGATGAAGAGGCATTAGCACAAGCTTTAAATCAATCATTGATTGCAGGTGCTGCAATAGATGTCTTTTCTAAAGAACCTTTGGAATCTAATTCACCACTTTTGAAGGTTGAAAAGAATCTTATACTTACCCCACATTTAGGCGCATCTACAAGGGAAGCACAAGAAAATGTAGCTGTTGATGTTGCGGAACAAATAAGAGATGTCTTGCTTGGTTTATCTGCTAGAACAGCAGTAAATATTCCAGGTTTGAGCCCTGATATTATGGATAGTCTAAAACCTCATCTGCAGTTAGCTGAAACAATGGGTCTGCTTATAAGCCAGCTTTCAGGTGGGCAGATTCAAAAACTAGAAGTAAAGCTTCAAGGTGAATTTGTCCAACATCCTTCTCAGCCATTAATAATAGCTAGTCTAAAAGGCCTTCTAAGTAAAGCTTTGGGAGATAGGATTAATTATGTGAATGCTTCTCTAGAAGCAGATTCAAGAGGTATTTCGATAGTCGAGAATAAAGATGAGGCGAGACCTGAATTTGCTAGTGGGTCGCTTCAGTTAACCACTTATGGAGATAATGGAGACCATAGCGTAGCAGGAAGCATTTTTGCTGACGGGGAATTAAGAATTATTAGTATTGATCAATATCCGGTTAATGTATCGCCAAGTAGATATATGCTGGTTACTAGGCACAGGGATATGCCTGGTATTATTGGCAAGCTTGGGTCTTTATTAGGTAGCAACAATGTAAATATTGCCTCGATGCAAGTTGGTCGCAAAATTGTTAGAGGGGAAGCTGTTATGGTTCTAAGTATTGATGATCCAATTCCTAATAAGTTGCTTGACACCATTATTGAAGTAGAGGGAATTACCAACGCTAATCCAGTTACTCTATAAAGAGGTCAGCTCAATTAATGGCAATTAAAGATTGGTATAAACTAACTTTTCTTATAGAAAGTGATTCTGAAGAAATTATTATTTGGAAATTAAATGAGCTGGGAATATTTAGTTTTTCATTTGAATATTTAATTAAAAATGAAAATAAAAAAGAAGTTAATATATGGCTTCCAATTGATGATTGGGATGAGAGTTCTAGAAGTGGTTTTGAAAAAATAATCAGCAAACTTTTAAACATTAATCCCCCTAAGAATAAATTTTTTGAATGGAGTATTATCAAAGAGGAGGATTGGTTAACAAGTTGGAAGAAATATTGGGCTCCTGAATTAGTAGGAAATCATTTTTTAATATTGCCTTGTTGGATCAATCTAAATAAAAAATTTAAAGATAAACAAATCATAAAAATTGATCCTGGAGCAGCTTTTGGTACAGGAAGTCATCCTTCAACTTATCTTTGCTTGGAAAAAATGGAGAATATTTTATTTTCTGATAAAAAGGTATTAGATATTGGGAGCGGTAGCGGGATTTTGAGTGTCGCCGCAAGATTACTTGGCGCCAAAGGGGTTTGTGCAGTTGATAATGATTATTTAGCTATAAATTCAACAAAATCTAATTTCCAACTAAATTTCGGTAATTTAAACAAATTAAATACATATTTGGGATCTTTTAATGAGGTAATTTTAAAAAATCAACTCGAACAATTTGATTTTGTTTTATGCAATATTCTTGCTGAAGTAATAAAAGGAATGATTCCAAATATCTATAAGTGCTTGAGAAACAATGGGGAAGTCATTTTCAGTGGAATTCTGAATTCACAAAAGGATGAAATTATAAAAATATTAATTCAGCATGACTTGAAATTATTGGATGTATCAACTAGAAAAGATTGGGCATGCATTTCTGCGCAAAAAGCCAGCAATCCAACCTAAGTATAAGTTTTTCTTATAGATATTCTTTCATACATTTTATTGTGTCATTTTTTACTTCAAAATCTCACATATCGATCTAATCGATGTTAAAAATGTAGTTGATAGGTATTAATTACCAACAATTTTTTATTTAAATGGCTTCTTACAAAGTTACTCTCATCAGCGAAGGTGAAGGTCTCAATTCAACTATTGAAGTACCTGATGACCAATACATCCTCGATGCGGCTGAAGAACAAGGTATCGACCTCCCTTATTCCTGCAGAGCTGGTGCATGTTCAACATGTGCTGGAAAAGTTACTTCAGGTAGTGTTGATCAGTCTGATCAAAGTTTCTTGGATGACGACCAACTAGAAGCTGGTTTTGTTCTTACTTGTGTTGCTTATCCAACATCTGACGTAACAATTACAACTCATGCTGAAGAAGAATTGTACTAATTATAAAAATTTAACTTTTCTAAGTTGATTATTGATTATTTATCTGCCACCCTCTATGAAGGTGGCTTTTTTTTGTAAATGGATAAATTTGAATTTTTCAAGGCTGGCAGTGTTCAATCAAGTTATGGGGGTCAGTACAGTTATAAGGTAATTGGCCCATGTTGCAGACTATATGATAGGGAAGAGTTACCTTGGCCCTGCTCAAGGCTTGCTTGGAGGAGTAAGGAGCCAAGTTGGAGAAGAATAGGGTCTAGGTTCGTTGCTGATATGGCTTCAAGAAAATGCCCATCTTACTCAGTTCAGATTTTGGAGCCTGGATCAAAACCTGTTGAGACAGTTATAACTCTTTTTTCAAAGAAATTTTCTTCTGATATACAAGAATGGTGGTACAGCAAAAAACCAGGCTCAAAAGAACCTGGTAATATCTTTCCTAATTAAGTTAGCTTTAAATATTATGCTTTTGGCTTTGGAGGCATGTAACCTTTTAGGCCAGTGCATTCAAGACTATCAATTGTATTAACTCCAGTTTGTGAGTTAGTTCCACTAGCTCTTTCACATAATGATTTTCTCTGAGAAAGATCAAGATTTGCATCAGTAAAGTCTGCCCCATCAATAATTGCTCCATCAAAAACACTTTTCATTAGCTCACCATTAGTAAGATTTGCATCAGTAAAGTCAGCATTATCGAAGCGTGTTGCATACGCAATGAGGTCTGTCATATTTGCTCCTTTAAAACTAGAGTTTTTTGCTGTAGTTACACTCATATATGCGCCTTGAAGATTAGCTTCTCCTAAATCTTGATTAGATAAATCATATTTAACATATTCAGTATTATGAAGGTCAGCGCCGTGAAGATCATCTTTAAGAACGTCAACTGATGAAGGATCACTAGGATAGAGTGCATTTGCAGATATTGGATTAATAAGTAACCCAATAATTAATGGAAGAAAAATAAATAGTCTTTTACAAGACTTATGTAGTGATGAAAAAATAGAGACCATTTCGATCGACATCAAATAGAAAAACCTAAGACTATTATTTCATGGGTTGGTCATTTACAACGCTCCTGCTAACGAACTGTTGCAGTTTATTTTATTTCTGCCGTTAGAAAATCCTTTGCAAGTTCAGTATTCGGAAAGACTTTTTGAGCCTCTTTAAGCAAATCGCTTGGCGTGATTGCATTTTTATTGGTGTATCGTGGACTTAAATGAGTAATAATTAATTTTTTTGTGTTAGATAATAATGCTGTTTTGGCAGCCATGATTGTTGTGGAATGTAATTTTTCGTAGGCCATTCTTTCATCCTCCTCTGAAAAAGTCGATTCATGTACTAGTAAATCGGCATTTTTTGATAGTGAAACAGCTGATTCGCTAAACACTGTATCTGTACAATAAACAAAACTTTCACCTTTTCTAGGAGGTCCACAGAATTCTTTCCCATCAAATGTCCTACCATCAGCTAATACGACTTTTTTACCTTGTTGCAGTTCTGAATAAATTGGTCCAGGGGCTATTTTTAGAGACTCTGCTTTTTTGATATCAAATATACCTGGCTTATCTTTTTCACTTACCCTATAACCATAAGCAGGTATTTTATGTTTAAGGCAGGCACAATTTACTTTTATTTTATTGTTTTCAAATAGAATTTTATTGTCTGATGCAAAATTTTCAACTTCCACAAAATTTAATGGGAAAGACAATTTGCAAAAACTACTTTTAAGTGCTGAATTTATAAAACTTCGTAACCCTGAAGGACCGTAAATTTGAATACCCTCACTATTTCCTGATAAACCTAATGTAGCTAAAAGTCCAGGCAAACCATAAATATGATCACCATGCATATGAGTAATAAATATTTTCTTGATTTGCGAAGATTTAATATTGCTTCTCATTATCTGATGCTGTGTTCCCTCTCCACAGTCAAAAAGCCAAACTTCTGAAGATTGTGATAATTTAAGTGCTAGGGAAGAAACATTCCTCGTTAAGGATGGGACTCCTGAACTTGTTCCTAAGAAGGTGATATTCACTTATTATGATATTTTTATTTTTATATCTGGATTAAATCTAGACTTTTAGTCAAACTTAGGCAAATTAAGAATTTGTTTTTTAAACAAAGTGATATTTAAATTTAAAAATAATTTTAGTAAATGTTGCCTGATTAGTATTTTTTTTATTTGTGTTTTTCAGAGTGAAAGTGTTTTTGCATCAAGAGAGCCAATAATTAGAGTTTTGATATCAAAAAATAAAAATTTAAGGATAAGATCAGATAGATCAATTCCTTTAACAATAGATGGGAAATTTTTTTCAAGCAAAAAAATAAAAGGCTTAACTTTGAAAAATGAGAAAAATAGAAAAATTTTATATTTTGATAAGAATAAACAAAAAAAATATGATTTAAAAAGTAATCAACAATTTCAAGTGAGTTCTTCTGATGGTAGAGGTATATGGGTAGGTCAGAAGAGATTTGCTGGTAAGCTTAATCTCTTTGTACTTGATTCCGAAATATTGGTAGTAAATGTTCTAGGAATAGAGAAATACCTTAATAGCGTAGTCGGTTCAGAGATGCCAACAAAATGGCCTATTGAAGCATTAAAAGCACAAGCAATTGCCTCAAGAACTTATGCTTTAAAGCAAAAGGGAAATAGTTTATTCGATATAGATTCAACCCAGAAAAATCAAGTTTATAATGGCTTGGAGTCAAGAACTTATAAAACTATAAGAGCCGTTAAAAGTACAAGATCTTTAGTTTTGACGTATAAAAATAAATTAATTAATGCTTTGTTCCATAGCAGCTCAGGTGGAATGACAGAAAATAGTCAAGATGTATGGAAGAATAAATATCCATATTTATCAAGTGTGAGAGATTTTGATAAAAATAATCCAAAATTTAGATGGAAAAAAAAATTTTCGAATAGTGAATTAACAAATTTGTTTCCCAAGATTGGAGGTTTAAGAGATATAGAGATTCTAGATATTACTAAAACAGGGAGGGTAAAAAATGTAAAACTTATTGGGGCTTATGGCTCTGATCAAATTTCTGGGGTTGTTTTAAGAAAAAGATTAGGCCTCAACAGTAATTTTGTGAGATTTAAATTTTTTGAGGAAGAATTAAACAACAATACTCCCCAAAAAAAAGGGTTGATAGTTTTTGGACAAGGAAAAGGTCATGGAGTAGGAATGAGTCAATGGGGTGCCAAATATCTGGCGTCTAGAGGCCAAAAAGCTGAAAGAATATTAAAGCATTTTTATAAGGGTGTTCAGATTAAACCTTTTAGAAAAGACTACCTATAAAAGTTATTTAGCATTAAGGACTAATTTTGGATTTATATTTGATTGCTCTTTATTTAAGAAGCCTATGCCAAGTAATGTTTGTTTCTTATCAATTACTTTTATGGGTTTTTTATCGTTAAACGATTTGCTTTCCTGGAAGTAATTAATATCAACTTTAATCGCTCTTCCTGTTTGCCAAAAATTGATTTGTTCTTCATTATTTAAGACAAACGTTGAAATGTGATTCAGTGCAGAAATTGTTGGAATAATAAAATTTTTCGAGTTTTTCTTTCCTTTTTCTTTTTCGATATCAGATATTTTTATCGAGTTTTCTTCATCAAAGCCACAAGCTGAAATTCTTTTTAGTTGTAGAAGGCAACCTTCGGAATTGAGAATTTCTCCTATATCTCTCGCGATTGATCTTATATATGTGCCAGCTGAACATTTGATTTTTATTTCTATGATTCCGTTAATTTGGTCCCATTTCATTAAAATCAGTTCATCTATTATTACTTCTCTTGGTGCTAATTCAAAAATTTCATTCCTGAAAGATTTTTTATAAGCTCTCTCACCATTAACGTGCACACTAGACACTTTCGGCGGAATTTGTTTAATAATTCCTCTAAATCGATTTAAGTATTGATCTAATTTTTCATCACTGATTTTAGGCCAACTTTTTTGATTAATTATTTCTCCGTGAATATCATCAGTATTAGTTCTTATCCCTAATTTAATTTGTCCTATATAAGTTTTACTCTGAGGAAGATATTGAATAAATCTTGTTGCACTGCCGATCGCGATTGGTAATGTTCCTATAACTTCAGGGTCAAGGGTTCCTGTGTGACCAACCTTTTTTGTATTTAGTAATCTCCTTATTTGTTTAACACAATCATGAGAGGTACAGCCTTTACCTTTATTAATCACTAAGAATCCGTCTTTAGTTTCCATTTTTAATATTAAGAATACTTTGAGAATGATTTATAAACATTCTATGATTTTGTCATTGGAAATTTAGAGTAAGAAATTGCAAAAAAATAATTTCATTCTAAAAGAGTTTTTAGACAATGCTTTTAATTTGAAATCACATTTAATGGAATATTTATCTATCAGAGAATGCGATTTAGATGGATTCCTTGCAAATGCAAAGATGAATTTGGCAAATTCCCATCCTGGAGATAATTTAAATGATGTTTCGGATTTTTATACTGAGATTGTAGGAGATAGGCATGTAGCTGATTTAGCTGCTTGGCATATCACAAGTAGAGACTACATCGCTGATACTTTAAAACTTCAACAGAGATTTTCTAGAGATTTAGTTTTAGATTTTGGAGGGGGTATTGGTACTCATGCCTTGGCTAACGCTATGTCTTCAAAAGTTAAGCATGTTTTTTTTGTAGATATTAATAAAACAAATAGAAATTTTGTTGAATACAGGGCTAAGGAATTAGGAGTCGAAAAAAAACTTACCTTTTGTAAGACGATTCAAGATACACAAATATTGAAATTTGATACGATAGTTTGCCTTGATGTTTTGGAACATCTTGCAGATCCAGCTTCTCAAATTAATAATTTCAGGGGGATTATGGATAGTAATTCTATTGCTCTATTCAATTGGTATTTTTACAAAGGAGATAAGAATGAATATCCATTTCATATCGACGATAGTCAAATAGTTGAAAAGTTTTTTGAGACGCTTCAATCAAATTTTTTAGAAGTATTTCATCCTATTCTTATAACTACAAGAGCTTACAAGAAAATTAGATAACTATATTAACTCTTTTTCTATTTCTTAAATTTCTTTTAATGCTTTCGAAACTTACAGTGCCTTCTTTTAGTGCAAAAAGAGTGTCATCTTTGCCTTTGCCAACATTGATTCCTGGCAGAAATGATGTACCTCTTTGGCGAATTAAAATTGATCCAGCAGTTACTTTTTCTCCTCCATAAGCTTTCACTCCTAATCTTTTGGAATTTGAATCTCTTCCGTTCCTAGTAGAACCTGTTCCTTTTTTATGTGCCATTAGAAGTGTTTAATTTGTAGATTTTTCGGATTTTGGTTTAGTTTCCTTTTTAACAGTTTCCTTTTTAGAAGAAGACTTAGGAGCGCTCTTACCTATCTTAATAGATTTTACCATAACTCTTGTAAGTTCTTGTCTGTGTCCCATCTTTCTTCTAGTCTTTTTTTTGGGGCGCATCTTGTATACAAGAATCTTCTTATCTCTTTTATGAGAGACTACTTCTAATTCAATTTTTGCGTCTTTAATGTAAGGTTTACCAATAGTAATAGAATCTTTGTCCTTTAAAACTAAGACTTTTTCTAGTGTTATTTTGTCTTTCTCTTTTGCATTTAACCTGTCTATGTCATAGTATCTATCAACTTCGAACCAAAATTGTTGACCTGAAGTCTCTGCTATTGCATACAATTCATTACTTTGAGAAGAATTGTTTGAGGAATTTTTAGAAATTGTCATAAACTGAAAGACGCTACAAGGCTCAAATTAACAATTTGATTAAGCCCAATAAGCAATCATAATGGTTTGTTTATTTTCTTATTTTGTAGTGTAATAAGTCAAGGGTTGTTTTAAATCTTTCTTATAAATTCAGGAATTATAATGATGGCAGCAAGGAAAACATATATTTTAAAACTCTATGTTGCTGGGAATACTCCTAATTCAATGAGAGCTTTAAATACCTTAAGAGAAATTTTAGATAATGAATTCAAGGGAGTTTATGCTTTGAAGGTTATCGATGTACTTAAGCAACCACAACTTGCAGAAGAAGATAAAATTTTAGCCACTCCAACTTTATCTAAAATTTTACCGCCACCAGTTAGGAAAATAATAGGTGATCTCTCAGATAGAGAGAAAGTTTTAATTGGTTTAGATCTACTTTTTGATGAATTAACTGAAACTGAATATAGTGGAGATAAATAATATACATAAAACTTTTAAAATTAAAAATAAATTCAAAATTTATTTTGTTTACTTAGCACAAAACTATGAATGATAAGAAATTTGGTAAATCAAATAAAATGCAAGTACAAAAATTACCAACTGGGATAGAAGGTTTTGATGATGTTTGTAGGGGCGGGCTGCCTGTCTCTCGAAGCACACTCGTTAGTGGTACCTCAGGAACTGGTAAAACTGTTTTTTCTTTGCAATATTTACACCATGGAATTTGTAATTTTGATGAGCCTGGAATCTTTGTAACATTTGAGGAATCACCTTTAGATATTATTAGAAATGCCGCAAGTTTTGGATGGGATTTACAAGAATTAATTGATCAAAATAAACTTTTTATTTTGGACGCATCTCCTGATCCTGATGGTCAGGATGTGGCTGGTAACTTTGACTTGTCTGGTCTTATTGAAAGAATTAGTTATGCAATTAGAAAATATAAGGCTAAGAGAGTTGCGATAGATTCAATAACTGCTGTCTTTCAACAGTATGATGCTATTTACGTTGTTAGAAGGGAAATATTTAGATTGATAGCAAGATTAAAAGAAATAGGTGTGACAACAGTTATGACTACAGAAAGGGTGGATGATTACGGACCAATTGCTAGATATGGTGTAGAAGAATTTGTATCTGATAATGTTGTCTTATTAAGAAATGTTCTTGAGTCAGAGAAGAGAAGAAGAACTCTAGAAGTTCTGAAGTTAAGAGGTACTGTACATATGAAAGGCGAATATCCATTCACTATGGGAATGGATGGAATAAGTGTGTTTGCCTTAGGAGCAATGAGATTAACGCAGAGATCCTCAAATATTAGGATTAGCTCTGGAGTTAAAGATCTTGATGATATGTGTGGTGGTGGATATTTTCAAGATTCCATTATTCTCGCTACTGGGGCAACTGGTACGGGCAAAACAATGCTTGTGTCGAAATTTGTTGAAGATGCTTATAACAATAATGAAAGAGCAATACTTTTTGCATATGAAGAATCTAGGGCTCAATTGCTTAGGAATGCTACAAGCTGGGGAATAGATTTTGAAAAAATGGAAAGTGATGGATTATTAAAAATTATTTGTGCATATCCTGAATCAACTGGTTTAGAGGATCATTTACAAATTATAAAAACGCAAATAAATCAATTTAAACCAAAAAGAATGGCAATTGATTCTCTCTCTGCACTAGCTAGAGGTGTAAGTTTGAATGCATTTAGACAGTTTGTAATTGCTGTAACCGGTTATACAAAACAAGAGGAGATAGCAGGCTTTTTCACTAATACTGCAGAAGAATTTATGGGAAGTCATTCTATAACTGATTCTCATATCTCAACAATTACAGACACCATATTGTTGCTTCAATATGTAGAAATAAAAGGTGAGATGGCACGAGCTTTAAATGTTTTTAAAATGCGAGGATCATGGCATGATAAACGAATAAGAGAATTTATCATTACGAATAGTGGCCCAGAAATAAGGGATTCTTTTTCTAATTTTGAACAAATATTTAGTGGTGCCCCTCACAGAGTTTTGCCTGATCAAAATGTTCCAAATGTTTTTAGAGGAATAGATAATAATTAGATAATTCCTTCAATTTCAGAACCTGGAAAAGAATCTGAATTATTAATAGCTTTTGTCAATAATTCATCTTTATCGGATTGTGCCAAGGCTAAATCAAACCAAAACGTTGTTCCTACTCCTAATTCACTAGCCATCCGAATCTCCCCCCCATGTTTTTCAATTATTCCCCGCACTATAGATAAACCTAAACCGGTTCCTTGCTCAGTATGAACAGAATTCTCTACTCTATAAAAACGATCAAATATCTTTTCTTGATCGGCCTGAGATATTCCTGAGCCAGTATCAGTAATTTCAATTCTTACTTTTGGAAGAGGTGAAACCAATTCACATTGAGGGGCTGCATCATTTTTAATACTTGGAGGGAGAGCAGGACAGGAATCTGGCCAAGTATAAGCTCTTATAATTAAGGCGCTGTTTTTTGGACTAAATTTCAATCCGTTTCCGAGTAAATTATCAAAAACCTGCAAAAGTAAATCAAAATTTCCAAGAATTGGAGGAATAGTTTCCTCTATGTCATGTGCTAATGAAACATTTTTTTCTGAAGCATTAAGTCTATAATTTCTAAGGGTCTGTTCTATTGCTGGTTTTACGTCCATTTGATCTAACTGAACAATTTTCCCAGACTCCAATCTAGATAAATCTAAAACATCATTTACAAGTCTTGTTAACCTATCAGTCTCTGAATTTGCAATTCCCAAAAATTCTAATTGTTCTTCATCAGTAAGCTGATCTTTTAAATCATGTAAGGTCTCTACATAACTTTTGATATTAAAAAGTGGTGTCCTTAATTCATGTGAAACATTGCTTATGAATCTATTTTGTGCCGCGTTAAGTTCAACTTCTCTAGTTAAATCTTGGATTGTCACAGCAATTCCTTTTAATTCAACTTTATTTGTATCTAAGACTGATTGCAAGACAATTCTTAAGGTTCTTGCTGGTTCTCCTAAACTGAATCTTAAATCGTCTTTCTCCTTTTCCCTTTTTAGAATAGATTCTATATTTGTATGTAAGTCGTTGGATAAAATTTCAGGGATTTCATTTAAAAAATGTTTACCTTCTAGAAATCTTCCTTCCCAACGAAATAACCTCTTTGCTGTTGGATTAGTAAGTACAATCTTGCCTTGTGAGTCTAATAATATTGCGCCATCAGCCATTGTAGCTATTAAAGATTGCTGCTTAATTTGTGCAGCTTTTAGTTCTTCTATATTAGCTTCATCATAATTTTCTAATTGTGTTGCCATTCGGTTAAATCCATTTAAGAGTTCTCCTAGATCACCTGTCATGGGTAAAGAAATTCTGGATTTAAAATTTCCTCTTGAAATTTCTCTAACACCTCTTACTAATTCTCTGACTGGTCTTGTAATTGTCAGTGCATTAAATACAGCTCCAAGGATTACTAGAACCCAAATAGAGATAAAAACTGCAATGGTTACTTCTCTAGTTAAGGCAGCACTGGCTAGTGCTTTTTTATTAGGAGTGACTCCCAAAGCTAAAGTTCCAAGGTATTTGCCTTTCCATAACATTGGGACAAATACATCTGTTACTTGACCTTGAGGGGTCGCATGCTGCCTGACCAGAGGGAATTGTGGTCTTTTCTTCAATTCTGAAGGAAGTTTTAATTTTCTAGTGAGCTGAAACTGACTGTCTGAGCTTGTTGGTGTTGCACTGATCGGTATCCCAAGTTGAACAATATCTTCAGCATCAGTAAAGAATATATAACGCAGGTTTCGACTTGATCTCCAAAACTTTTCAGCTACATTTGAAATTTCCTTTTTTTGGTTATTAGCAACTAATTCTGTAACATTCCCAGATAACAATAAGCCAAGATCTCGAGCATATCTAGTATCATTCATTCCTGCATCTCTTTGAATACTATTTAATGCAAAAAAAGTTATTCCTGTCATTAGGAGGCTCACGACAAGAGTTGCTATGGCTAATAACTTTGTTCTTAAACTGAACCCACTCCACCAAGCTAGAAGTCCATTAATCCAATAGTTAGTATTCATATCTTCATTATCGGGGATGTTATATTTTCTACTTTCTCGATTATTGGTATCCACCATAAGCCTAATTCCCCGTAGTAAAGTTTTTTCTCACCTGATGACCTATGTCATTTCTATAGTAAATACCCTCAAAATGAATTTCTTTTAAATTTTTGTATGCTTTTTCAAAAACCGTATCGAAGTCTTTATCTTGACAGACAATACTTAAGACTCTACCTCCAGCAGTCAGTAATTTGCCACTTTCACTCAAAGAAGTTCCTGAGTCAAAAATTTGACAATCTTTTGAATCAATCTTGCCTATTTTTATTTGATAACCAGTTTCATATTTGTAAGGATAGCCTTTTGAGGTAGCAATTACACAACCACTAACTTTATCGGAAGCATTCATTTTTTCATCACCAGTTAAACTTCCCATTGAACATTTTTCTAAAAGAAATACAAAATTTTGATCCATCAAGGGCATTATTGTTTGGCATTCTGGATCACCAAATCTGCAGTTATATTCTATAACCTTGGGCCCAGATTTTGTGATCATTAAACCAAAATAAATTACGCCTCTATAGTTAATATTTCTTTTATTTAGTTCATTTATTGTAGGTTCAATTATCTCTTTGATGATTCTATCGAGGTAATCTTCTGTTAATAATGGGGCAGGAGAATAAGCCCCCATGCCTCCTGTATTTGGACCTTTATCTTTTTCATTAAGTCGTTTGTGATCTTGGGCTGTTGGAAGTAATGTATATCTCTTTCCATCGCACAAAGCAAAAACTGAAACTTCCGGTCCTTGAATTTTTTCTTCTAGAACAACTACATTCCCAGAGTTGCCAAATCTTCCATTAAAAATTGCCTCTGCGGCTTTACAGCATTCTTCTTTTGAGTTAGGAATAAAAACACCTTTACCTGAAGCTAAACCATCAGCTTTTACTACTAGTGGAATTGTTGATGAATTAATAATTTTTTTAGCTTCTCCTAGAGAATTGACTTTCCAAAAGTTTGCAGTTGGAATATTTGCGTCTTGCATAAATTCCTTCGCCCAAGATTTACTAAATTCAAGTCTTGCCCCATCTTTATTAGGACCAAACACTTTAAAATGTTTTTCCCGAAGAAAATCAGCTAATCCATTTGCTAGAGGTATTTCTGGTCCAATAACGACTAAATCTATCTTATAAAAATCAAGTTTTTCGACAAGTTCATTTTTATTATTTATATCAATTTTTATTCTTTCACATTTATTTATTCTTTCTGAACCAGCGTTACCAGGTATTAAATAAACTTTTTTAACTAATGCATTTTTTTGAATAGCCCAAGCCAAAGAGTTTTCTCTCCCGCCATTTCCAATTATTAAAATATTTTCCAATCTTATAAAATCTCTAGAAATAGATGAATTAATTCCCATATATTTGTTTTTTAAGGTTATGAGGTTTCGATGAATAATCAGTTAAACTGAAAATAAAATCATTTAAAGTTGATCTTTAATATTTATGTTAATTATAAAAAAGTACTTTAGTAATAATAATGAGGTTTTAAGTTAATGAATAATAAATTTGAGTTGATTTATGAAGGTAAAGCAAAAAAAGTATTTGCTCATGATGATGAAAATAAAGTAAAAATTGAATTTAAAGATGAAGCTACAGCGTTCAATGCGTTAAAAAAAGAAAAATTTGAAGGTAAAGGCAAACTTAATTGCTTAATAAGTGCAAGAATTTTTGAGGTTCTAATTAAGAAAAATATTCCAACTCATTTTATTGAACTTGAAAATGAAAATACTATGATTGCAAAAAAAATAAAAGTAATTCCATTAGAAATTGTTCTAAGAAATACTGCTTATGGTTCTTTGTGCAAACAAACCACTATTGAACCTGGAACTTTGTTATCAAAACCATTAATTGATATCTATCTTAAAAATGATGAACTTAATGATCCCCTCATTACAAAAGATAGAATTGAATTAATGAAAATATTAAGCTCTCATGATTTAGAGTTAATAATAAATTTAACCTTAAAAATTAATTTAATCTTGAAAAGTTTTTTTAAAAATATTCAACTTCAACTTGTAGATTTTAAATTGGAATTTGGTTATGATTTTAGAAATAATATTGTTCTCGGGGATGAAATAAGCCCTGATAATTGTAGATTGTGGGATCTAAATCAAAAAAATGATATAATTGTGAGTCTTGATAAAGATAGATTTAGAAATGATTTAGGTGGTTTAATCGAAGCTTATAGTGAAATTCACCGAAGAATAAACGATTCTCTTAAGCCTAATTGAATAAATAATGATTTACTTATCTTAAACAAGTACTATGCAAAAACATTTTTTAAAATTTGGAAAGATTTTCATAAATGTTGCCAGCGCTCCATTGATTTCGATATCAAATAATTCAGAGCTGGCTGCTAAGTTTTTACCAAATGACGTTGATCAATCAATAGAAACCTTAGAAAGCCCAAATATTAATAATGTTTTATTTCAAGGGATTGATATTAAAAAAGAGAAAAAATTTCTTCTCGCAGAAAATAATAATGATATTAGTGAAGAAAGTGTCCTTATTTCAGAAATAATTATCGAAGGTTGGGAAAATCATCCTGAGGGTAGAAAACTTGAATTGGCTGCATATGATTCCATGAGCATAAAGCCTGGAAGTATTGTTGATAATCAAATTTTAAACAAAGACCTCAATGCAATTTATGCTAGTGGTTGGTTTTCAGGAGTTAAAATAAAGTCTCAAGATGGACCACTAGGTGTAAGGCTAATAGTAAATGTAGTGCCTAATCCAATTTTGAAAAAAGTTGAACTTAAACCAAAAAACTCCGTAATTCCTAATGAATACATAGATGATATTTTTAAAAATTATTATGGAACAACTCTTAACCTAAAGGAATTTCAAAATAAGATAGAAATAATAAAAAAACGTTATGAAAAAGCGGGTTATTCTTTAGCTAGAATTAATGGCCCCGATAGAATCTCTGAGAACGGAGTAATAATATTAAAAGTTTCTGAGGGCATTATATCTGACGTAAAAATAAGATTCCCAAATTCTGATGGTGAATTTATTATTGATGGAAAACCTAGAAAAGGGAAAACAAAAGACTGGGTTATAAAGAGAGAATTAAAAACACAACCTGGCACAATTTTTAATAGAAAAATTTTAGAAGCTGACATCGGCAGACTCTATGCCACATCATTATTTGATGATGTAAAGGTTTCTCTTGGCCCTGATAATTTAAATCCTGGTCAAGTCATAATTTTTTTAGACTTGAGTGAGCAAAGAACAGGATCGTTAACAGGTGGACTTGGTTATAGCAATGGTTCTGGTATTTTTGCCTCAATTGGTTTGCAGGAAACAAATACACTAGGAAGAGCATGGTCTACAAATTTAAATCTTAATTTCGGAGAATATTCAACCACTTATAATTTTTCATTATCTGATCCATGGATAAAAGGAGATAAACATAAAACATCTTTTAGAACAAATCTTTATTTAAGCAGAGATTATCCACAAGAATTTAAAAGTAGTGAAAATGGAAGGATTTATGCGGTTGATGATACAACAACTGAAAGTACAGATTCCTTCTCTTCAGTAGTTTTAGAAAAAACAGGAGGTGGATTTTCTTTCTCAAGGCCATTAAATGGGGGAGATCCATTTCAGATCGCTAAATGGAGAGTTCTTGCAGGAATGAACTTTAAGAGAGTAAAGATGATTGATGGTGATGGAAACAAAAAACCTTATGGTGATATGACTCCAACAACAGGAAACATAACTGATATTATTTGTATTGGATTTACTCCAAATGATGGTTCATGCCCTGATGAAAATACATTAGTGAGTGTTATTGCAAGTGCATCTAGAAATAATTTGAATAATTCCATAAACCCAACTTCAGGTAACAAATTAAGCTTTGGTACTGAACAGTTTGTCTCAATGGGAAAAAATTCTCCAACTTTTAATAGAATGAGAGCCTCATATTCATTTTTTATACCAACAAAATTAATAAATTTAACGAAAGCATGTAAGTCTAACAATGCTACTAGTGAAGACTGTCCTCAAGCTATTGGGTTTCAATTTAAGGCTGGAACTATTCTTGGGGAATTGCCTCCCTACGAAGCATTTTGTATGGGAGGGACATCATCTATTAGAGGATGGGGATCATGTGATTTGGCTGTAAGTAAAAGTTTTGTTGAAGGTACTGCAGAATATAGATTCCCTGTTTGGAGAATGATATCGGGAGCTTTATTTGTTGATGCCGGAAGTGATTTAGGCTCTCAAAATGATGTCCCAGGAAAACCTGGTAAATTATTGCAGAAATCAGGTTCTGGCTTTTCCCTTGGAGGGGGAGTTGGGGTTAAAACACCAATCGGTCCATTAAGATTAGATGTTGCTAGTAAGGACCTAAGTGGAGATTGGAGATATACACTAGGAGTTGGATGGAAGTTTTAAGTGTTTTCTTGGCCTGCTAATTATGATTCTTGTTATACCTTGTCTGGTGTTATCTCCAGAGAGGGTATAGGCCTACACAGTGGAGAAAAAACGAGAGTTACAATTTCTCCCTATGAGAAAGAAGGATATTATGTTTCTTTTAGGGATAAACCTAACGAAATTTTTAAATTAACTCAGGATTTAATTGGAAGTACTATGCTTTGTACGGCGGTTAAATTAGGTGGGAGAAATCTTTATACTATTGAACATTTATTATCTTCACTTGCCGGTTGTGGGTTAAGTTATATACATATTGAGGTTGATGGGAAAGAGATTCCTCTTTTAGATGGATCGGCAATCCAGTGGGTTAGAGATTTTGAAGAGGTAGGGATAAAAAAAGCACCTAAACCTGATAATTTCTTTCAGGAGATTAATCAATCAATAATTTTAAATAAAGAAGACTCAGTTATAGCAGCAACTCCTTATGAAAAGACTACAATTATATCCACTATAAGTTTTTCCTATAAAGCGATAGGAAATCAAACTTTTGTGATTGATTTAAATCCAAAAAGTTTTGTTGAAATGATAGCTCCTGCCAGAACATTTGGTTTTAAAGATCAATTTCAAGAGTTAAGTGAACTTGGATTAATAAAAGGCGGAAGTTTAGAAAATGCTCTTGTTTGTGATGGTGAAAAATGGGTTAATCCACCATTAAGATTTGATAATGAACCAATAAGACACAAAATTTTAGACCTAATTGGGGACTTGGCTTTGGTAGGGTTACCTAAGGCCCAAATTTTAGTTTATAAAGGATCACATTCTTTAAATGCTTTGTTGGCCTCATCGCTAAAAAATTAACTTTATCTTTAATTGTTTTGAAAAAGAAATTATCTAGTGAAAATAATCAACTTTCTTCTGAGCACATACTAGGTTTGTTACCTCACAGATATCCTTTCGCTCTTGTGGACAAAGTCATAGAGAATATCCCTGGGGAGAGAGCAGTTGCAGTAAAAAATGTAACTATAAATGAGCCTCAATTTCAGGGACATTTTCCTGAGAGACCCTTGATGCCTGGGGTTCTTATTGTTGAATCAATGGCTCAAGTTGGTGGAATCATAGTAACGCAAATGCCTGATCTTCCTAAAGGACTTTTCGTCTTTGCTGGAATCAATAATGTTAAATTCAGAAAACCAGTTGTGCCAGGAGATCAATTGATAATTTCTTGTGAGTTATTGTCTATTAAAAGACAAAGATTTGGGAAGGTTAAAGGTGAGGCGCACGTTGATGGGAAGTTGGTTTGTGCTGGAGAATTAATGTTTTCATTAGTTGATTAGGAATATGGATCATAAAAATACTGAATTAAACTCAGGCTTTAGTGGTGTAAAAGTGCACGCAAATGCTTATGTTGATCCAAGTGCCGAATTACATGATGGGGTTATTGTCTCTCAAGGAGCTATTATCGGTCCTGATGTAACTATCGGGAAAGGAACCGAAATAGGACCGAATGCTGTTATTTCAGGAAGAACTCAAATTGGAATTAATAATAAAGTTTTCCCAAATGTTTTTATAGGTCTTGATCCCCAGGACCTTAAATATAAAGGGGCCCATACTGAAGTAATTATTGGAGATAATAATACTTTTAGAGAATGTGTAACTATTAATAAGGCAACTGATGAAGGAGAGAAAACAGTTATTGGAAATAATAATTTGTTGATGGCTTACACTCATATCGGCCATAATTGTGAACTTGGTAATAGGATAGTTTTATCAAATAGTGTTCAAGTTGCAGGCCATGTAAAGATTGAAGATAAAGCTATTATTGGCGGTTGTTTAGGTATTCATCAGTTTGTACATATTGGATATTTAGCAATGATTGGAGGGATGACTAGAGTAGATAGAGACGTACCTCCTTTTTGTTTGGCCGAAGGACATCCAGGAAGATTGAGAGGTTTAAATAGGATTGGAATTAAGAGAAGTGGTTTAATGGAGAATAAAGATTTTGACTTAAAATTACTTCAAAGCAATTGGAATCTACTTTTTAAATCTAATGAGGCTATTTCAAATTCATTAGAAAAGGTAATGAAAGGAGAATTAGATATTTCATCTACAAGATTATGTAGTTTTTTAAAAGAGTCAATATCTAAAGAAAGAAGAGGACCAATGCCTGTAGTGAATATATGAATAAAAAGATATTTATAAGTACTGGAGAAGTCTCTGGAGATTTGCATGGAAGTTTGTTATCTAAAGCATTATTAGATGAAGCTAAAAAAAAATCTATAGATTTAGAAATTTGCGGATTAGGCGGGGAAATGATGAAGAAAGAAGGTGTAAAAATTCTTCAAGATACTACATCAATTAGTGCAATAGGAATTTGGGAGGCTTTACCTCTTATTATCCCAACAATAAGAATTCAAAAAAGGTTCTACAAATTACTAAAAAAATATCCTCCTGATTGCTTAATTTTGATCGACTATATGGGACCCAATATAAAAATTGGTACTAAATTAAAAAGATCGAAGACTAAAATCCCAATTTTTTACTATATTGCTCCTCAAGAGTGGGCTTGGAGAGTGGGCAATAATACTACAACAAATCTAATAAAGTTTTCTGATAAGATTTTTGCAATTTTCAAGAAAGAAGCAGCATTTTATAAAAAGAGGGGCGGAAATGTTTTTTGGGTTGGACATCCAATGATTGATTTAACAAAAAAACTTCCTCTAAAGAAAGATGCCAGAACTATCTTAAACCTTGGCCAAGATCAAAGCATCATACTTTTAATGCCCGCATCAAGACCTCAAGAATTGCGATATATATTACCTACTTTTATGAAATCAGCTAAAAAACTACAACAAAAATATCCAAGTTTGGTTGTCTATATTCCCTCCTGTCGGGATGCTTTTGATGAAATATTCAAAAAAGCCTTTAGAAAATATCAAGTTAAAGGACTTGTGATTTCGCAAAAAGATAGTGCAAAATTAAAGCCTTATATTTATTCCCTCACTAAAATTGCTCTTTGTAAATCTGGGACAGTTAATATGGAATTAGCTTTATATGGAATCCCTCAGATTGTTGGTTATAGAGTAAGTAGGGTAACTGCTTTTATTGCTAAAAAAATTCTCAATTTTAAAGTAAAATTTATTTCCCCTGTAAATTTGTTAGTTAATAAATTAATAATCCCTGAGTTTGTACAAAAGGAGTTTGATGAAAAGAAAATTTTCTATAAATCTTGTAGGATTCTTGATGGAAAGTCAGAAAAAATAAAAATTAAAAAAGGTTATGCTTTTTTAAAAAAAGAATTAGGAGAAGAGGGCGTAGTCCAGAGAGCTGCTAAAGAGATTATTAATTCTATTATTTAAAATTTATAATAAAAAAATGAAATATTTTTTACCTTTAATTATTGCTCTTTCAATGTTTATCAACCCTGTAAACGCTTTTGCAGAGGAATTGATTCTTGCAGGAGGTTGTTTTTGGTGTTTAGAACATGATTTAGAGTCATTAAGGGGGATAAATTTTGTACAAAGTGGTTATTCAGGTGGAGATTTACTAAATCCTAACTACGAAAATCATGAAGGACATCAGGAAGTGGTTTTGGTGGACTATGATTCCCAATTGGTAACTTTACCCGAGATTCTTAGGCTCTATTTTAGAAATATTGATCCTCTAGACGGCAAGGGTCAATTTTGTGATCGTGGAGATTCTTATAGGCCAGTGATCTTTTTCAAAAATGAAACGGAGGAAAGTGATGCAAAAAATGCAATTCTTTCGGCCTCTAATGAATTGCGAGTGCCATTAGAAAAAATATCTGTAGAACTAAAATCAAAAAGTAAATTTTGGTTAGCTGAAGAATATCATCAGGATTTTGCTGAGAGAAATGAATTAAAATATAAGTTCTATAGATTCTCATGTGGGAGAGATCAGAGATTGGATAAATTATGGGGAGATAACGCTAGATCAATAAATCTTTGGACTGAATGATTTTAAATATAGTTATTTATTTTTAATCCATTGAACAAGAGTTTTAACTCCAAAACCGGTTGCACCTGATGGATTTATTCCCTTATTCTTATCAGTCCAACAAGTCCCAGCAATATCAATATGAGCCCATTTAATCTCTTTATCAAAGAATTCCTCTAAAAACAAAGCTGCAGTTATTGACCCACCTGCTCTAGGACCTGTATTTTTCATGTCAGCTATATGAGACTTTAACCCTTCTTTATAAGATTTTTGTAAAGGCATTTGCCATAATTCTTCTCCAGACTGGGCTGATGCAGCTTTTAGGTCATTTGCTAGATCATCATGATTACTCCAGAATCCAGCTACATCATTCCCTAATGCAACAACAATAGCTCCTGTTAAAGTGGCGAGATCTATTATTGAATCAGGTTTTAAATTTGATGCGTAAGTTAAAGCATCAGCTAATGTAAGTCTACCCTCTGCATCAGTGTTATTTATTTCAATTGTCTTACCATTAGATGCTTTAACTACATCCCCAGGATGTACTGCAGATCCATTTATCATGTTTTCGCAAGATGCCACAATAAAATGAATTTCTAATCCCTTTGGTTTTATTGCCCCAAGTGCTTTTGCAGCTCCTAAAACTGCAGCGCTTCCGCCCATATCATATTTCATCATTTCAATTTGAGAGGCTCCGACTTTCAGATTGTATCCTCCAGAATCAAAGGTTAAACCCTTCCCAACAAGTGCAATCTTTTCTTTTATAGGTCCCTCTGACTTTAAAGTAAGATGTATAAATTTAGGATCTAGATCAGATCCTTTTGCTACAGCTAAATATGCACCCATCCCTAAATCTTCACAATCTTTTGCCTCTAAAATTTTTACTCCCAAACCATGATCTTTAGCTATTTGAGAAGCTTGCATAGACATTTCCTGAGGAGTAAGGCTATTTGGAGGGGCGGCTACAAGTCTTCTTGCTAGTTCTACACCTTCACATATTTGAGCTGTCTCTTCAAAGCTAATATTCTCAAATTTTTGCAAATTCAAAAACTCTATTTCTTTAAGAACTTTCTTTTCATCTTTTTTCTTATTGAATCTATTGTCCTTATAGGCAGATAATCTGACTGACTCTGCTAATTGATTTATTTCTAGTTGTGAATTTATAAATTCCCAAGGCAGCAAGATGCTCATTTTTTCATTTTTATCAACAGTTTTCCTAACTAGATTTCCTATTGAGTTTTTAATATCACTTTTATTTAGGTCTTTTGATTTGCCGAGACCAACTATGAATAAAGTTTCTAATTTTTGATCTAAAAATTCAAAGCATAAAATTTTTCCTTTTTCTCCTTTAAATTTTTTTTGAGTAACTTTTTTTAGTAATAATTTTGGGTCAATAACAAATTTTATGTTTTCAAGTTGGCTTGCAATTTCTTCCTCTAAAACTCCAAAAATTAATGAAGCACCTTGCCAGTTATCTAGATTTTTTTGGAATGTGGAAAATTGCATTTGTAAAATGGTTTTAATTAACTTTTAATTGTTTGTGAAAGTAGTTGCCCACCTATCTCGAGTTTCTTTATTAAAAGGTGGTAACCATAAATATATCAGTTGCTGTTCTAATTTACGTCTTAATTTTACTTCTTTAGGTACATCTAAGAAGAAACGAATATCTTGGTGACTTGAGAGATTGTTATGAGCTAGGGCTTCTTTATAGTTCATGAGGTAATTTTTACAGTCATGTTCTCCCTTCCATCTTTTATTTGCTGAATTTGTTTCTCCTATATAAAGGATTATTTTAGAACTCTCCATCGAGTCAATTACAAAATACATTGCTGGCCCATTGTGTATAAATTGATTGGTTCTCCAAAAGTTCAATGATAATGGCTGCAAGGAAAACGGATCAATTTTTCTTTCATCGGAAATTGTATTTATAGGAAGACTTGTTTGGTGAAAAGTTTTATTATGAGTATCTTTTGAAATTTTGAATTGGTGATTATATATTTTATCCCTCCATGCAGTAAGGATTTCGCCTTTGATTTTTAGATTATTTGAGTTTTGAAAATTTATTGATGTATTTACATTTGAACCAAATAGTTCAAATTGTCTATTTTGGTTTGAAATATTATTTAGGTTAAATTTTTCCAATATTTATAAAACATGTTTACTAAATTTAATTCTGAAAAAATATAAATCAAAGAATTATTTATAAACTAAAATTTATTAATCTTCTAATCAATTTAAAAGATTCTTGTTATCTTGTAATTGAGCCTTAATCTGCGAAGTAAAAAAATAGAAATGGGATTCTTTGAGTCAGACATCGTTCAAGAAGAAGCTAAAAAGCTTTTTACAGATTACCAAGAACTTATGAAACTTGGCTCTGATTATGGAAAATTTGACAGAGAAGGTAAAAAAATGTTTATAAAAAAAATGGAATCTCTTATGGATCGTTATAAGGTTTTTATGAAGAGATTTGAATTATCTGAAGATTTTCAAGCAAAAATGACAGTAGAACAATTAAAGACACAATTAAGTCAATTTGGGATTACTCCTGATCAAATGTTCGATCAAATGAATAAAACCTTAATAAGAATGAAGGATGAACTTGATAAAACTTCTTAAAGTTAACAGTTAAAGCTTCATGACAGATAATTTAAAATTGCCATCATGGCTGTCAAGAGGAATAGAAGAGTATTTTCCACTTAAGGGAACAGATCAAACCTTTTCTGAGATAATTGATAATGCGAAAAAAAATAATAAAAAATTAAGGGTTAAACTCGGCATCGATCCAACTGGAACCGATATTCATCTTGGGCACAGCATATTGTTTAAAAAACTTAGGGCATTCCAAGATAATGGACATATTGCAGTTTTAATTATTGGGGATTTTACTGCTCAAATTGGAGATCCAACTGGAAAAAATAAAACAAGAGTTCAGTTATCGGAAAAACAAGTTAAGGATAATGCAAAAACATACTTAACCCAACTAGGGATGGGAAAGCCAGCCAATGAATCTATTTTAGATTTTGATGCAAAAGATAGAATAGAAATTAGATACAACAGTGAATGGTTAAAAGGATTAAATCTTAATTCGATAATTGACTTGATGGGGAGTGCAACAGTTAGTCAAATGCTAGCTAAGGAAGAATTTAATAAAAGGTACACTGCGCAAGTTCCAATTTCTTTGCATGAATTCTTATATCCACTATTACAAGGTTACGATTCGGTAGTTGTTCAATCAGATATTGAGCTTGGAGGCACAGATCAGAAATTTAATATTGCAATAGGAAGAGATCTTCAAAGGCATTTTAAACAAGACCCTCAATTTGGTGTTCTGCTGCCAATTTTGACAGGTTTAGATGGAGTTAAGAAGATGAGCAAATCTGAATTTAACACCGTCGGTTTAACTGAAGATCCTCTTTCAATGTATTCAAAATTAGAAAAAGTCCCCGATAATATAATACCCACCTATTTTGAATTACTTACTGAATTAGATTTAAGTTTTCTGGAAAACTCAAATCCTCGTGAATTACAGAGAAGAATGGCTTTAGAAGTTACTACTTTATTCCATGGGGCCGAAGAAGCATTAAAGGCGCAATTAAACTGCGAAAAATTATTCCTTGGATACAATGAAAAAGTTGGAGAAATTCCAGAGATTTCTTTAAAAGAAGTAGTTTTTCCAGTAAAGTTTTTCTACTTGTTAAGTGCTCTAAAACTTTTCAAATCTAGCAGCGAATCCAAAAGATCTATTAGAGGCGGGGGTGTAAAAATTGATAGTCAAAAAGTAATAAATCCTGATTTGGTTTTTAATTCAAAAAATGATTTGGAAGGAAAAATTTTGCAAATTGGAAAAAAAATAATTAAAAGGTTTGAAAACTGAAAATTGATGAATAAAAGATTTAATTCAGAAGATAAAATAATTTTGGCAATTGATGGATTAGATGTCAGTCAATCAAAATTACTTTTGGAAAAATGTCCTAATATTAGGTGGGTTAAAGTTGGTTTAGAACTTTTTGTTAGGGAAGGTCCAAGAGTTATCGAAATATTAAAAGGTTTAAATAAAAAAATTTTTTTAGATTTAAAATTTCATGATATTCCAAATACCATGTGTGCAGCATGTTTCCAAGTTTCAAAATTAGGGGTTGATATAATTTCTATTCATGCTTCAGCAGGTTTAAAAGCTCTTAAGTATTCGAAAAAAGCATCTTTAGAAGGAGCCGCCTCAGTCAGTGTAAAACCTCCATTGGTTGTAGGAATAACAGTTTTAACAAGCTTTTCTCTTAAAGATTTTCAAACTGATCTTGATAGAAATAATTCAATTGAAGAAAATGTATTGAGACTTGCAAAGTTGTCTTTTGATGGCGGATTAGATGGATGTGTTTGTTCCCCTTGGGAGGTAAAAATGTTGAGATCCATTTATAAGGATAATTTTGAACTTATTACACCAGGTATCAGATTAAATATTGACAATAAAGATGATCAAAATAGAATTATGACTCCCTATGAAGCTATAGATAATGGCGCTTCTAAGTTGGTCATCGGTAGATCAATTTCAAAAGCTATAGATCCTAATAAAGCTCTAATAGAAATATTTAAATCTATTGATTCTGATTAATTTTGGATTCTTCTCCCTTAAGCAATCTTGTTATGTTTGTTCTATGTTTCCAGATTACTAATAATGCAACAATTAAACTTATAAAAAAGTATGAGTGCATAAATTTACCTAGGTAAAAAAACATAAAAATAGGAAGTAAGATTGCAGCTGAAATACTTGATAAAGAAACAAATTTAGTTTTTGTTAGGACTATTAAAAAAATGCCAAGAGATGCGAGTCCAACTTTCCAAGAAAGAGCTAAAAACATACCTAATCCAGTTGCAACTGCTTTCCCTCCTTTACCTCTAAGCCATATTGGCCAAATATGTCCTGAGATAGCGGATATCCCTGCTATAACTTCTATTAGTCCTTGATCTGTGTAATATTGAGCAATTTTTACTGCAATAAGGCCTTTCCCAACGTCAATGATAAATACAAAAAGTGCTGGCCATTTCCCAACATTTCTTAAGACATTTGTGGCACCTGTAGATCCAGAACCTATAGTTCTTAGATCTATATTTTTGAGATATTTTCCAATTAAAAAACCTGTCGGAAGTGATCCTAAAAGATAACTTGCAAAAATTATTAAGATATTCATAAAGGTTAGTTTAGTTCAAGATCATCGTAAATTTCATTATCTGAACCAGCAAATGCAACCCATAATGGGAATTGAAGTATTGGAATTTCAACAGAGGTTTCTGCTGCATCAATGATAATAAATGGCAATTCTTCATTCGCTTCTAACCTATCAGCTCTCTCGATGACACCTTCAGGCCTTTCAAAAAGAACAATTCCACTATTAGGTCCAAAGTCATCCCTTGTAAGACCAAGTGAATCTTGAAGAATTCTTCTCCATTCACCTAATCGTTCTGGCTGCGAAGCTAAG